>DYTB01000024.1 GCA_020726185.1 Candidatus Odyssella sp. | reverse complement strand
AATCTTGAAAAACTACTCAAACCCTTCTTATCGTTCTTTAGTTAAGTGTCTCTAATTTCTTTGGGCGTAAGCTACAGGTTCTAGTAATAGAATAGTCCTCTTGCAATAAGTGTAAGAGGACTATTCTACGCCGCTCTACCAATTCTGATAATTTCCCACTCAAGCTCTTTTTCAGAAATTTTCTTTACTTTTTGACGAACCAATTCACCTAATCGTTCCAGCTCATCAGCCGTAGCTCCACCAGTATTTAGCATGAAATTACAGTGTTTATCTGACATTTTAGCAGCACCAATTTCCATACCACGGCACCCTGCTTTATCAATTAATTCCCAGGCTTTTGCGTGATCAGGATTTTTAAAAGTACTGCCGCCAGTGCGCCCCTTAGTAGGTTGGCTTTCTTCGCGTAATTGTAAATACCGTTGAATATTATGTTGAATGCCTACAGCATCGCCTTCAGTTACTTTAAAGGCTGCGCGAACAATCACGCAGCCTATTGGCAATACTGATTTTCTATAGCTCATATTTAATTCATGGGGAAAAAGCTTATGAAGCATTCCCTGATCATCAACTATTTCAACCCATGAAAGAACGTCTTTCACTTCAAATTCGTAGCACCCTGCATTCATAGCAACTGCGCCACCAATAGAACCTGGAATTGTTACCAAAAACTCAACGCCGCTCATGCCATGTTGCATTGCAAACATAGCAACGGTTCTATCTAATGATGCAGCACCTACAACCAATTCATTATCTTGAACAGTAATTTCTGAAAAACCTCTGCCTAGTTTAATGACCACACCATCATAACCACCATCACGAACCAACACATTTGAGCCAGCTCCCAGTAAAAAATACGATAAGTCAGAAGGTTTATTTTTTAAAAAATATTGCAAATCAGAAACATCTTCAGGTTTATATAATACCTCAGCCGGGCCACCAACCTGAAACCAAGTTAAGCCAGATAAAAGCGTCCCAAAGCTGTAACGCCCACGCACAGCAGGCAAAACATCTTGAAAATTCAGATCAACGTTTTTTTTTGCAACAGTAACCATTAATTAATATTTCTACGTTATTGTTAAATTAACCCGAAAGGGACTCGGCTCAAAACGGTGTGTTTCCCTCGCACTTTTTGAGCCGCTCGTTATAAAATGTTCTCATTTACCGCTTTTAAAGCAGGCTGAAAAGTTTGTTCTAAGTCATGCACTAAATCAATCGCCCAAGTGGTAATGCTTCCAGCACCCATACAAAGAATCATATCTCCCGGCTCTAAAAAGGGCGTTAGCAAACCAGCCAAAGAAGATGGATACTCAAAGTAACGAACCAACATGCTTTTTTCAGCAATACTATTCGCCAAATCTTCACCCGTAACACCATTTGGTGTTTCACCAGCTGTATATACCGGAGAAACCAAAACTTGCTCACAACCATCAAAGCAATTAACAAAGTCTTCAAATAAGTCTTTTAATCGTGAATAACGGTGTGGCTGTACGACTGCATATATTTTTCCTTTAGCAGCTTGCTTAGCTGAAGAAATAACTGCACGAATTTCAGCCGGGTGATGAGCATAATCATCAATAATTCTTACACCATGCACACTTCCAACTTGTGTAAATCGTCGCTTTATCCCCTTAAAGGTCTTAAAGGCATGACGTAAAACTGCATCAGAAATGCCTAGCTCTTGAGCGATGGCTACAACTGCTAACGCGTTTTGAACATTATGTTTGCCCATCATTGGTAAATATATATCTTTTAAAATAGCTGGGAGCGCCGTAACATTTTCGCCCACATAATTTTCCAGTTCACGTTGCTTTGCTAAGTAATCAGGTTTGATTACGACATCAAAAACAACACCATCGAAATTAAACTTAACATTTTGCGCTGAAACATCTGCATTTTCATTAAAACCGTAAGTCACAATGCGACGGTCTGCAATTTCTTCTGCAAGTTTTTGAACTGTTGGGTGATCAACACACAATACGCCTAATCCATAAAATGGAACATTTCTTACAAAGTGACGGAAAGCTGCATACAAAGATTCAAAATCTCCATAGTGCTCCATATGTTCTGGATCAATGTTGGTAACCACAGCAATGGTTGCCGGAAGCCTAGTAAAGCTACCGTCGGATTCATCAGCTTCTACAACAGCCCAATTGCTTTTACCTAAACGTGCGTTGGTATTATATTCGTTAATAATACCACCATTTACAATCGTAGGGTCCATACCTGCTGCATCAATCAACCATGCCAACAAAGATGTGGTAGTGGTCTTACCATGAGTTCCACCGACGGCCAATGATAAACGACCACGCATAATTTCCGCCAGCATTTCTGAACGATGCATAACAGGAATGCGCAATCGACGTGCTTCAAGAAGTTCAATATTGTCAGACTTAACAGCTGTTGAAATAACGACAGCCTGTACCTTGGATAAATTTTGAATATCATGACCTATAAATACAGGTATACCCAAAGACTGAAGTCTTTTTGTGTTATAGCTTTCAGCCATATCAGCACCTTGAACTTTGAAACCACTTTGGTGAAGCACTTCGGCAATGCCGCTCATACCAATACCACCAATTCCAATAAAATGAAGTGCGCGTGTTTGACCAGGTAAAATATTCATTTAATTATTATGCAGAAAAAGGTTACTTCTTATAGATAGCTATCCTGTGAGAAACTTTCAACCCAATCGCTTAAATCTTCTGCTGCATCAGGTTTTGCTAAGTAGTGAATAGACTCACTCATTGCCACTAAAATTTTTCTATGTTTCATTGCGTTTTCAATAAGTTGTGCTAAAGCTGGCGGGGTTAACTCGGATTCATTTATCACCCAAGCACCACCTGCGTTTACTATTTGACGAGCATTTTCACCTTGATCATTATCTTTAGAAATAGCCAAGGGAACAAAAATTGCAGGAACTCCAAGGCAAGTTAATTCAGCAATAGTAGAAGCACCAGCACGACAAATTGCTAAATCAGCATTGCGTAATCTACTTGGCATATCACTAAAAAAACTTTCCAGAGTTGAGCTTATTTTTAGTCGATCATAAATATTTTTAACATCGCTTAATTGTTCATGACGACATTGCTGCGTAACCATAAGTTGTTCCTGTAAAGATTCCGGCAACAATTCAAGCGCTTTTGGAATAACATCTGAAAACAACTTCGCACCCTGACTGCCACCCACGACACAAATGTGAAATTTTTCATGAGTATCAGCTCTAGGTGCGGTCATTGCCATACGCACAAGTTTTCGCACAGGGTTACCAGTCCAAATCGCTGAGTTTGGCGCACCAAGCGTAGGTGAAAAACTTATCGCCAAACCTTTAGCAAAACGTTGCAAAAGTTTATTTGCCCGACCAAGTACGGCATTTTGTTCGTGTAACAGTGTTTTTTTCAGTAGTAACTGAGCGGCAATCATACCTGGAAAAGAAGGATATCCACCAAAACCAACAGCAATTCTGACGTGATTTTTTTTTATAAACCAAAGGGCTTTAAAAATTCCTTTAAGCATAGTGAATAGGTATATAAAAATATTATCACGTCGTACATTCAATACTTCTATAGCGTCAAAATATTCATAGTTCACAAAATTCATCGCTCTAGAATCGGTCAGAAGCGCTAATTTATGGCCGCGCTTTTTTAAAGCTGAGGCTAATCCTTCAGCAGGAAATACATGACCACCTGTTCCACCAGCACACAAAACAATCACGGAAGCTCCTTCATTAATTCTATTGCTGCCATACGAGCGGCGTCGTTCACATCATTTCCGGAAAGCATGCGCGCTATTTCACTAACACGCTCATTTTCAGATAAAACTTGAACGGTTGTAGCTGTCGTTGCTTGTTCTTGTCGCTTTTCTACAATCAAATGATGTTCCGCTTGTGAAGCCACCTGTGCCGAATGAGTAATTGCCATAACTTGACCGCATTTACCTAAGCGACGCAAACGTCTGCCAATTGCTAATGCCACTGAACCGCTAACACCATGGTCAATTTCATCAAAAATTAACGTTGATAAGTTGTGTTGATTTGCAGTCGCCACTTTCAACGCCAGCATCAACCTTGCCATTTCACCTCCTGATGCAGTTTTGTGCAACGGCGTGAAAAGCTGACCTGGGTTCATACACACTTCAAAAACAACCTGTTCCACCCCATGAGCACTCCAGTGTGCTTCTGACAAGGGAACAAAATTAATACGAAAACGCGCATGAGGTAAGAATAAATCTGGTAGTTCTTTATGCACATTATTCTCTAGCGCACTAGCTGCTTGAGTTCGATGCTTTGATAGAATTTGAGCGGCATCAATATATTCTTGCCTTGCTTTACTCAATTGTTTTTGTAACTGAGTACGTTCATATTCAGGATCATCAAGTGCCTGTTGCTGACCCTGCAAATTTTGCAAAACGTTATACAAATCATCGCCAGCAATATTATATTTTTTAGCTACAGAGTGCAGTTCGCTATAACGTTGATCATATGCTTGCAGTTCTTTTGCATGGGCTTGATGCTGATCAAGCAAATCTCGTAGTGCTTGTTGCGTTTCTTTAACTTCAATGTAAGCACGGTCTAAACTCTTAGCAGCTTCTTCTAAGGCTTCTAGTCCAGGTTGACTAGACCTTGTTAAGGTTTGCTGATGTTGCGCTATTTCGCTAGCCAAATCTTTAGGAAATGTTAGACCAGTCAAACAAGAAGCTACCGTGTCTGCAATTTTTGCAAACCCAACAATTGCTTCGCGTTTTTGCAAAAGCAGTGTTTCTTCGCCTTCAACAGGCGATAGATTTTTTAAATCTTCCAGCTGCATTTTCAAAAATGCTTTTTGACTTTGATTAGTAGAAATGCTTTCCTCAAAAGCTTTTAAATTAAAAAGAGCCGTTTGAAGATGCTCATGCACTGCTTCAACAGTATTTCTAATTTTCAAGTCAATTGCTTGATCCAAAAGAACACGTTGACGACTTAATTCAAACAAATGATCTTGTTGCCCATGAATATTAATGAGCTGATCACCTAAAATTTTTAACGTTTGTGCCGTGACAGATTCGTCATTAATAAAAGCTTTAGAGCGCCCGTTTGTTTGCAAAACTCTACGCAAAGCAATCACATCACGCTTGGGTAAGCCTTGTTCTTCAAAAAAACTATCAAAGTAGGAATCATATTCAAATTCAGCAAAAACAGAAGCTTGCTCAACATTTTTTCGAATAAGAGTTTGTTCTCCACGTTGCCCCAAAACCAGGCACAAGGCATCGAGAAGAATAGATTTTCCAGCGCCTGTTTCACCGGTAAGCACACAAAATCCAGATTCGAAAGATAGATCTAACGCTTCAATCAGCACTACATTGCGTATACTGAGTGTCTGTAACATGCGTTTAGCGTTTAACCCATAGATCTAACGCTTCAATCAGCACTACATTGCGTATACTGAGTGTCTGTAACATGCGTTTAGCGTTTAACCCCTTGCATAGCTTCATAAGCTAGGGAATACCAATCAGAATCACTATAATTGTGCCCTAGAACCGCTGCAGAAGCCTGCGCCTCGTCATACAAACCAAGGGCTAGATAAGAAATAACCAAACGATAGAGCGCTTCTGGAACATGAGCTGATTTTTCATATTCTTTAACCACTAATTTTAAGCGATTAACAGCAGCCAAATGTGCTTCTTTTTGTTGATAATATCTAGCAACTTCAACTTCTTTTGCAGCCAAATGATCACGAATCAAGTCAATTTTTAATCTGCCGTCTTTGGCATACTTAGAATCAGGAAAACGATTGATTAATTTCTGGAACGCATCAGCACTTTCTTTTGCTGGCGTTTGGTCACGCTCAACAATGGGAATCTGCTCATAAGAAATCAAACCTAACATGTACATTGCATATGGAACGTATTCATGACCGGGATGGAGTTGGATAAATGTTTCGAATGACTCTTCCGCGTTTTCATATTTCTTAGCTAAATAATATGCATACCCAGCCATAACTTGCGCATTAAGCGACCAGTCTGAATAAGGATGCTGACGTTCAACTTCAGCATATGCTAAACCAGCTTCTTTATGCTTTTTAGCTTCCATGCGATCAACAGCCATTAAATACAGCTGTTCAACTGACATTTCATCAAATTTTTCACTATCATCTGCACAAGATGCAAGAAGTAGAACAAGCAGCCCAGAGAGGAATCGTTTCACAATGTAATATTGCTTTTATTTTCTGACACGATAGCATAAGGAAAACATGTTTCCTAGAGATGTGTGCAACCAAAAATTTAGAAAAAATTTCTGTGTTTATATTGAATTAATACTCTGATAGTATTTTTAATTGTTATATGCTCATCTTACTTGTAGAGTGGCGCTTGTCATAAGCACTTGGTCTTGCTACAGTGCGGTGCCAAATAGAAAAATTTATTAAAATTTAAAGACAGAGGTTTCCTTGGCACAAAGTGTCGTAATTGTAGAGTCGCCCTCAAAAGCGAAGACTATAAACAAGTACTTAGGTAGTGACTACAAAGTTATTGCTAGCTATGGTCATGTGCGCGATTTGCCATCAAAAAATGGATCAGTAAATCCAAATGACAATTTTTCCATGATTTGGGAACTTGATGAACAAGGAAAAAAACGCATTAAAGACATTGTTGCTTTAGCAAAGGGCGCTAAAAATTTATTTCTCGCAACCGACCCGGATCGCGAAGGAGAAGCCATTTCTTGGCATATTCAGCAAGTTCTAGAAGAAATGAAAGCAACCACAGGCATGAATGTGCAACGGATTGTTTTTAACGAAATCACAAAACGTGCTGTCCAAGAATCGCTGAAATCACCAAGAGCTGTTAATAAAGAACTTGTAGACGCGTACCTGGCACGTCGCGCACTTGATTATCTTGTAGGCTTTACTTTATCTCCTATTTTATGGAGAAAACTTCCAGGGGCTCGTTCTGCAGGACGTGTGCAATCGGTTGCTTTACGCTTGATCGTCGAACGAGAGCAAGAAATAGATGCTTTCAAAACCCAAGAGTATTGGTCAGTTGAAACCCAATGCATGAACAGCGCAAGCGTTAACTTTTTAGCAAAATTGAATTTTCTTAACGGCAAAAAATTAGATAAGTTTTCTTTACCTAACGAAGAATCAGCTAAAGCAGCAGCTGACATTATTGAAAAATCAACATTCACTGTTGGTGATATCGAAAAGAAGCAGGTACGTCGTAACCCTGCAGCACCATTTACAACGTCAACATTACAGCAAGAAGCTTCAAGAAAGCTTGGATTTAGCCCAAAAAAGACGATGCAACTGGCTCAACGTCTTTATGAAGGCGTTGAAATAGACGGTGAAACTACCGGTTTAGTAACCTACATGCGTACCGATAGCGTTATTCTTTCAAATGATGCTTTGGCATCAGCCAGAGAGTTTATTGAGAAAGATTTTGGAAAACAATATTTACCAGACGCACCACGTTTGTACAAAAGCAAAGCGAAGAACGCGCAAGAAGCGCATGAAGCAATTCGCCCAACGGATGTAGTTCGCACCCCAAAATCAATAGCTGCACATCTAGATGAAGCACAATTGAAGCTTTATGAACTTATTTGGAAACGTACTGTTGCAAGCCAAATGGAAAACGCTCTGTTTAACCAAGTTGGAGTAGATATTGTTTCACATGATAAACAAACAATTTTACGTGCAACTGGCTCTACTCTTGTTTTTGACGGCTTCCTAAAGCTTTACCAAGAAGGTAAAGACCAAGAGAATCAAGAAAACAAAGATGAAAAAGCCACTGACGATGACGACCGTATACTGCCTCCTTTAACCGTGGGTGAAGCCGTAAGCATTAATTCAGTAACACCAGAGCAACATTTTACACAGCCTCCTCCACGCTACACTGAAGCAAGCCTTGTTAAAAAGCTTGAAGAATTAGAAATTGGACGCCCTTCAACATATGTTTCATTAATCCAAACACTGCAAGACCGTGATTATGTTCGCATTGAAAAACGTCAATTTCATCCAGACCAGCGTGGCAGATTAGTAACCTCGTTCTTAAGTCATTATTTCCCCAAATATGTTCAATATGATTTCACAGCTGATCTTGAAGAACAGTTAGATGATATTTCAGGTGGACGTCGCGGGTGGATTGATGTGATGAACGCTTTTTGGGTACCATTTCATGACACAGTAAAATTGGCAGAGCCCTTAAAAATAAGCCAAGTTTTAGACGACGTGCAAAAAGACCTTGAGTCTTCACTGTTTGATATGACAAAGGAAAACCCAAAAGCTTGCCCAACATGTAGCGAAGGTCAACTTTCACTAAAACTTAGTAAATTTGGTCCTTTCCTTGGTTGCAACCGTTACCCTGATTGCAAATATACAAAGTCACTTAATGGAACTGCTAACTCCGAAGAAGGGTTACAAGAAGCCAATGATGTTATTGTACTTGGTCAAGACCCCAACCTTGGAGTTGATATCACCGTTCGCAAAGGCCCTTATGGACCTTATTTGCAATGGGAAGAAAAAGATGTCAAAAAACCAAAACGTGTAAGTATTCCTCCTGGATTTGATCCTTACACAATTCCTTTAGAGCAAGCGCTAAAATTGGCAGCGATGCCTTCGCCTATTGGAAAGCACCCTGAAACCCAGGAAGATATTCTTGTAGGCATTGGCCACTTTGGTCCTTATTTAAAATACGACGGTGCGTTTACTTCAATTCCTAAGGCTTACAATTTCATGGAAGTTACATTGGAAGAAGCGTTAGCTATTTTAGAAAAGAAACGCAATGCCCCACCAAGAGCTGGATTTAAACCAAAAGCTAAACCTGCGCCAAAAGCAAAAGCAGCAGCAAAAAAGAAAAGCTAAGAACATCTAGTTCATAGCTTTTCTGCTCTAATCAAGAAGAAAAATTTTCCATAAAAGTTTTGGTGAAATGCATCAAATCACTTTTTTCCATGGTAGCACCACACCACACTCGAAAACTGGGCTTTGAATGCGCATGGTTTACAATATCAAACAATAAACCTTTATCAGCTAAAGGTTGTGCAAACGCTCGGTATTCGTCAAAGCTTGTAAATTTATCTGCATAAAAACAAACTGACCCACCTTTAGCCTGCGCATCAGGTGCAGCCATAGGAGATAAACCTGGCGTGTTAACTACCCAGTCATAAAGGAATGAAATATTATCCGCTGCTTTTTTGTACAAGCCACTTGCACCACCCAGGCTATCAACCCAATCAAGTGCACATTCAATATCAGCTAGAGATAACATTGAAGGAGTGTTTAATGTTAGGCCTTCAAAAACACCGTAATTAACCTTGCCATCAAGCCACAAACTCATAATCCTTGGGATAGGCCAGCTAGGCACATAAGTTTCTAATTGACGTAATGCACGAGGGCTAAGAGCCAACATGCCATGAGCAGCCTCTCCGCCTAAGCCTTTCTGCCAAGAAAAAGCAACCACATCAAACTGAGAAAATGGCATTTCAAAGCAAAATGCCGCTGCCGTTGCATCAACGATAACTAAGCCCTTGCGATCTTGCTTAATCCAATCAGTGTTTGAATACG
Organism: Candidatus Odyssella sp.; assembly: GCA_020726185.1. Classification (GTDB taxonomy): domain Bacteria; phylum Pseudomonadota; class Alphaproteobacteria; order Paracaedibacterales; family CAITNM01; genus CAITNM01. The sequence goes on along the minus strand of DYTB01000024.1, from coordinate 17,837 downwards.
CTACTCCTGTAGTTGTGGCACTTATCGCCATAACTAAATCACGATCAGGATTATGATGCAAAGCAGGAAGCGTGCCATATTCTGCTTCAATCACATTTACATCAATTTTAAGCTGGTGCTTAATATCGCAAGCCCATATCTTGCTAAACACATCCATCACATGCACATCTACACCACGGCTGCCAAGTAAGCACCACATAGCCATTTCAATAGCACCTGTTGCCGAAGCTGGCACAATCGCAAGTTTATAGTCTTCTGGAATATTTAAGAGCTTTTTTTGACGCTCAATAATAGATTTTAGATGTGTTTTCGCAATGTCACTTCGATGAGATCTATTTAAAAATGGACGGTTCAATTTTTCTAAAGACCAGCCCGAATATTTCACGCATGGTCCCGAACTAAAGTATGGCCGCATTATCAATCCTTTTGAAAAAGATACCGTAGTGTCTGTCCCATTCTACTTAAAAAGAAAGATCTTGGAACGTCCTTTTTTACAACCAGGGGAATAATCACTGGTTCATTCCAATCAGGGTGAGTAACCGTAACTTCACCTACTTGGTCACCTGCTTTAATGGGCGCTTCTAAAGAACTTTGATATTTAATCACTGCTTTAACCTGGTCAATTCTATTACGATGCATTGTCAGAGTATGTTTTCCTGGCTCTACTTCTATCATTTCTTGAGAACTATAACGAACTGGCAATTCAATAATAGGTTTATTTGCTGGCATAATTGTGTAATTAGCGAAAGTCCCAAAACCCCATTGCAATAATCTATATGCTTCGTCTGCACGTTGTTTCATTGATCGTAAACCTGCCACCACCAAAAACAATCTGCGACCATTTTGCACAGCTGACGCGACCATGCCGTATCCGGGACTTTCTGCATAACCAGTTTTTACACCGTCACAACCAATGTTTTTTTGCAGCAAAACATTTCTATTAGGCTGCGTAATGCCACGATATGTAAAATTTAATTCCTTATATATACCATACCATTTAGGAAAATCATCAAGAGTACGCTTGCTCATAATAAGTAAATCATGCGCTGTGGTTTTATGACCTTCTTCAGGCAAACCACTTGCATTTTTAAATTCAGTCTGAGCACAGCCCATTTCTTTTGCAACATGCGTCATATCCGCAGAAAATGCAGATTGAGTACCACTCAAGAATTCAGCTAAGGCAATAGCAGCATCATTTCCTGACACAACAATCAGGCCTTTCAATAAATCTTCTACTGGAACCTGATCACCAACTTCTAGGAACATATCACTGCCCTCCATTTTGCGAGCATTACTTGAAATAGTAACAAGTGAAGTTGGTTTTATACGATTTTCATTTAGGGCTTTCATAACCATATAGGCCGTCATAATTTTGGTCATCAAAGCTGGCTCAAGCTATTCAGATGCATTTTTTTCAAGTAAAACCTTACCAGTTTCATAATCAACTAAAAGTGCATGAGTAGAATCAACCTCAATTCCATAAGGCGCCAAAATATTATCTTTTGGCTCATCTTTTTTTGATTTCTCTTGAGGTTTCTTTGGTTTTACATTTTTAATAATCGTTGGCTTTTTAGTCTTTGCTTCCGCTTCATACACTGAACAACTGATCAAAATAATCAATAAGAACCTAAGAAATAACATGCTAATCCTTTATCATAATTGCTTGCGCATACCCTTTATCTCGGGCCTGCTTTAAAATTTGTTGAGATAGTTGATTGTCAAAAGGCCCAACTCTTACGTTATAAAGCATTTGACCGCTTGGATGAAGAGCAGATTGCACCGATGCATTCCATGTTTTTGGAAGAGCAGCGGCAACATTTTGCGCATTTGCTTTTTGCACGTAGGCCTCACCTAAATTAACGTAGGTATTAAATTTTCCAATGCCTTTTGCAGCTGCTGGATTTTTTGCAATAGACTGCTTTGCAGGAGCAACAGACTCAAGAATATCGTCTAAAGATGTTGATTGATCAGGTGTCACTTGTTTTTGAGGTGTTTTAGCAGGCGCAGGTTTAGTGGCAGGCGTTGGCCCTTCTGTTACTGCAGCATTATGCCTGCCTGCGATTTCATCCTGGTAAACTTCCTGCCAGGTTCTGCCGTCCCTCGTTTTACCACTTTTATTACCGTTCTTCGCCAAATAATCAGACAGCATTCGACTTTCACCAGGAACACTTTGTACCCTTACAGTAACCAACCCCTTACTATAACTTCCTAAAGCTTTTGCAGCCCCTACGCTTAAGTCAATGATGCGTCCTTCATAAACAAATGGTCCTCTATCATCTACAACCAAGTTAATAGATTTCCCATTTTGTAGGTTAGTGACTTTTACAACTGTAGGAAGTGGCAATGTACGGTGCGCAGCTGAAATGCCGTGCATGTTGAATTTTTCGCCATAGGGTTTTGGCTTTCCATGGAAACCTGGCCCATACCATGACGCAAGACCTGTTTGGTCATATTCATAAAATTTCTGAGGGTGGTGCCATTCGCCACGACAATAATAGCTGTTAGTCGAACCCTTACCTATGCCACCAATTGGCGTACGTGGCCCCGAAGGGCCACCACCAGCACATCCGACTAATAATAAAAATACAATGATTACGCAGTACAAAAAAATACAACAAGATCAAGATAAGTACTTATTTATACTCGTTTTCATTTGATTATAACAAGGGATAAATACGTATGCCCTTATTTATCCAATCAATGGCAAGAATGTTTTATGTAATAATTCATTAGCACACAAAACTGAATCCACATAAATATCCATTGGCTGGCCATCCATATTAGTAATCACACCGCCAGCTTCACGTATCATTAAAACACCAGCTGCCATATCCCATGGCTTTAAACCTTGCAAAAAGCAAACATCAAAGCGACCGCTTGCCACATACGCTAAATCGAGCGCGCCTGCACCTGTATAACGAATACCTGAAATTTTTCCATCAATTTCTTTGACAACCGGGTGATCATAATCACAACACACTAGTAAAGATTCTAAATCTCGACGACTTGAAACTCTCAATCTTTTTTGGTTGCAAAAAGCACCCTTGCCTTTTTCAGCCCAAAACAATTCATCCAAAATTGGCTGATAAGTCACGCCGGCAATAATTTCACCATCAAATTCCAAAGCAACAGTTATGGCAAAATGTGGGTTGCTGTGCAAAAAATTTGTTGTACCGTCTAGCGGGTCAATAATCCAACGATGCCTTGGATCTCTACCCTTAATTTCGCCAGCTTCTTCACATAAAAAGCAAAAATCAGGTCGCGCTTTTCGTAATTCATCAATAAGAATTTGCTCTGAACGTTTATCAGCAGAGCTTACAAAATCACCAATTGATTTTCGTGTAATTTGCAAATGACTTAGTTCACCGAAATCACGCACAAGACCACGAGCTGCTTTGTAAACAGCCGCAGACATAACATTAATTAAGGCAGATTTTGGTGTTTGAAAGGTTCTGGTCATTACTAGTCTTTCGCACGCTCTACATATGTTCCATCAGCTGTGCGCACAACAACTCTAGTGCCTGATTCAATATGAGGCGGCACCATAATACGAACACCATTCTCGAGCATTGCAGGCTTAAACGATGAAGTAGCTGTTTGACCTTTAACAACAGGATCTGCCTCTGTAATAGCTAATATCACTGTGTCAGGTAATCTTGCAGAAATAGGGGCACCTTCGTGCATACATAGTTCTACAATCATATTATCTTGCAAATATGCAGCAGCATCCCCTACGAATTTCTTAGAAACATTTATCTGATCAAAGTTTGTTTGGTCCATAAATACTAAGTCATCCCCATCAGCATACAAATACTGAAATGGCACTTGGTCAAGGTGCACACGCTCAACTGACTCTGCGGAGCGGAATCGTTCATTGAGTTTTGTACCATCGGTGAGGCACTTTAATTCAACCTGCATGTAGGCTCCGCCTTTTCCTGGCTGAGTATGCTCAGTTTTTACAGCAGTCCATAGCTTACCTTGATATTCAATAATATTGCCTGGACGAATTTCATTTCCTGATATTTTCATAATCGCTCTGATGCTCCTTAGATACTGCATTATAGTAGGTATAAAAAAACCCGCAACCAAATTGCTGCGGGTTTTTTAGGAAGGAAGCGATATTAGTTAATAACTGTGATCGCAACGCGGTTTTGAGCATGAGCTAGCTCAGTATCAGAAACAACTTCCAATTTCTCTTTTCCGTAAGAAATTGTTTTTAAGCGGCTCTTATCAATACCAAGTTTTACAAGTTGCTTCTCAGCTTCATTTGCACGACGTACGCCTAGAGCTAAGTTATACTCACGTGTTCCACGTGCATCGCACTTACCTTCAACAGTTGCTGTAGTTGAAGAGTAAACTTTCAACCAACCAGCTTGTGCTTCAAGGTCTTTCTTAGCTTCAGCTGAAAGAGTTGAGCTGTCGAAATTAAAGAATGCGCGATCTTTAACAGTTTGTTTGAAATGACCAGGTGTGCCTGGAGTAGCTGCTGCGTTCGCATCTACTTGGCATGTGTCTGAACATTCACAACCAATTAGTAATAGCGCAAGCGCTACTGAAGACAATACTTTTTTCATTGGATAATCCTTCCCAAGAAATTTATTTAAATTAAACCAATTCAAACGTATCAAATCTTTAATAAAACACCAAGTGAACTGCAACTCCACAAAATATAATCTGACGGCGTGTAGATCTTTTGCAACACTATTGGAAATAACCAAAATTAATTTTGACTTTGATCCATAATATTTTTTAATTCTTCAAATGACTCAGATTGATTTGCAAATTCTGCTGGTTTTTGCTGTAAGAAAGGTTCTAATTTTTCATTTATTTGAATTGCCCTATCAACCCCAGAATCTGTGCCTACTCGGTAAGCCCCCAGACGAATAAGGTCAACCATGTCGTGGTACATACTTAAATTTTTTCTAGCTTCTATCACTGCCTGCTGTTCTGACTCGCTATGACACATAGGTACAGTACGTGAAATGCTTCGCAAAACGTTAACTGCAGGATAATGGCCGCGCGTTGCTAAATTCCTATCAAGCACAATGTGACCATCTAAAATACCTCTTACTGCATCTGATATCGGCTCATTGTGGTCATCACCATCAACCAACACAGTGAAAAATCCTGTAATATAGCCTGTTTTTCCCTCTGCATTTTCAATACCTGGCCCTGCTCGTTCAAGCAATTTTGGCAACTCAGCAAAAACACTTGGAGTGTAACCTTTTGTTGTGGGTGGCTCATGTGCAGCTAATCCAATTTCTCGCTGAGACATTGCAAACCTAGTCACGCTATCAATAACACACACAACACTAAGACCTAAATCTCGATAATATTCAGCAAGACGCAAAGTCAAATGCGCTGCTTCTCTACGCATTAAAGCTGTTTCATCAGATGTAGCAACAACCAAAATAGTACGCTTAAGCCCTTCTTCACCTAATGTGTCTTCAATAAATTCGCGAACCTCACGGCCTCGCTCACCAATTAACCCCACTATGCAAATATCGCAATTAGCAAATTTCACAAGCATTGATAATAAAACTGATTTGCCAACACCTGATCCTGCAAAAATTCCCAATCGCTGCCCTTTGCAACACGTTAAAAACGTATCAAGCACACGAACTCCCAGCTCAATTGGATCTTTTACTTTTGCACGACTGTGAGCCGGAATAGGTGATCCGTGAAGATTATAAGCAAGAGCACCATGAGGCAACACGCCCTTACCATCAATTGGTTCTGCCAAACCATTAATAACTCTACCTTGCCAATTCAAACTAGGATAAATAGTTGTTCCATGTTCTAGAAACGTTACTTTGCACTTAGGGTGCAGCCCCTTCATGTCTTGAAATGCCATCACTTGAGCAAGATCTTGGTTGAAACCAATAACCTCTCCAAGTACAGCAGGATTATTTTGAGGATGAAGCAAACAACGGGTTCCAATGTGAACCTTTTGCGAATTAATACGCACAACTGCGCTTAACCCTTCTAAACGCTCAACAAACCCATACAGTTCAAATTCTTCAATATTCTGAATTTGTCCAATAAGTTCATCAACTTGGTCTGCTATTGAATTACGCAATGACAATCAATACTAATGCCTACATCTACAGTGTTCGCAAATTAATAGGTGAAAGCAAGTTTTTTCTTGAAAAATCAAACGCAACTTACTATATAAAAAGAGCAATTTTAAAAAGGAAACATAATGCATATCGTATTTTTATTTCTATTAACATTTTCGTTTTGCATTCTTAACGGAGCAGCAGAAAGCAAGACAGCAGAGCTCCGCCCTGAGGATATTCATGGTGCGACTTTAATTGTTGGTTGCGTACGTGGACCTGGAAGGGTTCAAGATTCTATCGCTGGAATTGTTAGTCAAGCTACTGCAGATTTTTCTCATAATTCAAGTTTTCCTGGAGAAAACGTAATTAGTGTTGATAGAGGCCCTTGTCGGACTAACCAACCTCACATAGAAGGAGATTGGTTAACGCTTCCTTTTGCTGACAATTCTCAAAAGTGCGTGATGTTTGAATGGCTTCCATCTTGCGACCCAGAGATGTCTTACTCACCTCTTTTATTTCAAAGCGCTCGGAAAGCATATAGCATTCTAGCGCCATGTGAAGAACTTATCATTGATCACATGCCATATGTGAACAGCTTTCCCGATGATTACAAAGAAGCGCTAACAGCAATACGTTTAGAGGGAAAAAAGACTCCTATTGAAATAATAAGAAAGATCCCCAAAGAACTTGAAGACAGATACCCTGGAATCATTTCTCAGCTATGGCAACAATACGATCCATTCACCATAAGCAGAAGCTTTCGTGAAAGAGTAGATATTTTTAATATTTTACGCAGCGAACAGCGAAAGACATCGGGTGAAGCACTAACAATACCAAATATCAAAGACAGGCAAACAAACTCTACAGCCGTTGCTCATTCTATAGAAAAATTAGCTGATATTTTCAAAAAAGACCTTTCTTGGGTGGTTTCAAATTTAGTTTCAGAAATGAAAGAAGAAATAGCTCCAAAGTTATTTGATACATTCGAATGGATATATGGCATGTATTCGCGTGGCCCAGTCATACTAGAGGCCTTGCGAACCATAGGATTTGAAGTGGCTGCTGATGCTATGCAATACCACGAAATTAATCCATACAATGGACGCCGTCATGCTTGGATTATTAAGGCGCGCAAACCAGCCATAGCCACTGCAGCTGCAGAAGCAAAAGAAGAAATTTAGAAGTAATTACCTAGAAAAAAGCCACGAGGGAATAACCTCGTGGCTTTTTTAAATTTCTACCGAAGAAACTTACTTACCACCGATGCAGCCACATCGCTAGAACACGCGCCAGAAACCCTTAAAGCATTGATAGCTTCTTTATATTTCTGGCGCATTTGTTTTTGATATTTACTATCTGTCAAAATAGCATCTAACTGTTTGCTCAAAAATGCTGCATTACATTGGTTCTGCAAATACTCAGGCACTACCATTGCGTTGTTCAAAATGTTTACCAAACTTGCGTATTTTGTTTTGACCAAGCATTTTGCTATCCAATAGGTAAGTCTTGAAACTTTATAAGCAACAACCTGCGGAACACCTGCATAAGCAAGCTCTAAGCTCACCGTACCACTAGCAGCAAGAGCTATGCTACTTTGCATAAAAGCCTGCCATTTTTCTTCAACGGTTGTAATAATTTTCACAGGAATTCCAGCATCTTTTATTAATGGCTCAATTAACGGAACCAAGTGAGGTAAAGTTGGAAGCACCACTTCAATGCGCCTATTCAATGGCAGTTTCGATATAGCTTCTAAAAATATCTTCAATAGTTTTTGAATTTCACTTTTGCGACTACCAGGCAATACACAAATTAATGTTGCTTCTCGGCTTATCTTCAAAGATTCACGAAAATGTGTATCATCTGGCAGCATTACTTCAGTAACAGGATGTCCCACAAAAGTTGATGGCAAGCCATGACAGGTAAAATAAGGCGGTTCAAAAGGAAGCAAACACAGCAAATGATCTACTGCCACTTTTTTCGCAAGCTTTTCAGCACGTCCTGGCTTCCAGGCCCAAACAGATGGTGCCACATAATGCACTACTGGAATATTCAACTGCTTTGCATATCTAGCAATTCTGAAACAAAAACCTGGTGAATCAATGGTAACTAAAACATCTGGTCTGAAAACCCTGATGGCTTCCTTAGTTTGTTTAATACGTTTAAAAATATTAAATAAATGAGGCAGAAGTTCAAACAGGCCATAAAGTGACAAGTCAGCCATTGGGAATAAACTCTTTAATCCTTGAGCTTGCATGTGCTGCCCGCCAATACCAGCCATTTCAATATTCGAGTTTTGTTGTTTAAGTGACTGCAATAGCTGTCCACCCAAAAAATCACCAGAAGCCTCTCCCGCAATAATGAAAATGCGCTTAGTCATTTTCTAAAACATGTCCTTGGGATTAAAGCTCATGGTCAAATTTTTCCACTGATCATGCTTGCCCTTAGGCAATGGTAGCGGATTACACTTTGGGTCAAGCACAGCACGCTGAGCACTTTCTGCCGCAATGTTGTAATATGGATCATTCGCCATACGACGCTTATCGACAATATCCGCCTTTATAACGGTACCGTCAGCACTTAATTCCATATCAATATCAACAATCAAATCTTTGGCACCCTTAGCGCCAGCAGGAACAGACCAACATGGGCGAATTTTTGCACGAACCGCATCTATTTCTGATGCCGTCACCACTGGTGCAAGCTCATCAACATCGGCACCATCATCGCTCATTAAATCATCGATTGCATCAGCATCATCTTTAACTACACCACTCAAAATATCATCCATGCTTTTTTTGCGAGCTTTGGCTTTTTTATCTTTTGCATCTTCTTTTGTGCCTTTAGGCTTTGGCTTAGTTAAATCAACCTCAGCTTTTTTAGGCGTTTTTTTATCTGGTTTTTTAACTTCTTCTTTTTTCTTTTCTTCTTTTTTAGGTTTGTCTTTATCCTTCTTCAAAGGAACCGTTTCTTCTTTTGGTTTTTCCTTATCCTTTGGTTTCTCTGTCTCTTTGGGCTTTTCTTCTTTTTTTGACTTTTCTGGTTCTTTAGGTTTTTCTGGCTCTGGCGTAACTTGCTTTTTTATTTCTTCTTTGGGCCCCTCTTCTTTTGCTACTTCATCTGGCGCCGGAGCAACGGCACGTTTTGGCGCTGCTGATTTGTCACCAATAGCAACAAAATCAATCAGCATCGTTCGTGACGGTTCCATTTTTTGAAAAAATGCAAAACGCATATCTGAATAGATAACAACTAAAATAAAAAGATGAAAAAGTAGAGAATAAAGGACTGCTTTACGCATGAATTACCGCGCTGTTGATGGCAGCTCTGCAATCAGCGAAACTTTTTGAAAGCCAGCTGCTGCAATTGCTCCCATAACTTCCATAACTTTGCCGTAAGCAATTTTTTGATCACCTCTTACGTAAATTTTCGCCTCTGGATTGTTATTCGTTATAGCTTTCAATCTATCAATCATAGCTGACATAGGAACAAGTGCTTCTTGGATATATGTTTCGCCTTTTGCATTAACACTTACCACAAGCGGCTCAACACTATCATTCATCTGCGCAGCTTGAGTTTTTGGCAAATCAACTGGGACGCCAACTGTTAACATAGGAGCCGTCACCATGAAAATAATCAACAAAACTAACATCACATCTACCAACGGTGTAATGTTGATTGTTGAGTTAAATCCTGTGCTTCGTCTGCGTCCAGAACGTTTATTTAAAGGACTTAATTGACCAGACATTAGCTTTCTTCCAATTGACGTGAAATAATCGAACTAAATTCACTTACAAATGCATCAAGACGATTCGCATATCTGTTTAAATCGCTAGACAATTTATTGTATGCAATTGCTGCTGGAATAGCCGCAATCAAGCCAATAGCTGTGGCAAACAAAGCTTCAGAAATACCAGGCGCTACCACAGCAAGATTAGTGTTTTGCATTGTCGCAATGTTTTCAAAGGCATTCATAATACCCAAAACTGTACCAAACAAACCAATAATCACTGCGTTCGCACCAAGAGAGGCCAAAAATCCCATATGCCGTTCTAATTGATCCATCTCACGACCAATAGTAACGTGCATAACACGCTCAATACGTTGCTCTAAAGTTCCACGCATGCCTGCAGCTTTCGTGTAACCTTTTGAAATTGAACGGCGCCATTCACGCATTGCTGCGCAAAAAACTGCCGACATCGGATCTGTATAACGATTTTGCAATCGATTAAACAACTCATCTAAAGGCCCACCTGACCAAAAAGCTTCTTCAAATTGATCAGCCAAGCCGCTCAAACGATGCATTCGAATAACCTTATGAAAAATAATTGTCCAAGACCAAACTGAAGCAACTATGAGACCTGCCATTACTAATTTAATAATGATATCAGCGCCCCAGAATAAATCCCACATTGACAAATGTTTTGCCACCTGAGGTCCAGCTTGCACCATTGTTTGCATTACAACATCGCTTGCAGATGGAATACTTGGCATAACAACAGTTGCTGCCGTTGTTGCAGATTGCGCGTCCATAAATCCCTCTAACTAGTGCGCTGAGTTATCAGGAATAACACGTGAACGAGCTTGTTGCCCACCAACACCTTTGTTATTCAACACAACTATAACACGTTGTCCTACTGACATTTTTGGATCGGCTCCTTGAGCAACAGTCTGCACACCGCCATTATCTAACTGCACAGTATATTCATAACCTTCTTGGTTAGTTAACGCTTGCTCAGCAAAATGTCCAGCCACACCACCCAGCAATCCACCGGCAACTGATGTAAATGGCCCACCATTACTTACAACATAACCTGTAGTACCACCTGCTATTGCACCAATGCCTGCACCAATACCTGGCTTGTTAGCATCTGTTGCTACAAGATTAACTACACGAATAGAAATAATTGACCCTCGCAAACTAGCGCTATTAGCGCCAACGTCGGCCATGGAATAATCACTACCACCCAATTTTGGGGCACAGCCAGTCATAAACAAAGGTAATGTCGCTAAAACTAGTAAAAAAACTTTCTTCATTTTCATCAAATTCAAAAAAATTATATTAATGCCAAATCATAAAACTTTTCATGAGCTTTGACCAGATGCTCTAAAAGCCAATACATCTTCATCAAGGCAACTATTTAGATAAACATTTTTGGTGTATCTTTTTCGCATCTCGCAATTTTTTTAATATTTTGAACTAAAATTTAATCTTTTATTAACCATAATAAATCATTATGTTTCTTACATAGTAATCGTTAATTTGCAGTTTCATGAATTTTTTATTATTTATTTTGTTTTCTTACATTACAATTTCTAACACATTTGCTAGTGCCAACCCGAGCACAGATGTTCGCACAGATGTTCGCACAGATGCTCGCTATGCTTCTCCTCCTCGGACAACACCCAGAGCATTCAATACACCAGAAAGAATTGCAATAGGTAATGCAACAAAGCCATCTCCCGATCGAGCAAGTAGAAACCCTATGCCGATGGCAGGTGCTATATTAATTACAGCAAGCACAATTGATAATAATCTACTTGGAGCACCGAAACATCTAGTTGAAGAGCTTGTGTTAACTCAACGCCGCCCCTTTGTTATAATATGCCCCTTTCAAAGAAGTGCAGGAATGAGTCACGTTATTCTAACGCCAACGCATTCTTCAGACTACAGAAGCCTTGTTGATATCAATGCCGCTTATCATGCAAGCATTGAAGAAGATGAAGAGCCATTCCTTAGCAGAAATTATGGAACACAAGCTGAGTTTGACAGCAAAATCACGCATTTGCACAATATGTACCGCACACTTGGCGAAGATTATTTACAACCATTATTTTACAAAGAACCAAAAGAAGAAGCCGAAGATGATCCTGATTTTAAATCTTCAATGACGTTTTCAATTTTAGGAATAGTGAACGAATCAAGAAGAGAAAGATTAAATGTCGTTGGCGATGTTTGGCTTAGCCATTTTGAAGATCTAGATGTAGTTTGCTTGAAAGGCACATCTGAAAGAAGCACTATGGTTGGATTACAGTACCAAAGCACAGGAATTGGGCAAGCAGCTGTAGGGCTTTTTAATACATTTCTTGTTCCTAATTGGATGGGCAAAGAAGTTCGACTGATTGAACCTGATTCTGAAGTTCCATCGACCTCAGAGCATTGCTTTGATGGAATTTTGGCTTATGTTGAGCCTGCAAATTTCAAATCAATTGGCAATAATTTTAGAAGTCGTAATTTTCTAGTCGGAGCAATAAACATGGGAGGGACAAAACCAATGCTTATATTCCGAGCTCCAACATTTGTTTGCACTCCTGAGCATTTAGCAACAGACGCTGTAAAACAATATGAACGGGGAGGAACTATGTCTGCTGCTAAAGTAAACCTTTTCAAGCTATGGGGATTAGTCAAGAGCTTATACCCAAGCAGCGAAGCTTTACTTAAAGGAACATGGGCAAGAGATGACTTGACTCATTATGCACCAAGTACAGAATACTCCGAAGCACTAGCAGAATCTATTAAGATAATAAAAGATTTTAATGGATTTTCAGCTGAATACTCTGAGATGGAAATTGCTGGTTCCCCTCATTTTCCGAGGCAACCTAGCACTTCAGTATTCGGGTAATCAAGTTATATTAATCTGATTTCTTTACGGGAAGTGTTACTGACTTTGCAAAAATCAGGCCCACGATAGAAAGCCCTAAAATTAATAAACCTAGGTACAAAAATGTACCGTTGTAAGCATAACTAACTGATTCAATGCAAATTGCCGATACAACCAACCTAGCAACATTTCCTAAGGCAGCGGCGCGCGATTTTGTACCAGGAACTACTTCTAATAAAATCGGAAATAAAATATTAATAGGCAATACCATTGGCAAAGCAAACATACACATTAAAAAAGTAATCAACACAGGATTATTAACACCCAACAAAGCAGCAAAACCTATTAACACTGCAACAGCAGTGATCAAAATAACGGATACTTTAAAACATTTTTGATGACCAAATTTAGCTAATAATTTAGGACTAGAAAAACTCATAATAGCAAATGAACCTGCAATTGCCCCCTGATAAAAACCAAAATTCGCAAGGGTCACGCCAAACCCTTCAATATAAAGAATTGACCCCATCCCAATGAATGTCCAATACGAGCAGGTATATGCACAGACAATTGTCAGATATTTTAAAAATACCTTTGATTGAAGAAGTGGCATATAAGTTTTCAAAGACAAAGAAACGTTTTCGTTTTTACGATCATCTTTAGGAAGGCAAAACAGACAAAAACTAACAGCTATAAGAGCCAATAATAGCAACACCGCAAAATTCCCTCGCCACCCCGCATAGATTGCGACATAACTACCAATTACGGGTGCAAATGCCATAGCAACTGTTATACAACCATTTAATGTGCCAAGCATTGACGCTTGTTTTTCTGGCGAATATCGTTCTGCTATAATCACATAACCAAGAGAGGCTGGAGCTGCCATACCAAGACCCTGCAATATTCTTCCGGCTAAAATGTATGAAAAATCTGCAGCAAAACAACAAGCAACGCTTCCCAACACGAACACAGCCAAACCATACAAAATAACTTTACGCAAACCATACTTATCACCCAATGCACCGGCATATAATGAACCAATGCAATACGTGACAAAATTCAAACTTAAGCACAATTGTACTTTTGCAGGGGATAAACCAAATTGTTGTTGCAATTCTGGGTAGCTTGGAATGAAAATATCAACTTCCATTCCCGCTAAGAAAAAAATGACAGCGACAGCTACAAACAACATAAATATATCAGCTTCAGCTAGAGTTCAATGTTTTCATTGTATTTCTTGCTTAGCCTAATCTCTACAAAAATATGGTTAAGTTATTTTCTTTAACGAAACAGTCTCTATCAAACTACATGTTCTGAATTTTCTTTTCTCCAATAACTAACTGATCTTGCAAAAATTAGCCCTACAATTGAAAGCCCAAAAATCAACAAACCAATTTGCAGAAAAGTGCCATTGTACACATAACTAGCTGATTCAATGCAAATAGCAGAACCCACTAACTTGGCCACACCATTCACAGAAGCTGCACGCGATTTTGCATTGGGAATAATATCAAGTAAAAGGGGATACAATATATTCACAGGGAATACAGTAGGCATAGAAAGCAAACACATAAGCGCGGTAATAAGCAAAGGACTTCGAATATCAAGCACAGCCACCAAGCCAATTAAAGACGCAAAAATAGTTATCAAAACAATTGATATTTTAAAACATTTTTGATGACCAAATTTACTCAGTAATTTAGGGCTCAAAAGGCTCATCAATGCAAAAGAACCTGCAACTGCCCCTTGGTAATAACCAAAGCTTGCCAAGGAAACACCAAATCCCTCTATATAAAGGATCGACCCCATGCCAATAAACACCCAATATGTAAAATTATAGACACACAAAATCACTAAATAATTTTTAAAAAGTTTTGATTTTAGAAAAGGCTTATAAGCCTTTAACGAGAGTGAAACATCTTTGTTTTTACAACTGTCTTTGGGAATAATAAATAAACAAAAGCCCATTGCCATTAAAGCCAATAATAGCAAAGCTGCGAAATTACCTCGCCAGCCAGCATAAAGCGCAACATAACTACCAATTACTGGCGCAATGGCCACAGCAATATTTGTAAACCCATTCAATGTGCCAAACATTGCTGCTTGTTTTTCAATGGGATACCGCTCTGCAACAACCACATAACCAAGACAAGCTGGCGAAGCCATGCCAAACCCTTGTAGAATTCTTCCCAATAAAATATATGAAAAATCTGCAGCAAAGCAACACGCCACGCTTCCGATTATAAAAATAACCAGCCCTGATAAAATCACCCTACGCAAACCATAACGATCACCCAATGGGCCAGCATATAATGACCCAATACAATAGGTGATAAAATTCAGGCTTAAGCACAGCTGTACTTTTGCGGGAGATAAACAAAACTGTTGTTGTAATTCCGGATAACTTGGAATGAAAATATCAACTTCCATTCCTGCTAAAAATTCAATAAAAGCAACCGCTATGAATAGCACTTCAGAAACTCTTTAATTTGAAACGATTTCTTTCTTAACTGGCACAAATGCAATATAAACAATCACAACAACGCCTAAGATGTAGCAATAATACACTTGCCCTGCAATTATCAACGGAGACACACCTGACAAAGTGCTTGCCAATAAAATTTGCGCCCCATAAGGAATAATTCCTTGAAACACACATGAAAAAATATCAAGCCATGCAGCGGTATAATGATTAGGAATTTTGTATCGGTGCGCAATGGTTTTTGCAATTTCACCGCTAAAAATAATAGCAACACAGTTATTGGCAATCAGAACATCAAAAATTGAGACTAATCCACCAATCACAAATTGCGCTGAACGTTTACTTAAATGATGAGCTTTGCCAATAAAATCAGCTACATACCGCATCGTTCCCATCTCTTTTAACATGCCTGCAAGCCCGCCTACAAAAAGCGACAACAAGAAAATATCCTGCATGCTCTCAAAGCCTTTAGCGATATCTTTAGCAAAGCTAATTACGCTATATGAATGGTGAAAAAATCCAATCAATCCCGCTACAATTAAGCCTGAGATCAGAACTTGAAAAACATGCATTCCGGCGAAAGCTAATAAAACTAACACCACATAAGGAATTACTAGAACCAAATCATAATCTTTCACAATGGCATCTGCAGCCGGCGTGTGAATAAGCCACAAAATGATAAGCATAATAACGGCCGCAATACAGGCAACGATTGAGTTCAAAATTAATTTTTTTCTAAAATCTGCCCCCTGAGAAAGAACTGCAGCAATAGTGGTATCCCCTACTGGTGATAAGCTATCACCAAACATTGCACCACCCACAACCGTTGCAATGCCTAAATCAATAGGTAAAACTCCATGATTTGCAATGCCCACCGCTATTGGCCCCATGGTCGCAATAGTACCCATAGATGTGCCAATGGCTGTTGAAATAAAAGCGGCGGTTAAAAATAAGCCTATTAATACGAAATGAGTGGGGATAAGTGAAAGAACCAAGTTAACAGTCGCATCAACGCAACCAATTGATTTCGTCACAACGTTAAAAGCACCAGCCAGCAAAAATATTAGACACATGGTGACAATATCACGATGCCTTAACCCATCCAAGAAGCTATGCAAGCGTTCTTGCATTGGCCCTTTTAGCAAAAAGAACGCAAGTAGAATAGCAGGAAGTATTGCAACCGTTGGAGCGATTTGATAAAAAGCCTGCTCAACACCTTGCCATGTAAATAAAAGTCCGCTGCCAACAAACAAAAGAAGAAATAAGAATATCGGCGAAAACAAAGTCAAGAAACGCATGCAATCCTCATGGTTGTTAAATTTCTATGGGCACCAAGCAATTATCACATACGTTACGAAATTACAAAAATCTGCCTAATTCTTTGTAATCTATCATTTTTCAACGATAAATATAACCATCCAAAATTTGACCCAATAAATTTGCCTTGAAAAAAACCTGAAAAATCGCTAGTAATAACTAAATATATTTAAAAATCAGATGTTTTAGGAGTTATCATGGCACAAGCCATTGCATTGAAAGCTGAAGAGCGCCAAGGAACCGGAACCGGTGTTGCACGTGCATTACGTCGCGAAGGAAAAATCCCTGGAATTATTTATGGCGGCAAAAATGAGCCACAACCTATAGCAGTTGATTTAAAAGCTGTTAACGCAGAAATTCAAAAACCTGGCTTCTTTAGTCGCGTTTATTCTGTTGAAATTGATAAGACTAAAGTTCAAGTGATTGCTCGTGATATTCAATTTCACCCAGTAACTGATGTTGCTTTACATGTTGATTTTCAGCGCGTTGACAAAGATTCAAAAATTAACGTGTCCGTTCCTGTAGAGTATATTAACGAAGATAAAGCTCCTGGCTTAAAAGTTGGCGGTATGCTGAACGTTATTATTCACAATCTAGAAATCACTTGCCCAGCTGATTCAATTCCAGAAAAAATTTCAATAGACTTAGCTGGAATGAACATTAACCAAAGCTTACATCTTGATGCTGTTGCATTGCCAAAAGGCGCTAAAGCAGCACATCCTACTCGTGACTATACTTTGGTGACAATTGTTCCTCCTGCTGGAGAAGAAAAAGAAAAAACTGAAGAAACTCCTGCTGCTTAAAGAAGGTTTATAATGTTGTTATGTGTTGGCCTGGGTAATCCGGGCCAACAGTATTTAATGACAAGGCACAATATTGGTTTTATGGCTATCGATGCCATAGGCTGTTCATACGACTTTCCTTCTTTCAAAAAAAAATTTCAAGGCGAGTACAGCGAACACAAAATTAATGACACAGCTGTAGGCTTGCTAAAACCTCAAACTTTTATGAATTTATCTGGAGCTTCAGTACAATCTGCTATGGCTTTTTATAAATTAAAATCTGAACAAGTGATTGTCATTCATGACGACCTTGATTTAGTTCCAGGGCAAATTAAAGTAAAGCTTGGTGGAGGGGCCGGCAGACACAATGGCCTTAAAAGCATTGACCAATCAATTGGCAATAATTACTGGCGATTACGACTTGGCATAGGTCACCCTGGCGATAGGCACTTGGTAACCCCTCATGTACTTTCAGCATTTCCATCAACTGACCACGAATGGTTAACCACGCTTCTGCAATCACTAGCCGAACAATTTACACATTTAGTTTCTGAAAAACCCGATGTTTGGGTAAAGCGTTTCACCCCATGAAATCAATAGA
>DYTB01000023.1 GCA_020726185.1 Candidatus Odyssella sp. | reverse complement strand
GCCAAAAACAGGAGTGGATGAAAGATGCCAGTATGAATTTGGCGAATCTTGAAGTGGGAGAAGCGCTAAGTGCGTACGAGCAACGAGGCCATGTTCATCAAACTCTCAAAGAAAATCTAGCTCATGAGATTGCGACCGCTTATGTTGCTGCACATAAAAAGGAACAAAACGAACAGACTAGCGTTGTATTGGCGTTTACTAACGCTCAAACCCATGAAATCAATCAAGCTATTCGGGAGCAATTAAAACAAGAAGGCCTGATAGCCAAGCAAGACATTATCACGATGAATGAAAACCATTTTGCGATTGGCGACAGAGTTGTCTTTTTAGAGAACGATAAAACTCGTCTTGTGATTACGGATGAAGATGGTGTCGTTCAAAAAGGAACTCATATTAAAAACGGCACTCAAGGACGTATTCACGAAGTGAATAAACAAGGCGATATCCAGATTCAGCTTGGTGACAAACTGATGACAACGATTAGATGTCTTGAAACCACAACTGCAAAGGTGGCCTTAGGTCAACAAGAACCAGAACCTACTAGAACATATGCCTATACAAACATTGCCCATGGCTATGCCGTTACTACCCATAAGGCTCAGGGACAGACAGTAGACCAAGTGTTTGTTGCAGCAGCAAAGAATATGGATGTTAAGGGAATTTACGTAGCAATGACGCGTCATCGTCATGATGTTCAATTGTTTTATGCAAAGGAAGATTTTTCAACCTTCAAAGCCCTTTCTTCTCATCTTAGCCGATTTGAGCATAAGGATTTGGTCAAGGATTATACAATCCGTCCCGAAAATGAAGCTGCGTGGCGACGGGTTCAGGAATATCGTTTGTGTGTGCTGGATGGTGCTGCGGTCCTTAAAGAACAGGGTAAAAATAACCAAAACTCAGGACAAGTGGATTGGCAAGCTTACCGCCAGATCAAACAAGATCAGATTAGCATTGGTCGTGAGATTCTCCAGGATTTTGATGCCCATAAGCTCTACATCAACCAAGCTGGTTTAACCAATGAGATGCTGCAGATAACAACAGGGTTAAAAGCACGTCCTCTATCGAATGCAGAAGAGAAAGCCAAGCTTACGGTGGAATTGTATGGAGAAACAGCGCAGGTGGCGAGAGACCTATGGCGCGACATCAGAAAGACGAACCCTGGAGCTCAATGTTATCACCATCCAAAATACGAGCAATTTAAGGAATTGCGTGATGAACGTAATTCCTTAGCGCACACTATAGTGGAGAACTACGGGTTACACCGAGAGTTTGTGAGTGAGTCCCGTGTCTATGGAATCAACAAGCGTACTGTAGAGGCGCAGAGCAATCAGTTTATCGATCGACAAAACGATCTGAAACAGCAGCAAGACGAATATAAAGAGCGTGTACTAAACAGGGTTTCAGACAAGAGGAATGTTGATAAGGTCCTGGCAGAGAATGTTCATGCGATAATTGAGAAAACTAACCCTGTTGAAAAACCTACAGAAAAACAGCAAAAAATGTTGAGTATCATTAAGTATCTCAATGCTGAAATGGATCCAGAAAATACCTCATGGGTTAAAGAAAAAACAACATCCTATTTGAAAGCACAGAAAACGCATAGCAGACATCTAAAAAATGCTTGCATCAGTGGTTATATCGTATTAAGTTCAAGGTCGTTGTAGTTTTTTGGTGAACAAGAACTACAACGCTAAATTCTCCTATGAGCATTGTTTAATAAAATCTGGTGTGTCTGTCCTTTCTTCGCCGTTTTGATGCTAGACGTTATTTTCCGTATGGTATAAATCATGAAATTAGTGATATATAGGATATGGTTTATCATAAGAAGCTTCTAAAATAAAAAACTTCATTAGTATTTCTATCTGGGTTGCATTGCTACAATTTGTTGGGTTTGGTCTAGGTCAAATCACACATTCAAACATTTCGTGGTATCATTCAATTTATAAATCTGACTTAACACCACCTGGCATTGTCTTTGCTATTGTTTGGACAATGTTATACGTGATGATTGCTTTTGTGGGGAACTTTCTCTGGCATTACCGTGATGAACCAAAAGCAAAAGGAATATGGAATCTTTATATAATCCAGTTACTACTTAATTGGGCATGGACGATTATATTTTTTGAATTTCACTTAGTTCTTCTAGCTTTTCTTCTAATAGTGGTAATGATTCTCGTAAATATGAACATCGTCCTTAAAGCTAAAAAACGATATTATTTTGCAGCAAATATGACAGTTCCTTATATTATCTGGCTAGTGTTTGCTGGCTACTTAAACTTCATGATCTGGAAACTAAACTAGGTAGTTAAAGTAACTCTACTGGCTATGTCGCATTATAATGGAAGACTATTGCGGTGTTTAGGATTGTTATTCGCCGCAAAATATGCAGCATTAATCTTGACTTTGCGGTGAATAGCCACTATAATCACCTTAAATCATGCGGTGATTTATATGTGGATACACGAACATCAAAACTGGCCTGACTTTACGTGGAATGCAGATGCGTTCAGCAATAAATTGGCTGGTATACGCCATCGCCAAGGACATTTACTTGGCAGGATGGAGGGAATTGGCTTTGAATTAAAACGAGAAGCTAGTCTTAGCACGCTCACTAACGATGTGGTTAAATCTATAGCCATTGAAGGAGAGAGCCTGA
The DNA here is from genome assembly GCA_020726185.1 of Candidatus Odyssella sp. Taxonomy (GTDB): domain Bacteria; phylum Pseudomonadota; class Alphaproteobacteria; order Paracaedibacterales; family CAITNM01; genus CAITNM01. Next base: position 24,792 of record DYTB01000023.1, on the reverse strand, counting down.
ATCCCGAAGAAGTTCGCTCTTCTATTGCACGCCATCTTGGTATCAATATTGCGGGACTTATACCTGCTAGCAGGGCTGTTGAAGGTATTGTTGAGCTGATGCTGGATGCCACACAAATGTTTTTGAAGCCATTAACAAAAGAGCGGCTTTTTGAATGGCATGCCGCTTTGTTTCCGACTGGTCTTAGCGGTATGCATCGTATTGCCGTTGGCGAGTGGCGCAGAATAGATGCAGGACCCATGCAAGTAGTTTCAGGTTCTATAGGCCACGAGAAAATTCATTTTGAAGCTCCAAGCGCTGATAGAATTGAGAGAGAAATGAAAGCCTTTCTAGCATGGTTTGAAAGGCAGGATGATATTGATCCCGTCCTTAAAGCAGGCATTGCGCATTTTTGGTTTGTAACCATACATCCTTTTGAAGATGGAAATGGCCGCATTGCAAGAGCCATTGGGGATATGGCGTTGGCACGAGCTGACTCTACACCAGATCGCTTTTACAGTTTATCCAGCCAAATTGAATCTGAACGTAAGGATTATTATGATCAACTGGAACGGCAGCAGCGTAGATCACCGGAAATAACAGGCTGGTTAGAATGGTTTTTAGATTGCCTTGGACGAGCAATCTCCAGTGCCGAAACAACGCTTGGCAATGTCCTGTTCAAAGCTAAGCTCTGGAATATGGTTAACAAAAATTCTGTTAACGAACGTCAGCGCTTAATCATCAATCGTATGCTGGAAAATGATTTTAAGGGGCATATGAACACATCCAAGTATGCCAAGCTGGCCAAATGCTCGAACGATACGGCTTTACGCGATATTCAGGATTTAAAAACACGTGGTATTTTTATTCAAAATCCTGGTGGGGGACGCAGTACCAGTTACCAATTGCTTGATGAGATCGAGTAGGAGTTTTCAGGGGGTCGTCAAGAGATTCTGTCTCCATTAGAAACTGAGAGCATTGATATTAGAAAGAAGCGTTTTTAGGACAGACATGTCTACGCTACAGAATAATGCATGAAACATATTGTTTCCTAAATTTATAGGTCTATCGTAAAACCACGGGGATTGCCCCCGTGGAGTTTCATATTTTTAAGAGAAATTTTTTGGCTTGGTTTAACTGTATAATGGCAATTGGTAGGAAAGGGACCTTACCTTTCCGGTACTGATTTAGGTCCTGAGTGTATGCACTGACAGTAATCAAAAATTCAATTTTTCCAACATAAAAGACAAGCTGTTTGGTTTTTATGTCATGTTTTCTGCTCTTGGAAAGATGCGTATAATTGTGTTGTAGGTATAATGATAAAATTTCACTTATTTTAACCTATTAAAAATTTTGTTAAAGCTCAAATATGAGCCGTTAAGTGTACATTTTTTAGGAGTTTGCTGATGAAAAAAATAACTTTAGGAATTTATTCGCTAATTTTTTTACTTATTGCAGGGTGCTCATCTGTGCCAGTAAGTGAAGAAGCTATTACTAAATCCACTCAAAATGAAAGGGTTATTTCGGTCTTAAACGATTTAATACAAGTAGATATAGATACGTATCATACATATACACAAGCCATACAAGCGCTAAGCTCTTCTCAGCTTACTCAAACATTAAAAGCATTTCGTGAAGAACACGAACAACACATTAAGGTTTTATCAAAGATTGTCCTTGTAAGAGGGGGAATTCCACCAGAATTTTCAAGAGACTTTAAAGGATACGTGATCTCTGGGTATACCGCAATAAAAGTAAAAGGTAGTGTGTATAGTATTTTTCAAGCTATGGAGTCAAATGAAGCTTTGAGCGTTATATATCATAATGACGCTTTGAAAGTTGACTTACCTAGCGATGTCAAGCGTATCATTCAGATGCATTGCGAAACTGAAAAAAGTCATCTTTCAAGAATAGCAGAAATGAAAAAACAAGTTTGAACTTTATAGGTCTCTCGTAAAACCACGGGGCTTGCCCCGTGGAGTTTCATAGACTAAATCAATAAATTTCACTAAGTAAAAATGGCAACAACGACGTAAAAAGGGGAATGGTACTTGATTTTAAGAAGTCAGGAGGTGTTCCCCTATTTACTTTTTATGAGCTTTAAAAACTAATATAAATTTGCTCGCGAATAAGCAATTCATGCGTATTGATGTAAAAATTTCAACCTTCTTAAAAATGTTAAGAAAATGCTGAAAGAGTTATAAAATATCTACTCTTTTTCTGTTCTTTTATGTGATTTCTAGCAGAAGCTAGAGTGAAATGATTATTCTCTTTGAACAAGAACGCTTCCGCATCCAAAAATTATTCATTGAAGTGTGGTGTGTCGTGAACCGAAATTAAACTTATTTTTTACGGTTTTTTCGTTTAAAAAATTCTTTTTTTGACGTGGAATTTTTTGTTTATGAAGCAGAGCATCACATTGAGGCCTCACAATTAAATTGGTGAATTTGTGTATCTAAAAAAAATTAAATCAACTGTAATTGTAAGTATCTTAATTACTGCGTTGTACGCGGAGAAACTAAATGTAAGGAATAATACGGACGTTTCTGTAATCGTTACTGTGAGAGATAAAGAAAATAAGAACGGCGTATCTCCCTCACTCACTATTTCACATGAAATCCAATCTGTTGTTATTCAGCCAAATGAAGAAATCACAATGATACTGGATGAGAAAAAATTTAATAATTCTATTTTTTCGGTTCAAGGAACTACCATGGCAGCACCGCCAGTTGTTTCGAGAATAAGTAACGAATGTAGTTTTAGTGGGTATAGAAATGATGCTGTATTTACTCAAGAGGGAGTTACGTTGATTTGTAGTGTGACACAAGAGGAAGTAGACTACTCAGCACTTAATCAGCCAGACAAAATATTATTTGATCTGGCTCTCCAAGCTTGCAAAAAAGCATATGCTCCATACTCTAATTTTTACGACGGTGCTGCATTAGAAACAATGCAAGGAAATACTTTCAAAGGTTGTAGTATTGAAAATACCTCTTACGGAGCAACAAACTGCGCCGAACGAACGGCAATATTCAGTGCGATTGCTCATGAAGGAGCTGAAATGAAGATAAAAACAGTTGTTATTTTACGTAAAAACAAAGCAGAAGAGATCATTGATAGACATATCTGTGGTATTTGTTGCCAAGTTATTAATGAATTTTCAACAAGAGAAACTAGCGTTATCTATATCTTTAAAGATAAAATAACGATCAAACCCTTCAAGAACATTTTTCCAGAAGCATTTACACAAGCCACGATATCAAACCACTAGCAATGAGTTGGACATGCTAATTCTGATGTTAGTGAGCAATAGTTCTGTTCGGACGATATATTGCAAAATGTTCGTATACATTTTCTTCTTTAATTTCTTTAAAATATTGAGTTAAGTCGCTGCTGTTTTTTTTAAAACTGGAAGATGCTTTTCCAATAAGAAGTAATTCTGTTCCCTCATACTGCAAAAAGTCCATAGAAGTAAGCGAAATAAAGCGATAATCCTGAAAGAGATGCTGTAGTTTCTCTGGATATTGAGCTTTTTGCTTGCCGGCTAAACCAACGCCATGCGGTGAGGGTTTCAGAGGATTTTTAACTGTAATGAGGTAGTCTCCACGCTTTTTTAAATGAAATTCTTTTTGTATTTCGCTCAGTTTGGATGGCTTAGATAACTCGTAAATAAGATGCGTGTGCTGTTCGTGACTTATGAATAAGTATTTACCCATGCCAATACAACGTGCTGCAGACACATCTCTTGCACCTTTAGTTAAGGTGACATAGTGTTCTTCTGAAAGAAAAGTCATTGCCTGATCTAAGTTCGCAGCGATTTTTTCCACAAAACCAAAATATGGTTGATATTCAGGAAGTTTCTTTCTCCCAACGACGATGAAAATAAAATGTTCTTCCATCTCTGGTTTTAAAACGATAAAGAAATGTTGCACATCTTCTGGATTGTGTATTTCTTTGTGTTCTACTCTGGGCCGACAGAAAAAAAGAATCTGTCCTTTTTGTAAAACTGAAAAATCCATCGTATCCTCCTTTTTTAAAAACTAATCAATGACGCCGAATCATTTGCATCTATAAGGGCTAAATCTTTGAGTTTTGCTTATTATCTTCATTAGGATCAGTAATTTCAGGTATTAAATCTGGCTCTGGTATTTCTAGAGGTATAGTAGGGGAGGGGGATGGTGGTAGTTCTGGTACCATATCTGGATTTGGTACTTCCAATGGGTTTTTTGGTTTATCGAACGTAATAACAGGGACCTTGCTCTCCACAACAGCTGTTCCATCTGCAAAATCATTCGTAGTGGAAAAAATCATGTTACTCACCTTTCCTTTACTATCGCTGTCATTATCGATAACAAGCTGCATTTTACATAGATGAAAATAAGCTGGTTTTTAACTCTTTGCCATTTATCGATTTGTGCATCGGTGGACAAGAAAAACCTTCACTTCGTAAGAGTTATATTTGTTTAAATTTTAACGTTTTTTCTGAATTCTTAATGGTTTAGCTTTCCAGGGAAACAAGATTTAAAAGGAGGACCTAAATCGTGCTAAAAAAATCAAAGAACTCTAGAAAAAATATTATAAAGAATTTTGTGCGGTTGATTGCTATCTGTTTTATTTCTACGACGGCTATTTTAGCTACATCCTTAGAAAGAGATAGTTGTTGCGGTCCTATAACCATCGAAGATCATTACTCATCAGGATCCCATATTCACAACAGAATTAAAGATCTATTTGGCACAGTTTTTTCAGATCTGCAAATTATGCCAAACTTAGGATTGTTTAATAAGTTTCCGTATTTAAGTGTTACCGAAACAGATAGAACGGTTGTTGTTAAAGTAGAGTTACCTGGATTAGACGAAAACGAGATAAAGGTTGATACGAGCGCAAATCATCTTATTATAAGTGGCGATAAGCAAGAGGAAAAAAATAAAGACAAAAGTACTTGTCACATATGTGAATTAGCGTATGGAAAATTTTCAAGAAATATTGCTTTACCTTTTGAAATAGAAACGCAAAATATAAACGCCTCTTTTGATAAGGGCGTGCTGACCATCACAATTCAAAAACCAGAAGTAAAAAAGATCAATTCTCAAAATATTTCTATTAATTCAAAAAAAAAGACTTAAGAGTGTTCAAGTTGAGTGATTGGTTTAAAAGATGCACAAAATCTATATCATATTATTTTTCTTGGTTGAAATAGGACATGACGTTAGCGTACATGGTGTAAAGTATTTACCAAAAGAAATCTTTAATTCAAAGGTAGAGGAAATAGCGATGAAATTACTACCTGAAGCGTATGATGAAGTATACAAAAAAATGATAGAGGAAGTTGAGTTTTCAATTAGCATTACTTCTAAAGACACGGGGATCAAAAAACTTTCCACCAAAGTTTTAAGGGCATTTTCACAAGTGCGTCGGCATTTGTTTGTGTCTCCAGGTGATGAAAGTTATGCATATATTAATGCACCACTCTCTATAGGCGGAGGACAAACTATCTCTCAACCTTTTATTGTGGCTTTAATGACAGAACTTTTGGATATTCAACCCAACGATAAAGTGCTCGAGATAGGTACAGGTTCTGGGTATCAAGCGGCTATTTTAGCTCAGCTAGCGAAAGAAGTTTATACAGTTGAAGTCATTTCTTTTCTTGCACAAACAGCTGAAGAAAAACTTAGGAATTTTGGATATTGCAACATTCATATATTAGAGGGAAATGGAAGAAAAGGATGGATAGCACATGCTCCTTATAACAAAATTATTGTGACAGCAGCAGCTGAGACTATCCCACCAAAACTGCTTGAGCAATTGAGTCCTAGAGGTATCATGGTTATTCCTCTTGGTGAATCAAAAAATGAGCAATTTCTTACGTTAGTGTATAAGGATGAAGAAGGAAATATTACACAACAAACTATCTTATCTGTAAGTTTTGTACCTTTCGTCTAAGTTTTAGGTCTAGCATCAATACCATCGTTTTTGGTATTTAAGCCAAATGAATGAAAAAATATTTTGCAGAGTTTTGTTTAAGTTTCTCTCTTTAAAAATCAAGAAAACAAAGAGAAAAAATCCTATTGATTCATGCTTTAGATTAAAAACTTTTAGTTTACTTATCAAAACAGGAGCTCGAGAATATTTTTAATCTAAAATGAAAAAAGCACACACAGGATCTTATCAATCGATAAAACTAGTAATTTTTGATTGCGACGGAGTTTTGCTTGATTCAGAAGAGATAGCTAACGAAGTTGAGATAGAAGCGTTAAAGACGCTAAATATTGATATAGATAGCGCACATTATCAGGAACGATTTGCTGGTGTTACCGTTAAGAATGTGTTTGCTATTCTTGCTAAGGAATATAACAAGAGCATTTCGACTCAATTTCTTAAAAAAGTAGAAGCTAAGGTAGTTGATGTATTAGAGAAAGAGGTGCGGACTATTCCTAACATTGAAAAGACCCTGCAAGAAATTAAAATTCCTAAAGTGGTCGCTTCAAATAGCCACTTTTCTCGTTTGTCTAAATTGCTCACGATAAAGAAGTTAACTCAGTATTTTGATGGCTATATTTTTAGCGCAGACTTTGTGAAACACCCTAAGCCAGCTCCTGATATATACCAATATATCGCACAAAAAAATGCTGGTATCTCCTGATGAGTGTTTAGTTGTTGAGGACAGTGAGACAGGTGTCCAAGCAGCAAGACAAGCAGGCATGAATGTTTTAGGATTCATAAAGTCCCGACTTTTTTGCGCAGAAAATGAAGAAAAACTTTTAAAAGCAGGTGCTTTTCAAGTGTTTTGTGAGATGAAAGAATTACCCGATATTATTCATCGTTTGAGTAGCATAGAAAAAAATCTTGGTTGAGATGACAAGGAACATAGCTTTAAGTGTTGATCAGAAATATGAAGTTGTTTGTTATCATGGGAAAATATTTTTAGTTTTTTAACGTAACAGATGTCATCAGATCTAAGTAGTATTTGCTCAGGCCATATTAACTCTCTTGCTTAAAAATATGGTCTTTACTGAGGGGTAAGAAAAGCGAAGGGTGTTCATTTCCAGCAAGGAGAGAAGTGTATCTCATGCTTTTAAGTTAACGCGCTTTCGCGCCTTGAACTAAGGGAGATCATATTATGAAAAAAACAACCAAAAATAAAAATAGTAAGAGTGCTAAAGGCTTTGCTGCTATGTCTCATGAGGAAGTGGAAGAAATTGCACACGAGGGTGGAGAAGCTAGAGCGCAACAATGGAGCTAGGACACATGGGTGGAATTGCTCCTCACGAGTCTCGGGGAAGAAAAGCAGCAGCTTCTATGAAAGGATAATATGACGAAAGTGAATAAGCAATTTACTTTAGGATTTTAAAGTAAATTTTGCTTCCTAGCCAAAACAAAAACCACGCGACTTTGTTCACGTGGTTTTTGTTTTGTAATTGGCTCTTAGAAAAATCTGAAGATAAAAAAGACACCTCCCCTGATCTTGAAAACAAAAAGAGGAGGTATTAAAAGAAATTTTTTCTTAAGATTCTTTAGTTACAGAGATTTTCTTCACCTTTTCTGAATTTTCAGGAGCCTTACTAATACTTATTGTTAAAAGGCCATTGTTCATTTTTGCGCTTATTGTATTCGCATTGGCATCATAAGGTAGAGGAATGCTACGACTAAAAGAACCCTGCGTGCATTCTCGAAGATGGTAACTTTCATTATCTTGTTTTTTTTCAATTTTTTTGCTTGCTTGTATATATAGTTCATTATTGATTACTGAAACTTCGACGTCTTTTTCGTCGACTCCCGGCAACTCTGCTATTATTTCATACTGTTTTTCTTGCTCTACAACATTGATGCTAGGTGTTAAGAACTCATCATTCATAACAGTTGACGGAAACCTATCTCTAAAAAAATCCTCAAAAAGTCTATTTACTTCATTATGAAGGCTCAAAAAAGGGCTCTTTCTATTAAGCTGCTGTGGAGCATTTTTCCAAAATGGTACTAAAGAATGTAAATTCATATCGTTCTCCTTCATTAAAAATTGGTTTTCTAGTTATCTTATAAACTACAGTTCAATATTTTTACCTTCCCATTGGCTTAATATACGTATGATGTCCAGATGAGGGTCATTTTCGTCATCTTCAATGGGTAACTCTTGTTCACTTGCTGGAAAATATAGATTTTTTACATACCTTCCAGCTGCAACTGGATTGTCTTCGATTTCGTATCTCATTTCATTTTGATTTTTTCTTTCTTTTATCATCATGATGTTTCCTCCTAATTTCTAGGTGTACGTTACCGCATCAAAGACTCATTCTTTCCAATGCGTGCTTTACCCTAAAAAGCTTAGTTTTATTCCTCTACATGAAAATTACAAAACATTTTACTCTGACGAGCAGCAATTAAAGATATTACGCGAAATTTTAAACAAAATTATCGTTTCCTGAAATTAAACATGAGAGCTAACTGGTAGTCGTTTGCAGCTATAGGAGTTCACCTTAATATTTCATCGCTACGTAGGCATAAATAGAGGAGGCAAATATGAAAACATTACCAATCATTCAAAAAAGCGCGTCATTTTCCTTAAATTTTCCAAATTTTAATCAAGCTTTAATTCAAGCTAATCACTTGTATATGCTTATGTTTATTGTATCTGTCTATTTTTCAGGCGTACTAAACGTTTTTGATTCCTGCATATATCTTCTACACACGGGACGCATACTAATCTTTAAGTATGACGGATTAAAAAAAGTAATTTTCAACAGAAGATACTGGCAATAGATTGCAAAATAAATGACTGACTAACAAAGAGAGGCACACAATGGCTCAGAACTTAAAGTTTAATAACGCTTTCAAAATCCCCTTTGTATGTTCTCTGGAGACTAATTGGTGGGTGTTTGGATTACGCGGTTTGATCTCTACTATTTTAGGAACTTTAGCAATACTGAAGCCTGCATCTACCATGATTATCCTAACGGTAATTTTTGGAGCTTATGCTTTAGTGGATGGTGTATTTTCCATTATTTCAGGAATCAATAACGCTCAAAAAAAATATCGCTGGACCGGGTTAGTATTTTCAGGAATATTGGGCCTATTAACAGGATTAATTACGCTAACGATCCCTCACATTGTACTAATTAGTCTTACGTTTTTTCTAATGACATCCTTTGCTTTTTGGGCTATTTCTACGGGAATCTTTGAAATTATAACGGCAATCCGTTTAGCTCGTGAAGTTCCAGGAGAATTATTACTTGGAGCTAGCGGAGTTCTATCTGTGATTTTGGGTGTTTTTATGCTTTTTCTTTTTTGGATTGATTTTCTAGCAAGTGCTGCAATCATAGGAATGATTATTGGTTTTAACGCTATGGCTGAAGGAGTACTATTGCTGTTACTAGCTTTTAAATTGCGACTTTTAAAACGCGCATAAAAAAGAGAAAAAAATAAAACGAATTATCAGTTTTAAACGTAGTGGGTGCACTAGATAACTTAACGAATATAAAGTTCATTTTGAAATTTAGCGATTCCTGTCACGATAAGGCGGCGTCATTTGCTTCTTAGGAGAAAATTTATTTGGACCAGACTTTTAAAAACGTTTAATTGCTTCTGTGTGAGTCAAGCCGTTTTCGCTTGCCTTTAATTTATGTAGGAGTTCAAGAATAGGCTCATGTTAAAAATTAAGATCACTATGTTGCAAGAAATATAATCTCCAATGCTATCATTTCAAAAGATACTACTAATTTTGATAAGAGTCATATGAAGCTCCTTCAGAAAATCCTTTAATCCTCATATGACGCTTAATTGTTTCTAGAATTGAACCGAATTACAGGATATAAAGATCATTTTGAACTTCATTAACTCTTGGCACAGAAAAAGCCGCATCATTGGCTTCTTTGTATTCAAACCAAGAACTAACCGGTCCAGACAAATACACTTTTTTACCTGACGTTTTTACATTAATGTTATGAGCATGTAGGACTGCACTTCTTTGGAATTCTCGTTCTATTTCTTTTTCTATAACTTTAGAATCTACACTAGCAGGGGCTTTTAACGTAATTGCATTTATTACGTTTGTTACTCCATATAACGAGCTTGTATCATTGTAAGCGCGCGTTCTTTGAAAATCGAAATTAACCTCTCCAGAGAGAGTTATTACACCTCTAGCGACGCTTACTTTTATAGCATCTTTTGGCAAAGAGATGTCCCATTCAAGAGCACTAACTGCAGCATCTGCTATTTCTTTGTCGTTACGTTTTAAATGAGTCGCGATGTCTACTGAGAGTTCATTTACTACGGCTTTAACGCCCCACATTTTTTTTACTATGTTATCTGCACAAACTTTTTGATAAAAACTTGGTACCGGACCACTCAACGTGACAATACCATCTTCTACTTCGACAATAACACCTTCACCTTCTATTCCTGGTTCCCATAAGATTTTATTTTTTACTTCTGCTTTCAATTCTTTGTTATTCATGATTTTCTCCTCTTGATTTTAGCATTAGGATAAATTGAGTAGGGAAGAATTCTTAGGCTTGAAGTTCCCCCCGCCCCATGGCAAGGCTACTCGCTTATGAATTGGGTAGAAAAGTTGAAAAATATATTATTTTTCCTATTATCGACAAGCTGCTAAATACAAAATCACGCAAGGTAAGGTCACTTATCTAAGTGCTTGTTGATATAGTCCATCAATGTGCCTGAACCACCCCGGATTGCATTTCAGACCTCAGGGTTATTATTTGATTAATGTCATCTATTTCAATATAGTAAATTTTTTGATTTTTTGTGACCCAAACAATCTTTGTTGCTGGCGATGAATTTTTTGTAAATTGGGTTATAATGGCAAAATCGTCCTCCCTGACTTCGGCAACGGGATCTCTTGTAAGTTCGGCATCTGTCATTGCTGATAATTTGCTTTCTCCTGCATAGAAATGAAGTAAGTACTGTTTTAAGTATTGCTTCACTTTAGCTTGCTCTGCAGATGATAAATTTTCGTACCCTAAGTGCGCAAACACAGCGTGCGCAGTACGTTCAATGTCTAAAAATTTATTCACGTATTCGCTAAGCTGATGACGCTTTTCCACGTGGAACAAACTGCTGTCATTCACAATTTCAAGACATGTATCAACCAGATTTTTGATAAATTTAACTGCTTCAGTTTTGTTGTTTTTTACCATATTAGTTTTTACTTCAGAATGCAGTGCCGATGCCGAAAGCAAGCATGCAAACATACACATGAAAACTGTCACAAAAATTTTTTGTCTTTTATTTTTATTGAACGTCATTTTTCTTACCTTTCTCCGTTTTAATGAAAGAGATTAATTCTGACGCAGCTGTCTCTATATCCTTTTTGCTGGTAAAACGTCCAATACTCACTCGAATTGTTACAGTAGGGGTGATTTCTTTACCATGAATTGCTTGAATAACATGAGATATTCCAGTACTGCTAGACGTGCAAGCTGACCCCAAAGAAATAGCAACGTTCTTAAGGTTTTCTTGCAAAGACAAACTATCAATATTTCTAAAGCTAATGCTTAAATTTCCCGGCAGTCTTTGTTCAAGGTCACCGTTGATAATCATGTCAGGAAAGCTTGTTTGCAAAAGCTTCAAAAAAGCATCTCTTAAAACTAAGAGTCGTTTGGTTTCAACCAGAAGCTCTTTTTGAGAAATTTCAGAAGCTTTGCCCAGACCAACGCACAAAGGTACAGGAACAGTTCCGGGTCTTAGCCTCATCTCTTGTCCTCCTCCATAATTAATGGGCATTAGTTTAATCCCTTTCCTAATGAAAAGAGCGCCTATACCTTTAGGGCCGTAAATTTTATGTCCGGAAAGACTTAATAGATCTACTTTATCTTTTTTTACATCCATTTTGATTTTACCAAACGCTTGTGCGGCATCAGTGTGAAAAAGGGTGCCGGATTCATGAGAAAGCTTGGCTATTTTTCTAATTGGTTGAATCACTCCTATTTCATTATTAGCTGTCATAATGGAAACAAGCGCTGTTTTAGAAGAAAGAGCTTTCTTTAAATCATCTATTTTTATAATTCCGTTTTTTTGTACAGGAAGAAGAATGATTGTAAATCCTTCTTTTTCAAGTTGTCGAAGCGGTTGCAAGACAGATTCATGCTCTGTAACTACGCTAATAATTTCAGATTTTCCCAATTTTTTAAGAGCTCTACATACTCCTAAAATAGCCAAGTTGTTCGCTTCTGTTGCACCTGAGGTAAAGATAATTTCCTGGGGATCTGCATTTATCCCACAAGCTATCTCAGCTCTTGCGTTCTCCATCGCCTTGTGAGCACGAGTTCCATAAACATGAGTTGTAGAATGTGGATTTCCGAATTCTTTTGTAAAATAAGGCAGCATGTGATTTAGAACTCTTGGATCCACTGGTGTAGTAGCTTGATAATCTAGATAAATAGGAACAGTTGATGAGGGCACTCGTGCAGCAAAAAAACCAACTAACAAAAGAATAACAAAAGTAAGAATGTAGGCTGCGTATTTTTTTTTCATAATGAGGCTCCTTTCTTATTTCTACTGGATTATGGGAATAGAAAGTAGACCACTGCTCGCATAAGACACACAAAGGCTAGCCTAATCAATAATAAAACCAGAGACTAAAATTAAATATTTTTCTCGTTGTCTCTCCTTAATTTTTCATTAAAGTTTTGGCTTAGCTAAAGGAATATTGATGAGGTGCTTGATGACTGAAATTTTTCCAAATGCACAAAATTTACTACAAAAAATTAGCCCTTTTGAAGAAACATCTGAAAATTACCTTGATATCTTAGCCCATATAGGGAACGCAAGATTTGTACTAATCGGCGAAGCTTCTCACGGAACTCATGAATTTTATAAAATAAGAGCTGAATTAACTAAGTGTCTTATTCAAGAAAAAGGATTTAATGCTATCGCAATTGAAGGAGATTGGCCTGACGCTTATATTGTACATACTTATTTGCAGGGTGATTCTGCGTTAGAATCTCCGCTTCACGCGTTAAAGGAGTTTAAGAGGTTTCCTTCTTGGATGGGGCGAAATACCGTGGTTCTGAATTTTGTCACTTAGCTTAAGGAATATAACGATTCCATCAAAGAGCAAAAAGAAAAAATAGGATTCTATGGGTTGGATCTTTATAGCTTGCATAGCTCTATCTCCGCTGTCATAGAATCTTTAGAAAAAATTGATTCAGAAGCTGCCCAACGAGCAAGAGAGCGTTATCATTGCTTTGAGGCATTTGGGGAGAATCCAGAAACTTATGCTTATGAAACTATGCTGGGAATAAGATCCTCATGCGAACAAGAAGTACTAGAACAATTTTTGGAACTACAGAGTCAAGTCATTGAAGGCATGAAGACAAAAAATTCTGCAGAATTTTTGTATATCTTGCAAAATGCTAGAGTTGTTAAAAATGCTGAAGAATATTATCGTTCTCTTTTTCTAAACCGTAAAAATTCATCGTGGAACTTGCGAGATGGTCACATGACAGAAACAGTAGAGCTTTTGTCTACTTACTATGACCAGTTGTTAGGGCGTCCCTCCAAAATTATAATATGGGCTCATAATTCTCATATAGGTGACGCCAGAGCTACAGAAATGAAAGAAAGAGGAGAATACAATATAGGTCAGCTCATTCGCGAAAAATATGGATCACAAGTTTTTCTCCTTGGTTTTACCACATACAATGGAACAGTGACTGCAGCTTCTAACTGGGGAGATGCCGCAGAAGAAAAATATGTAAATTCTGCCCTTCCTGACAGCTTTGAAGCTATGTTTCATCAGGCTCCTTATAAACAGTTTTTTTTGTCCTTTGCGCCTCACAACAAAAACATTAACTTACTAGGAAAAGAACCGCTATTACATAGAGCTATAGGAGTGGTTTATAAGCCAGAGACAGAAAGATACAGTCACTATTTTTATACTCATATCACTCAGCAATATGATGCAATTATCCATTTAGACCGCACTACAGCTCTTGTTCCGTTAGAAAAAACACAAAAAAATCCAATTGAAGAATTACCAGAAACCTTTCCTTTCGGAATATGATTGCAATGCTTATGTTAGATTTATCAGATGGAAAAAATTCTATATTTTTCACATATGAATTAACAAGCAATTCTTGCAGTATTCAGCCACAGGTTAGATGATGAGAATACCATGAGCCGAGTAGACATTTTTGCTAAGCACGTTCAAAAAGCCAACGAGTGGATTAATCAAATAGAAGAGCTTACAGGCCCCAAAAGTGATAAAAAGAAGTCGTTAGCAGCTCTGCGAACTGTTCTTCATCAATTACGAGATAATCTGCCTATAGAAAGTGCTCTTCATCTCAGTGCACAATTGCCTCTCATTATAAAGGGAATATTTTTTGAAAATTGGCATCTTAGTGGTTGTCATGAGAAAAAGCAAAGCTTTGATAGTTTTTTAGATGAGGCTGAAGAAGACCTCAATAATTCTGAGATTGATATAGAAATTTGGACATACGCCGTTCTTGAAGTCTTGTCATCACATATTTCTCCGGGAGAAGTTGAAAAAATAAGAAATGTCCTTCCTCATGAAATAAGAAAATTATGGGATGGAGGATGTGCTGTTTAATCATGCGTTTTTATTAAATATATTCAAGGGGGATCCTGCATGAAAAAGCGATTTGATGACCAGCCATTAAGATATGATGCAAAACCTTCAATTCAAAAAGGCGACGAAGATGCTTCTCTTCGTTCATATATGATTCGTGTATATATGTATATGTCTTTCGGATTGGGGCTAACCGGTATAATTGCTTTCATTGCGGCTCACTCTTCAGCCCTGATGGAATCAATCTTGCTGAGTCCTCTCAAATGGGTTGTAATTTTTGCACCCATTGGGATAGTTTTTTTCTTAAGCTCGAAAATTACAACATTGTCTTTGAGAGTGGTTCAGGTTCTTTTTTGGGTTTACGCAGGTAGCATGGGATTATCCTTATCTAGCATTTTCTTAATTTTTACTGGAGAAAGCATCGCTCGGTTATTTTTCATTACGTCTTCTATATTTGCTGCCATGGGTCTTTATGGGTACTCCTCTCGCAGAGATTTAACAGCAATGGGCTCGTTTTTGATGATGGGCTTATTGGGCCTTATTATTGCGAGCTTGGTTAACCTCTTTTTTTATACTTCTTCTATGCAAACTGCGATTTCTTTCATTGGTGTGTTGTTGTTTACTGGATTAACTGCTTATGATGTGCAACATATCAAGGAATTCTATTTTGAGCGGGACACAACAGAGGTTTCTAACAAAAAGCTATTTTTGGTGCGTTGCAATTGTATTTAGATTTTATCAATCTGTTTACATCTTTGCTGCAATTATCTAAAGAGCGCCGTTAAATAGCTTTAGAAGCGCGAAAAATCGCCTAATCTCTCTTTGAATGATTATCCATCATAAAATTTTTAAGAATTAAGCCTGAAATTTAAAGATAAAAGAGAGGATAACTGCTATGGGAAACTCTGTAACACCTTCACTTTATGAACCTCTAAATGACCCAGTATATATGTCAAAGCAGATGGTAGAGTACTTCAAAGAAGTACTTATGCAAATGCAGAAAGAGATTCTTAAAAAAGAAGAGGCCAATTTTTTAAGTTTAATAGACGCCCCTAATCATGAACCAGACCTTGTGGATCAAGGTGTTATCGAAGAGTTCTGTAACCGGACAATTGGATTTCAAATGTATGAAGATCGTGTATGTCAGGAAGTAGAAGCAGCATTACAACGTATTAAAAACGGAACTTATGGATATTGTGAAGAAACAAGCAAGCCTATTGGAGTAAGACGTCTTCTTGCAGTTCCTTACACTAGATATTCTATAGAAGAGCAAGAGTATAAAGATAACGTTGGAACATTTTATTCAGTACTCTTAATCAGCGGGTCGTAGGTTCGATTCCTACGGCGCCCACCAGTTCGCTGGTATAGATACTTATTTCACACTGCTTCATTAACACGCCAATACCAAGAATTTGGACTTTGTTCATGAGCCAATCCTGCTAAAATTAGGTGTTCTTTTGCACGGGTTAAAGCTACATAAAAAAGCCGATTATGTTCAAATTCCAGGGCTTGTTGATGATGCTCTTTCAGTGCTGATGTTAAAATTGTATCGACAGCCATAGGAGGCTTTAAAAACCAAAACTGTGCAACTGGGTCATATAATACAGTATCTTGTTTCATACTTACTTCATCACCATTATCAAGAATAATAACAACGGGTGATTCTAACCCTTTTGCCCCATGAACTGTTGAAAGTTTTATACCTTTTTGATGATTATTTTGCGTAAATACGGGAGGGTATCTGTGTAAGTGCTCAATAAGTTCGCGAATATTTAATTTTAACAAATTGAATCGTTTAAATACGTCATCGATAAAACTATGTAGCAGTTCACATTCAATGTTCATTGCGTCATATGCGTTTTGAAAATAGCTATATGCAGATGAAGGAGTCGACTGTAGTAATTGCTTGAGTTTTTTTGAGTGTGGCTGATAATGAGTTTGCACTTCGTCCCATAAAGGGCCTTTGCGATTGTGACACAGATTGAATAAATCGTTCTCATCAATTTTTCCCTGTTGTTGCATCCAAGGAGTTTTGAGCAGTGCTGCTAAATTTAAGTCATTCAAAGACATTAACATAAACTCAACGGCGCTTAACAGGTCGCGCACAACAAGACATTCCATTAGATTTTTAGGATCAAAAGCAGAGTAGGGGATGTCACGTTTTTGACAAACTGAAGTTATTTCTTGCATTTGACGTCCGCGTTTACGCATCAAAATCATGAAATCATCATAGGTAGCGTGGCGATTTTCAGATGCTAAAAATAAGCCATTAGCAATGGATTGTTCAATATGGTTTATAGCTTGCTCGGCTAAATATTGTTCTGGTTCACGTGTATCTGAATACGTTTCAAAAATGGGCCATGGGTCAATTGTAGGAGTTTCAAGTTCAATAAATGGCAGAATTTCGATGCATCCATTGAATTTCTGATAAGCGATATGCTTTGAAACATTTTCCCCCAAGCCTTTCGGATTTTGTTCAAAGACTTTATCAACTAAGTTTAAAATGTCTTTTGCACTTCGAAAGCTTGTGGAAAGTGCGACATTTTCCCAAGGTTGGCAAAGTGTTGATATGTGTTTTTGCATATATTGATACATGCGAATGTCAGCGCCTTGAAAACTATAAATTGATTGTTTTTCATCACCCACCACAAAAATACTTCTGTCGGTTGAGTGGTGATCAAACAAGCCTTGCACAAGGTGCTCTATAACATGCCACTGATCAACGCTAGTGTCTTGGGCCTCATCTACCAAAAGATGATCAATGCGGTAGTTTAAATCCAGTAGAATCTGATCAAAATCATCAAGCTTTAAAGTTTGTAGAGTTTTTTCAATTAGGTCGTGAAAATCCCAAAGATTGTGCGTTTCTTTTAAGTTCTTATAATGCTTTTGAAAAATTTGCTGAAGTTGCCAAAAATGCAATGATTTTTGAACCTGATCAAAACGAATTTTTTTAGAAAAATAATGAGCTAATTCTTCTGCGTAAATTTTTAAAATTGGCTCAGCATCAGGGTATTGTTTTTGAATACTTGCTGGTAAAATTTTGGCTCGAACTGTTCCTTTTTGAGTTAAAAAACATTGCGCAAAACTATGTTCTTTTGAAATAGCATCATGGGGAATAGTAATGTTCAATAATCCCTTAAGATAGCTGTGAATTTCCAAAGGAGGCAGAGGGAATTGAGGCGCCTCACTAATATCAAATAATTCAAATAATCGTTTTTGTGCATCATCAAAATTTAAGCTGTGAACGGTACGTGTTGTGCTGCTTAAATACTCAAAAAGAACTGTCTCTCCATGAAAAATGAAAAATTCTTCTAAATAATGTGTGGCGTCTTCGTCTTCTATAAGTTTTTCAAAAGCTTGAGTTAAGTAAGTGCGTTCTTCGAAATTTTCCATAACACGTGGAGTTGAGTTTAGAATATTCTGTCCCATTTGGCGTTGCAGTAAACTTTGACAAAAGCTATGCACAGTTTGAATAGAAACTGGCTGAGATTTAATAATTGAATATAAATTTTTTGCTTTAGTAACATTGGCAGAGGTGGGCTGTTCACCAAGACTTAATAGTTCATCAGTAAGGGCTAGATCTGGTAGTTCTGCTAATAATTTTATTTTTTGCAGAAGTCGTTGTTGCATTTCACTGGCTGCTGCTCTTGAAAAAGTTAAGCAAAGAATTCGATCAGGGTTTGCGCAATGCAGTAATAACCGAATGATTCTATCAATTAGAACCTTAGTTTTACCTGATCCTGCTGACGCGTTGACCCAACAGCTAGAGTTAGGATTACTAGCTTTTTGTTGTAGATTGATCGTTGATACTGGTGTTTCATTCATTGCACAATACTAAGTGAATAAAGGAACAAGCTTCATGCCAATTCATTTTGCTTTAGCTGTCTGCCTTGTCTGTAAAGGAAAAACGCCACTAAACCTAAAACACCTACGAACACTAGGATTGAGCTAAGCGCAAAGACATATTCATCGCTCGAATATACTCTTATTCCTTCATTATCCATTGCTCCATTCCACTTGAAATCAAGCAGAAACCCAACAGCCTGCATAACACATGCGCTTCCAAGAACGCTAAAAGTGTTAATTACTCCAAGTGTGGTTCCAGATGTTTCCGGTGTTGTGTAATGAGAAGCTGCTCCAAAACATAAAATTTTAGAACTGCTAAAGATACCTAATGTAATCAAAATAGCAATAAGCGCGTATGCAGACAAATCACTATATAGCAAGGTGACCAAGCAAATGACTATTCCAATCCAGCTGTAAATAATGCCTCGATTATATTCCTTGTAACGTTCACACAGCCATGGAATAAGCAAACTACTAACGGCAGCTCCAACATAAATTTGCATTGTAACATTAGCTGTATTACTGCGTGGAAGGTGAAAGTGGTTCATTAAAAATGAAACCCCCCAAAGGTCTGCAATGACAGCTAAAGGAGAATAAAAACATGTGGTCATAATTGCGTAAGCAAGAATTGGTCGTGTTTTAAATACGAGAACAATACTTTGTTTAACATCAGCCCACCTAAGGGTTGCCTGATGATTAATAGCCTCTTTTGGCATTACTATTACAAGTGAGAACCACAATATTACCCCAATTACAGATATAATACGGTAAATGCATAGTGCCAGCTGGTTGTTTCAATTAGGTGTACTAAAGGTTTTGCTGCTAATAGGGGTCCAAACAGACCAAGGGTCAAAGCTGCTCCCATAAAAAAACTTCTGTTTGAACTTGGAAAGCTATCTGCTGCAACTTTCATGCAGCCTATGTATCCGCAAGCTGAACCAAGTCCCATGAATATACGGCTAACTTGAGCTTCCCACAGACTATTCCCTATAATTAATAGGCCATTTCCAACCAAACATAGCAAGATGCTAGATAAAACAACACGTTTTACCCCAAGTCTATCAATCAATAAACCGCATGGAATTTGCACCAATGCATAGATAAACATGAAGAAAGAACCAAGAGTTGAAAAATCATTTGCAGTCATAAAAAAAGCGCTGCGAAGCTCTGGTTCTACAAGCCCTGGCGCAATACGAAGAACGTATTGATATAAGAAAAATAACGCAACGCCTCCCCAAGCAAGATAAGCATGCATAGAAGTTTTTTCTTCGTTCATTAGGCCAAGCGTTCCAAATTTTTATATTCGTTATACTTTGGCGTTTTTGAAGGCCACGGGCAAGTTAAAAATGGGGAATTTTGCGTTAAATAATGATGCGTAACTTTCTCAAGTTCTATTTGTAAGGCTTCGACCGGAACAGCGATGTTTGATGAAACAATTCCAGCAGGTTGCGTTTCTTTAAGTTGCCAAAATTCAGCTTGGGTGGATGTATTAGTATAAGTTTTAGCGCATAAAAACATTTCAATAGCTAATTGAGGAGCATACCCGTTTGTAGCTTCTGTTTTGCTGGGAGGCATTCCCGTTTTGAAATTTACAATCAAATTACCTTGAGAAGTAAAAATACAAGCATCAACTCTAGCTTTTAGTGTTATTTGTTTTGTAGTTATTAATTGAGTGGATAAGTCCTGCTCACTTTGAATTTTAATTGTATGCAGATCATTTACTTGGGTTTGTATCCACTCAAGAATACGTGAAAGTTTGCCCTTCCATAAAATCGGATGACTACTTAATTTTAAAGTGTGCAAATGCTGAAGTGCAGTTTCTAATCCTTGTTTTAAGTACACTTCAATAATTTTGTGGGTTGCCAATCCAAATTCTTTTGCAAAATTTTGTGCGCAGCTTCTTTCAAGATGCCTTAATTTTAAAATGTAGCGCGCATGAAATCCATATGGATCTTGCATAAGCTGGTTAAACCCGGTTGCGCTAATAGTTGTAGGACGGCTACTGACAATAGGATTGGCGATGGGTCTTTCACCAACCATGGAAATTCTTTTTACTTGATGTTTTTTAAGCATATCAACTTGCACCAAAGGATGCTCAAATGTTGCATCAGAAGAATAGCTCAAAACATTGAGTTGCTTTTTTGCTGCCCATTGAAAAAGCAAATCGGATAAATTTTTTCCATTGACGTTTTTGAACAAAAGATGGCTTTGTAGCGGACGAATCTGGTTGTGCTTTAAACAAAATACAACTTGCTCAGGTTTGAATTTTAACGCTGCATGAAGTCCTAAATGAATCTGGGAATGGTGTTTTTCTAAATTCACAGCACCTTTAAACCATTCTAAACAATCAAGAGTGCTATCTAATAGTTCTGTGGAATCAATCAATCGCGATAGCTGTTGTTGAATTGAAAGTGATAATTTTTGAAAAACTTCCGAAAATGTAGCTGAAAAAGTTTGATTGCCTACAATATTTAAAAGTTGATGACATAAAGGATGATTTGGAAAATCAGTGCCTAGGGTTTGCTGTTGATTTTTTCTAAGGCTGTATTCCCAATTCAGTACAGTTTTGTGAAAATCTGAATCCACTTTTTCAAGTAACGGATGTCTCAGCATTTCAATAGCGTTGACCAGATTTTTTTTAGTTGTGTAAGTATATAATTTTTGAATCCAATCCTGCGCAGTGCTGGTTTGATTATTGGAAACAGTTTGAGTTATTTGCTGCCATAAATTTACATCGTCACAAACAAGAACAAAGCCTTGGTTGAACAATTCTAAAGCCTGCTGACTAAGTGAAAAAAGCGATGAGTATTGTACTTGCTTTGAAGTATCTAATTTTGCAGTGCACTGAAATGGTAAATCTACTTCATGAATTTTTTTAATTATTTTTAGAATACTCTGTTGATTGCGTTGTTCTAAACTTGCTGACGCAATAGGCATTGTGCCAAGTGTTTTGATTTCGTCTGCAATTTGCCAAAGGTTGCAAAAATCTGCAAATCGCATGGTTGGAAATTCAGATCGTGCAAGTTGTATGGAAGCCAGAAAATCATTCATAAGCCAGTGATTTCGTAGTAGATGTTAGAGTTAACAACTGGGCTTATTTTGTAAAGTTTTGTGAAAAACTGCAAGCATTAGTAGTGCTACTAAGCTTATGGTTCCGCTTACGATGAATGTCGCGAATTGATCATACATATGTTCAGCAATTCCACCAATACCCCCAGCTAGCAAAAGTGCTGCTGCACTTATAAGGTAGAAAAATCCAATTCCAGTCCCACGTAAATCTTCTGGTACATGGTCGGCTATAAGGCTTAAAAACATGCTTTGGCTCATACCAATTTGAATGCCCCATAGGGCGACACCAATCATCATAGTGGTTAAGTTTTCTGCAAAACCTAAAAATGCATCAGCCAAAATTAGAATGAAAAAACTCAACCCTAAAAACCCATAGCGACCAAATTTATCAGATAGGTATCCAACCGGATACGAACACAAAGAATTCATTACATTGTATAAAATTAAAATTGCATGAGAAAAACTTTGGTCTAAATTAAAGCTACCAGTTGCGTGCAATACGAGAACTGATTCACCAACGCGTGCGCTCATGAATACAAGAGCTATGCCCATTAAAATCCAATAGGGCTTTCCTAAACGTTTAAGGTCACTCAAATGAATAGGGTGGCGAATAGGTTTTTTATCGACTGTTACTTCTTCTTCATGGGAATCTTTTACAAAAAATAGAACAAGCAAAAGACCAAGAAAAGCTGGCACACTGGCTACTGCAAATACAGTTTGGAAATTTTGATTGGTGGATACCATGCACCAAATGCCAACAAATCCACCAATGAATGATCCTGCAACAGCTAAACTTTGTCTAAGACCAAAACAAGCACCCTTAATATTTTCAGGTGCAAGGTCACCCACTAACGCATCGCGAGGGGTTGATTGTATTCCATTTCCTAAGCGATCAAGTATGCGTGCTGTTAATAAAACCCCAAAGCTTGATGACAAAGCAAAAAATACTCTAGCAATTACAGTTAGTGCAAATCCCCAAACCATAACTAATTTGCGTTTACGCAGATAATCACTAATAACACCCGAAAAAAGCTTCATGATGTAAGCCGAAGCTTCAAAAAACCCTTCAAGCAACAGTACAATTCCCGTAGCTACGCCTAAAATTTGCTTTACGTATAAAGCAGCAATGCCAAAAATCATTACGGCAGATATATTAAGAAGCATGCTGGCAAAGCCAATAGCCCAAATGGACGCAGGAATCCTGGTCTGAGATTTTTTCATCATATTGCTAATAAAGAAGGGGTATGGCCAAATGGATTAACGACCTGTCAACATATCAAATTTGTAAAGAGAGTGCAATGAAAGTTATAAAAACCGTATTAGTCACAGGTTCATCAAGTGGGATAGGGTATGGAATTGCCAAAGTGCTTTTGCAGAATGGTTATCAGGTAGTGCTTCATGGTATTGAACCACATTCTCAGGTTACATCTTTGGTGAATGACCTGTCTGAGCAAGGTAAGGTTCTGGGGTATTATAGTGTTGATATCGGTAATCCTAAAGCTATTGAACAGTTTTGTAGTGATTTGAAGACCGCAAATATCACAATTGATATTTTGGTCAACAATGCAGGTATTCAGCATGTTGCGCCTATTCAAGAATTTCCTGTGCAAAAATGGGATCAGATTTTGGCTGTGAATTTATCATCAGCATTTCATTTTATGCAGCATCTTCTGCCTTATATGCAGACTCAAAAATGGGGTAGAGTCATTAATATTTCTTCGTGTCATGGTTTGGTAGCATCGGCAAATAAATCAGCCTATGTTGCTAGTAAACATGGTATAGTCGGGCTTACAAAAGTTGCGGCTTTAGAGAATGCAAAGCAAGGCATAACGTGTAATGCCATTTGCCCGGGCTGGGTGTTAACACCACTGGTTGAAGCGCAAATTGAAAAATTGGCCGCTGAGCAAGGTATTAGTATAGAGCTTGCTCGGTCAAATCTATTGCTAGAAAAACAACCAAGCGGAAGTTTTGCTAAACCAGAAGAAATTGGTGAATTTGTTTTGTTTTTGTGTAAACCTGAGGCAGCTCAAATTAATGGCGCATCTTTAACCATGGATGGTGGTTGGACGGCGCAATAAGGAAGTAAAAGATAATGAATTTTGATATTGTGTTTTGGGCATTAGCTCTTGTTGCTGCCGGTCTTGGGCTGTTCTGTTTTCGTTTGTTTAATCAAAAACAAACCTTGCTTATCGAAAATATTCAATTACGTAGTCAAACTCAAACTGACCAGCAAGTTCAACAAATGTGGCAACAACAAATTGAACGTCTTACCCAGCAAGCTTTAATTAATCAATCGAATCAATTTTTAGGGCTGGCTAAGGCGCAATTTGATGGAGTTTTGGAAAAAGCGAATTTGACTTTTGAACAACGGCAAGAACAATTTAAGCATTTGCTTGAACCCATTTCAAAGTCATTAGAACAAGTAAATACTCAGGTTCAAACTGTTGAAAAACATCGTATTGAAGCATTTGCTGATTTGAAGCGTCAACTCACCGATATGGTTATAGGGCAAAAAGATTTGCGCCAAGAAACAGCAACCTTGGTTAAAGCTCTGCGAACACCGCATGCCCGGGGGCAGTGGGGTGAAATGCAACTTAAGCGCGTTATTGAAATGGCCGGAATGGTTGACCATGTTGATTTTCAAGAACAAGTTTCTACCGTTGATGGTAAGCTTCGTCCCGATATGGTAGTGCGTTTACCCGCCGGTAAAACAATTGTCATTGACGCCAAAACGCCATTAGCTGCTTACCTTGATTACTTGGAAGCGCAAGATGACGACCAAAAAGCACAAAAACTGCAAGACCATGCTCGCCATGTGCGCACCCATATTCGTCAGCTTTCTCAAAAAAGTTACTTTGAACAATTTGAAAATAGTCCTGAATTTGTGGTGTTGTTTATTCCCAACGAAGCAATGTTCAGTGCTGCTTTGCAAGCAGATCCGGGGCTAATTGAAGCTGGTGTAAATGAAAAAGTGCTTATGGCAACGCCCACAACATTAATAGCGTTGTTACGCGCTGTAGCCTATGGTTGGCGTCAGGAAAATATTGCAGAAAATGCCAAGGCTATTTCAGTTTTGGGGCAAGAACTTTATAAGCGCTTGGGCGATATGTCAGGTCATATGAGCCGTATGGGTAAAGGGCTAGAAACAGCAGTAGAAGCTTATAACAGTACTGTTGGGTCGTTTGAGCAACGTGTGCTTGTAAGTGCTAGGCGCTTTCAAGAGCTTGACCCTAACCCCCTTACCCTTGATGAGCCAAGCGAAATTGACCTAACTTTACGTTCATTAAAATCTGTATAAGGAGACAGTAATGGGAAAACCTGCAGCATTTATGGGTTCTTTACATGTTTGTCCAAGTGTA
>DYTB01000022.1 GCA_020726185.1 Candidatus Odyssella sp. | reverse complement strand
TCCTCCATGACAAAATTATACCATCTTAGCGTTCTTTAGTTAAGTGTCTCAGAAAAAGATAATCAAAAATACTTCATAATTCAAGGAAAACGAAAATGTTAAAAAAGTTATGTTATGTGATAGTGATAACGTTAGGTTTTGTGCTCAATGCTTCTGGAAGAGTTGTGCTTATTACCGGTGCAAGTGGTGATATAGGTTTAGGAATAGCAAAACACTTTATTAACAAGGGTGATACAGTTATTTGTCAGTATTTTAGTAACAAGCAAGAACTAGGAAAGCTACAGCAAGCATCCCCAGCACAAGTTCATTTAATACAAGCCGATTTTAGTCAACCTGAAACGATACAAGCATTTTGGGCAGAAGTTTTGAAATGTGGCGATCATATAGATATAGTCATTAATTCAGCAGGAGTTGAGCAAGAAGAACTATCGTTATCTGATACGCAGCGGATTCTTAATATAAACTACTTATCGCAACGCGTTGTTTGCGACCATGCCATTGAACATTTTATTGAGCAAAATAAAAAAGGAATCATTATTAACCTAAGCAGCCGTGCAGCTTACCGTGGTCTTCCAAAAGGCTGTCTATGCCGATTCTAAAGCTGCTTTAACAAAGTACTCTTATGATATTGCGCGGGATAACGCTAAAAATAATATTTTTGTATACGTAATAGCTCCAGGGCCAGTTGAAGGTAAAATGTTTGAAAGTTTGAAACTAGATGTCAAAGCACAGTGTCTTTCTTCTATGCCAACAGGCCAAACGATCAAGGTGCAAGAAATTGTCGATGTAGCTGATTTTCTGGCTTCAGGTAAAGTACCAAGTGCAACAGGGGGAGTTTTCGACTTGATGGGAGCTTCATGGGCGCATTAGGAGTTTTGCTAAACGTTCTAGTTCTTTTGCTGCTTGAGTGCGATCCACTTAATTCTTGATCCAATTCCTAAGACATAGAGCATGATACGCTGGCCAAAATAAAGGGGCAAGAGTTTGATGTGTTAACTTTGCTTTCGTGCATTTTACAGTGAAGGTGATACAGCTAATTTAGAGAAAAATTACCTTAATTTCACTTAAAAAATTATTAAAAGTTATTGCACGATAAAATGCTTTACTATATGTTGTTGCCATAGAGAGCGTTCTTGCTTGTTGCGCTTCTGATTCTGTCTTTATGTGAATTGTTCTTTTTATAAATTCAGAAGATTTTTAATAAACAGGCGGTGTGTTATATTTCAGGAGAATTTATGTTAAAAAAAATACTATTACTAAGCGTTGCAACGTTTTCATTTGCGCATGCAATGGAAGCCCCTAGTATAAACAGAGGGAATGAGGAATTTTCTCAAGAGCGTATATTGCCACATGCAACTGTAACGCAATTCACTCAAGGTTATGTCGCAATGATGGAGCATCATCAAGGTGTAGTGAATTCATCAGCTGAAAAAGATTTTGCCATTGTAGGTTTATTAGCTGAAAAAGAAAAACTGGTGAAGGTTATTGAAGAAATCACTGGAATAATTGAACCTGTATTAGAAGAGATTAAAGAAGAAGCTACAGAAGAAGTGGCAATTGGAAGTAATGCTCGTTTAGCTGGGAATATTCAAGCTATTGTAAGAGTAATCCAAGGTGCTAGAGAAGTAGCACAGGAAGATAAATACCTTTATATGAGTCTAGCGCAAATTATGACAAGTCTTATAGATGAATCAAGCGCAAATAAACGAGCTGTGTGCTCGATACATAGTACACAAGCAATGGAGTTTGAGGACATGTCTACTGCAGATGTGATTGGAAAACTTAGCGCTGAACGCAAAGCCGCAAACGAAGCAGCTCGTAGTGCAGCTGGCCAAATGGATCAAGGCTTTTGGGGCAAACAGGCAGACGAAGTGATTACGATTCTTGGTGACAGATTAAAAACTGCAGAAGAAGCAGCTCGTAGTGCAGCTGGCGAAACGGACGAAGGCTTTTGGGGCAAGAGTGCTGCAGAAGTGATTAAGATTCTTTCTATCAGACAGCAAGCTACAGAAAGAGTTACAGGTCAAATTTCAATTGAAAATCGTGATCTTCAGCGCCAAATAGCTGAAAAGGATGAGGAGCTATTAAGACTTAGAGGGCAACAAGAACAAGTTCCTGTAGATGCTTAATTTTTACGCGTAACTGCTTAAGAATTATTATTTTATATAGCTAATATTAATGGGCATGTGAATTACTGATTATAGTCGTTCACATGCCAGTTTGTTTTTAAACCATATTCAAAGTTTGACGAATTTCTCGCATGTTTTTGCATGCAATGGCATTTGCTGCATCAGCGCCTTTTTTTAAGTACTGCAGTAAAGATGCTTCATCTGCTAACAGTTTATGCATAGTACTTCGAATGGGGCTTAAGTGGTCAATAAGCGTACTTGCCAGCTTTGGTTTGAATTCTGAAAACTGTTTTCCTTCAAATTCCAAACAAACTTCAGCCAAAGATTTTTGAGTAAATAGAGAATATAAGCTCAACAGATTTTTAGCTTCAAGTCGTTCACCTAAGGCCTCTATAGATCCTGGAATAGGTTCAGCATCTGTTTTTGCTTTGCGAATTTTTAGGTCAATTGTTTCGTCATCATCAAGCAAATGGATGCGCGAATAGTCGGATGGATCTGATTTGCTCATTTTTTTTGAGCCATCACGCAAACTCATAATACGGGCCGTTTCACTTTTAATAATGGGGTCAGGCAATGGAAAAATATTAGTATTTACGTAGTTGTTAAAAGCTTGAGCAATATCGCGGGTTAATTCAACATGTTGTTTTTGGTCTTCACCAACTGGCACGTGCGTTGCTTTGTAAATTAAAATATCTGCGGCCATTAGCGCCGGATAAACAAACAAACCTGTCATGGCTTGGTCTTTATTTTTGCCAGCTTTGTCTTTGAATTGGGTCATGCGTGAAAGCCAACCCATAGGGGTTATACAGTTGAAATACCAAGCAAGTTCTGTGTGGTAAGGTACGTGACTTTGTACAAAAATATGATTTTTTACTGGATCAATGCCGCTTGCAATATATGCTGCAGCAATGGTGAGTGTATTTTTACGTAAGTCTTTTGCGTCTTCAGCGGTGGTTAAGGCGTGTTGGTCAACTATACAAAAAAGACGTTCGTCTACTTGGTCAATCATGCTAACCCAGCTGCGAATTGCACCCAAATAATTTCCTAAATGAATGTGCCCTGTGGGGCGAATACCAGAGAGAATGCGTGTTGTCATGCTAAGCCTTAACTACTTTTAAAAAAATATTATATTTATCACACAGTTCAATGACGTTATTAAAATCTAAAACTTGGGTGGTATTTGCTGAAATAGCTATGCCATTTAATTTGCACTTATGCATAGCTACAATTGTATCGGTGCCAATGGTTGGTAAATCAACTAGGGTCGATTGATTTTGTTTTGCAATTTTAACCAAGACCCCGCCAGTTGGATGGCGTTTCAAGTTTACACAGCGTTCGATTAAACATTGAGTGCCTTCAATGGCTTCAACACCAAGAATTAAACCTTCTTGTGCAACACACGCCTGACCTACGTCAGCGTTTGATAAAGTACTTAAGACCAATTGCCCGCGAATAATATCGTTTTCATCAACACTATTTGGCTGGGCATTTGTGTATACGCCTGGTTTCAAAACTAAATTTGGCAAGAATTCTCGCGGACTTATAATTTGGAATCCTTCTTTTGCTAAAAGTTCGGTAATACCTTTTAGTAGCGTGTCATCTCCACCGAATGCTTTTGTGCTTAATTTTTGCATCCATTTTAATCCAACTGTATCAAAGCTTAGAGATGTAAATGAAGGGCGTGTGATTCTGCCCGTAAATATCAATCGCTTCACATTGTGCTGTTGAAAAAAACGTAAGATTTCTCCGATTTTACCTAGGGTCGTTTGTAAATGATGCCCTTCAATATTGTCTAATGGATTATCTTTAAATGATACAACGATTGGCTGTAATTGTTGGTTCAGTGCTTGATTCAAGACAAGAGAAAATAGTGCGCCAGAGCCTGCTATAATTCCCAACGGTTCGCTAGTTATACTGCTTTGGGTTGGCATAGTGAATTTGATTTTGTGCTTAAGAAATCTAGCAGAATAGTAACATCATTATCGTTATTGTATTTATCGCGTAAAGTGTCAAAGCGTTCACTTAATGGCTGGTCGCTTCCTATCATGAATAAATTCATGTAAATGTCTTGTAATTTCCCAATTGCTTCGCGGTTGAAGCCTCGACGTTTCATACCAACTAGGTTAAGACCATTTAACCAGCCACGTTCGCCAACGACTACTCCAAATGGAATAACATCATGCTCAACGCCTGCCATGCCACCAATCATTGCATGATCACCAACGCGCACAAATTGTTTGATTGCGGCTAATCCGCCAATAATAGCATAGTCACCAATTTTTACGTGACCTGCCAATGTGGCGTTATTTGCCATAATGACGTGACTTCCAACTACGCAGTCATGCGCAACATGGCTTCCTACCATAAACAAACAGTGGTCACCAACAATGGTTTGCATTGCATCGCCTGCTGTGCCGGGTTGAATGGTTACATATTCACGAATGGTGTTATGGGAACCAATAATAGTTGTAGATGGTTCGCCGTTGTATTTTAAATCCTGTGGGTTATGACCAATTGAAGCAAACGGGTAAATTTTAGTTTTTTCACCAATTTTTGTAATGCCACTAATTGAGATATGTGAAACAAGTTCAACATAGTCTTCTAAAATAACATCTGTACCAATGCTGCAAAATGGACCTACGGTAACGCCAACGCCTATTTTTGCGCCAGGTTCAATAATGCTTGATGGGTGTATTTTCATTTTTGTGTAATCATTGCGGTAAACATGGAATCATGTGCTAAGTGATCACCTACCCATGCTTCACCTTTGAATTTCCATATATGACCACGTGACCGTTCTTTGGTGACCTTTAAACGTAAGACATCACCAGGAACAACAGGACGACGAAATTTTGCTTCATCAATTGACATGAAGTACACAAGATTCCCTGGTTTTTCACCACCGTTTTGCACGGTTAGGGTTTTCATAACCAATGCTGCTGCTGTTTGCGCTAAAGCTTCTACAATGAGCACGCCTGGCATAATTGGGTGATCGGGAAAATGTCCTTGAAAATACCATTCATTTACAGAAACATTTTTAATGCCAACAGCTGATTCGCCTAAAATTACATTTTCAATTCGCTCGATAAACAAAAATGGATAGCGATGCGGGATAAGAGTTTGAATTTCAGCTAAATCAAGTGTGGTACCTGAAGATTCAAAGCTAATGATGTTGTCTTCTGCCAAGTTCATATACGTTTCAATTTTTCTTTATACTATACTGATTTGGTGATTGATTGGCAATTTTTCAAGGGGAAATTATTTGAAAAATTTAACGTTCAAATAACCTTGCTAATGATTTTTTGTCTAAGGTTACAAAAGTAGGGCGGCCATGATTGCATTGAGCAGATTTCGGAGTAGATTCCATTTGACGCAACATAGCATTCATTTCAGCAAGACTTAGAGTTTTCCCTGCGCGAATACTATTATTGCAAGCTCTGCTACTAAGTTTTTCCCATAAAATTTCGACTGCGCTTACGCCTTCACCTAGGGTTTTTATGTCGGCTAAAACATCTGCTATAAATTCTTTTGATCCTTGAAGATGACAAGCAATAGGGGTTGAGTGCACAACCAAAGTTTTTGTTGAATAGACATCTATCACAAAACCAATTTGTTCAAAAAGATCTTTATGTTCTGCAAATAATGCGCAGTCACTCTCATTAAGTTCAATGTACTCAGGTTGCATTAGCGGTTGTGAGGGAAGCGTGCCTTGGGCGCTCCATTGGGCTTTAAGTTCTTCGTACACAATGCGTTCATGAGCTGCGTGTTGATCAATAATTAATAGTGCATCTTTTGTTTGTGCCACAATGAACGTTTCAAACAGCTGTGCTTTTGCAATGCCCATGGGGTAATCAGTAGCGGCTTCTTCTTGTTCTAAAGCTGGTGCATAAGCAGGCTGAATAAATGCAGCAATTGGATGCGGCCTAGCTGATGGATAACTGTCCCGTAGAATAGGCTTGTGATTGAACTGAGGATTAGTGAAATTTTTAGGACTAGGAGCGCTAAAAGCATTGGCAACAAAATTTCCCATAATGGGTGATGATGTATGCTGACTAGCCAATAATGATTGCTTAACTCCTTGAATTAAAAAGCTTCGTACAAAACCAGAATCACGAAAGCGTACCTCAGTTTTGGCAGGGTGCACGTTCACATCTACTTCGCGACCATCAAGATTAAAAAATAATACAGCCAACGGGTGACGACCAGTCATAAGCACATCTTGATAAGCCACACGCAATATTCCCGCAACGTTGCGGTCACGTACCCAGCGGTTGTTCACATAAATATATTGATCATTTGCTTGAGAACGTGAATAAGTCGGCAGGCTTACTAACCCTTCTAGTTTGTAACCATTGCGTTCTAAAAGAACAGGCACTGTATTTTGTGCGAATTCATTGCCCATAACTTGGCCTATACGGGTTGCAAGTGTGCCTGCTGACCAGTCATAAACAGTTTTTGAATTAGATTTAAAAGTAAAATGAACTGATGGATTTGCCATGGCAATACGACTGATCATGTCTTTGCAATGACCTAGTTCTGTTGTGGCATTTTTTAAAAATTTCAATCGTGCAGGGGTGGCGTAGAAAATATCACGCACCTCAATAGTGGTGCCAACTGCTGCCGAATGAGGTATAAGTTTTGATGAATTTCCACCTTCAATGGTGATTTTCCATGCGTGTTCGTCTGCATTTGTGCGGGTAATCATTTCTGTGCGACTGATCGATGCAATGCTAGGCAGTGCTTCTCCGCGAAATCCAAAAGTATTAATGGCGAATAAATCTTGATGAGATAATTTAGAGGTTGCATGACGTTCAAATGCCAATGCAATATCATCAACTGTAATGCCGCAGCCATTATCGTTAATGGCAATTCTGGCACGGCCTCCATCTTCAACTTCAACAACGATTTGGGAAGCACCAGCATCTAAAGCATTTTCTACTAATTCCTTTAAAATTGCCGCTGGACGTTCAATAACTTCACCCGCCGCAATTTGGTTAACCAAATGCGGGTTAAGTTTTTCAATTTTTTGTGGTTGTTTTTGGCTCATCGTGTGTCAGTATATAACGAAATAAATACTTCTACAAAAACTAAAACAAGAGGACGTTATGAAAATTGCAATTAATGGGTTTGGTCGTATTGGACGGATGGTTTTACGCAGCTTGATTGAGCGTAATGTGCGTGACATTCAAGTGGTAGCAATTAATGACTTAGGGTCTTTAGAAGATAACGTGCACTTGTTTAAGTATGATTCAATTCATGGGAGATTTGGTGGACAAGTAACTACCTCAGGCGATTCATTAGATGTTGGATTTGGGCTAATTAAAATATTAGCAGAGCCTAACCCAGAAAAATTACCTTGGGGCGCAATGGGGGTAGACATTGTTTTGGAATGTTCTGGTCGTTTTACAAAACGTGATAGTGCAGCTAAACATCTTGCAGCCGGAGCTAAACGAGTAATTGTTTCGGCACCTTGCGATGGAGCAGATATTACAGTTGTTTATGGAATTAATCATGAAAAAATAAATGATACTCATCATGTGATATCAAACGCATCATGCACAACCAATTGTTTGGCTCCGGTGGCATCAGTTCTACATAAATCACTTGGTATTGAATGTGGGTATATGACCACAATTCACGCATATACAGGCGATCAGCGTTTGGTTGATACCTTGCATAATGACCAACGACGTGCAAGAGCGGCTGCTATGTCAATGATTCCAAGTTCAACAGGCGCAGCCAAAGCGGTTGGATTGGTCTTACCTGAATTAAAGGGCAAGCTTGATGGCACAGCCATTCGCGTGCCTGTTGCTAACGTTTCAGTTGTTGATTTAAAAGTCATGGTGGGCCGAGACACAACAATCGCCGAAGTGAATAGTTTCATGCAAACTGCTGCGAAAAATGAATTGCATGGAATTTTAGATTATGTAACTGATCATTTGGTTTCTGTTGATTTTAACCATTCCCCATTTAGTTCAAGTTTTGACGCAACCCAGACACAGGTGGTGAATAACCGTTTGGTGCGGGTGCTTTCTTGGTATGATAATGAGTGGGGCTTTTCTAACCGTATGGTTGATGTAATAAGGCATCTTGGTGCTTTCTGATTTAAAAACACCTTCTCACAGTTTACCAAAATGCTCTCATAGGTTAGGGTGTGCTTAATGTTTTTAAAGCTATAGTCACATGCAATCATCATTTTTGAATATTCCGAATGGACATCCTTTTCCTTTATATAACCTTCCTTATGGGGTGTTTGAACATAAAGGAAAAACATCAATAGGTGTGGCCATTGATGACTATGTTCTTAATCTGACGTTATTGGAAGAAAAAGGACTATTAAAAGTTGAAGCATTGGCGGGTAAAAAAGTTTTCAATCAAATAACTTTGAACGCTTTTTTAGCGACAGGAAAACCATGTTGGAATGCGGTTCGTCAGTTTTTAATGAACTTGTTAGATTCTAACACGTCAGATTTACGTGACAATGCAGCCTTACAAGCGGAATTGTTGATTCCTCAAAGTGAAATTGTCATGAAAATGCCAGTGCATGTTGGTGGCTATACAGATTTTTATTCATCAATTGAGCATGCAACCAATATTGGAAAATTGTTTCGTGATCCAGTCAATCCTTTATTGCCAAATTGGCGCCATATCCCAGTGGGTTATGATGGGCGCGCAAGTGCAATTGTGGTTAGTGGTACAAAAATTAAGCGTCCAAAGGGACAGTTGAAAATTGGTGATGATGCGCCTATTTGTGCCCCGACCCGTCAATTCGATACAGAAATTGAGCTTGGTTTTATTATAGGAACTGGCAATGACTTAGGCACGCCTGTTTCAATTAACGCTGCAGCTGATCATGTGTTTGGTGTAGTAATGCTTCTAGACTGGAGCGCGCGTGATATTCAACGGTGGGAATACGTGCCATTAGGGCCATTTTTGGGTAAAAATTTTGGTACAACTATTTCACCATGGGTGGTTACTATGGAAGCTTTACAGCCATTTTGTGTTGCAGGTCCTGAACAAAATCCCAAACCTTTGCTGTATTTAGAAAAGCAAAACATTAATTTTGATATTGATCTACATTTACAAATTAAAACGTCCAAAATGGATGCGTATCAAGAAATATCACACACAAATTACAAATATATGTACTGGGATATTGCACAGCAAGTTGCACACCACACGGTGAATGGATGCAACTTGCAGCCAGGTGATATTTTGGGGACGGGCACTATTAGTGGTCCTACACCTGACAGCTATGGCAGCCTTATTGAATTAACTTGGAATGGTGCGAATGCTATTCACTTAAATTCAGGAGAAGAACGCGTGTACCTTGCTGATAATGATTCCATGCAACTGGTAGCAATGGCTACAAAGGGTGATTTGTGCATAGGCTTTGGTAGTGCAGAGGCTACGGTGCTGCCCGCTATCGATTCTTAAATTTTATGCGCGACAGCTGTAATTAAAAGGTGTACCTATAACACAAGAGCGTTGAAGACATAGAAACCCTATTAAAAGGAGCGTCCATGGCCCAACTAAACGCTGTAAAAATTGCAGCGGATAAACTTTTTAGCGGAGACAGCATTCACAAGCAAGACGGGCTGTTAGCATATATGCAACCGTTAATTGCTGCGCTTTCGGCTAAAGAATGCAGTGAAAATTCAGAGCTTGATTATTATAAGGTTTCCAGGGCCTATTTAACGTCGCTAATTGATCAAGTCCCCATTGCTGTATTTTGTCTCGATAGAAATTTTAAGATAACTAGGCTTAGTTTTACGGCGCTTAATTGGTTAAAAAGCCATTATTTTAAAGGAAAGAAGGCTTTTTCTGCTGAAGACGTTTTGGGTGAAAAGTTTAATGATATTTTTAGCCCTTGCCCAAAGCCATTAGGAGCTGCACTTAAAAATGCATTGAAGGGTAAGGTTTGGCGTGCTCAGTCCCTTAAGCAAGAAATAAAAAATAAGGACTATTGTTATTGGCTGCAGTGGGAAGTTTTTCCTTGGTTAGATCAAAATGGTGAAGTAACAGATGTGATTGTGTTTTTAGAAGACACAACTTCCCATCAGGAATTGCTACTTTCTAATAAAAAACTTCAACAAAGTAATGAGCTTTTGGAAAGCTTTAATCTTATCTTTTCTCATGATCTTATTCAGCCTTTGCGGCAAATTTCTAATTTTTTAGATATTATTCAAGAGCATTACGAAGATATTGATTCAGCTCAAGCGCCTATGAATCAAGTGTTTACTGCTTTGCAAAAGAGCTTCGACCATATTCGAAATTTAAGTGAAGGCATTGTGCTATATTGCAAAAAGGGAGACTTAACAGTTGAATCAGAGCAAATTTCCTTAAAATGCCTGATTGAAGAAATTTATGAAAGTATTTTGAAATCAGAAAAATGCCAATTTAATTTTCAATTTTCTGAAGATGTATATTTGCATGCGAATCGTACTTGCATGCTGCAACTATTTCAAAATTTATTTGCAAATGCAATTAAACACAGTTCCTGCGAAAATTGCATAATCACGTTATCAGGCGCAAGAGAAGACGAAAATTTTTATAGGTTTCATTTGCATAATCATGGGTATTGTCCTGGGTATATTCGAAAAAGAAATGTTTTTTTACCTTTTCAATCATCAGCTTCTGACGGAGCAGGTCTTGGTTTAATGATTTGTAAAAAAATCATTTCTGCTTATAAGGGAAAAATTACGCTTAGATCTGGTAAGCGT
This sequence comes from Candidatus Odyssella sp., assembly GCA_020726185.1. Lineage (GTDB taxonomy): Bacteria > Pseudomonadota > Alphaproteobacteria > Paracaedibacterales > CAITNM01 > CAITNM01. Next base: position 16,777 of record DYTB01000022.1, on the reverse strand, counting down.
AAGGGGACAGTTGTGTCGTTTACTTTACCTTTTTGTGAGAAAAAATTAGAAAAATTAACTGAACTAACTATTCAAGAACCAAGGTACACTCGCACTGTGCTATTACAAAACGAAAGGAAGTTGTCATGACAGTTGATCTAAAAGACGAACTACTTGGTAAAAAAGTTACTTTTTTTCGTCGTAAAATGAATTGGCCCTTAAAAACCCTGGCGGCAGGTTTAAGTGTTTCAATTCAACAGCTTCAACGATATGAAAAAGGTGTTAATAAAATTTCTGCTGCTATGCTTTATCAGTTATCAAAAATTTTTAAAGTTGAATTGTCATGCTTTTTTGAAGATTTTGAGATTCATAGTGAGTAAGAGGAAGATGTATACAATGTATTGCTTGTGGAGGATAACTCAAGTGATGAATTCTTACTGCGTAAAGCGTTAGCAGATTTCCCAAAAAAATTACATATTTATACTATAAATGATGGTCAGGCAGCTTTGAATTTTCTAAGTGATATTGCTCATGATTCTGCGCAATCTTTACCAAAGCCAGACCTAATTTTCTTGGACTTGCATCTTCCATCGGTGCGTGGGTTAGATATTTTAAAAGATATTAAGCGCCGGGTGCACTTAAACGAAATACCTGTAATTGTGCTAAGTAGTAGCTTAAATGCTGATGACCGTGCGGCAGCTTATAGCTTGCAGGCAAGCGGGTTTATAAGAAAATCATTCACCTATCAAGAATTCAAGAGTCAGCTACACAAGGCAATGGCATACTGGACTGACGTTGTTGACTTGCCGCACCATGCACAAGCGAGTTGATTTAGCTGAGGATAAGATTTTTATGAATAGTTTATTTTTCTCCTCCCAGGGTTGTATCTTTCCATGTATGGGAAACAGGATCCCAATCATAGCGCTTGGGTGAATCAAAAGCTTTTTCTTGACGAACTAAAATTTCTCGTGGATTTCTATCAATCTGTTTGAATGCAGTTAATCCGTTAGATTGTCCCATATAATCGATGTAACGTAATGTAAACATTGATTTTTTTTCAATGCCGGGAATCATGATTTCAAGATCTTTTAACATTTTTACTACCTTCCCATCAATTTCTACTAATTTGTAAATTTTATCGTCCCAGCTTCTGCCAAGTTTGCTGTCATCGCTGCGTAACGGAGATGTTCTTGAAATACCTGAAAAATATACGCCTTTATCTCTATTGCCGATACTTACTGTTAGCTGGTCATGATGCTCAAACCAAACTGTTCCCATAAAACTTATCATTTTATCTTCGCTGCCATGCATGATAGGTTCAGGTGTAACAGATATCTTTTTCTCTATCCCATCTCTTAAAATTTTGAACTTCAAGGAACCTGATGATGTATCAATTTTTTTGCTAAGCTCAATTAAATTTGGGCCAATTGGGCGTCCATCGATTTCAACTAAAATATCTCCAGGTTCAAATTCAGATGCATCGCTAAAGCCACTAATTATATTTTGAATTGTAATTATTTTTCCTTTTGCTTCTGGGAATTCTTTGCGATAGTTTTCTGAAAATTCTTCTGTTAAAAATCCAGCTGCAATTAGTTCATCAATTGGCAAATACTGTAAGGACACGCCCAAGCATTGTCGTGGGGGTGTTTGTTCTTTTTGGATGTAGCTTAGTGCATCCTTTATGTAGCTAATGGGTAGAGCTGTGCCAGAAACAAATTTTCCTCCATAAACAATCCCAACAACTTCGCCTTTTTCATTAAATATTGGACTGCCACTGGCGCCACCTACGGTCAAACCAGAATAATGGAATGACTGGTCATTGAACGGGCTTAATATATCAAACGTGTTGAAAATAGTGCCTTCTTGAGTTGAGAATTCGTCACCAGCTGCATTACCCATAACATTAATGCTATCATTTAAGTGCAGCTTTTGATCAGAAAGCAAAAGTTCTTCGCAGTCATCAGGTATGTCTTTTGGGTTAACTTCCAGGATTGCAAAATCTAAGAAAGGATCTACATAACGTCTTCTCCCTACCGTTTTTGATCCATTATTAAACTTTAATTCGTAACTGCAAATGCAAAAAGTACCTGCTACATGGCGATTTGTAGCAATTAGTCCTTTGTTTTTATCGACAATAAATCCAGTTCCTGACCAACTTTGTGCATTAGGTTCTGTAGCATTAACATGTGCTTTAACCTTTATAATCACTACACCCTTGCGCATTTTATTGAGTAGCATGCGGCGATGATTTTTTTCTGAGCTACTTTCTGATTCTACTACTTCTTTTCTTTGCTCTTCTTTTGGTTCAGAAGAGGCACTAGAGTCTGCTTTTTCACTGGCAAACAAAGAAGAGATAATTAAAAGTCCAAAAATATAAAAGCGCATAATGAGCCGTATTATTGTTATATGTCATTATAAGATTTTTTTATTAACAAAAAATTAAATTTTATTCCAAAAATCGTGGATTTTCTTTTGCGATTGAATCAAAAGCTTTCAATTCAGATAAAACTTTTTTCATGTCAGAAAGGCGAATCATGTTTGGGCCATCGCTTGGGGCGTTGTCTGGGTCTTGGTGCGTTTCTAAAAATACACCTGCAACCCCAACAGCAGCTGCGGCGCGTGCTAATATAGGGGCGAATTCACGTTTTCCACCCGTTGATGCGCCTTGTCCACCTGGTTGTTGTACCGAATGAGTTGCATCAAAAATAACAGGATAGCCTGTTTGAGCCATAATACTTAGGCTTCGCATATCGCTAACCAAAGTGTTGTAACCAAAGCTAGCGCCACGTTCGCATAGCATCACATTGGAATTACCAAATGATTCCATTTTCTTTACAACGTTTTGCATGTCCCATGGAGCTAAGAATTGCCCTTTTTTAATATTGATGACCTTTCCTGTTTTTGCTGCTGCTTCTAACAAGTCAGTTTGACGGCACAAAAATGCAGGAATTTGTAGCACATCAACAAAATTTGCTACTGCTGCGCATTGCTCTTGAGAATGCACATCTGTTGTAATTGGTACATTAAATGTGTTTCTAAGTTCTTCAAAAATCTTTAAAGATGCTTCAAGACCAAGTCCTCTGGCACCCGCAATGCTTGTACGGTTGGCCTTATCAAAAGATGTTTTGTAAATTAGGGGAATGTCCAATGCATTACACAAAGTTGTTAAGTTTTCCGCCATCATCATTGCGTGGTCACGGCTTTCTAAAACACAAGGTCCTGCTATAAGCACAAAAGGATTTGTATTAGAAATTTCTATAGATTGAACAAGAATTTTTTTCATATATCACAAATTGCATTAATTTTTTCATACCATAGCAGCAATTTTTATGGTGAGCCAAACTATAGTGAATGAATTTAAAAACTCGTTTTTTTATTTGAAGGAAATGATTAATCTCCACTAGAAGATGATTTTATTGATTTTCGCGACCTAAAAATATGGTTTAAAACAGCTTCCGCACGGTCGGTAGAAAAATGCTTTTGTAATAACTTTAAGGAAATTTCGTCTGTTTCTTTTTGTGCCTTTTTTCCAAGAGCTTTTCTTAAAAGAGTCATTATAGTTTTATTTGGCATTTTCTTTTCAATTGTAGAGAGAAAAGCTTTTCCTAAATTTATTTCTAAAAAGGCTTGCTTAGCTACATACGTCTTGGATGCATTATAGTCATTAATATAGCTTTGAAATCTAGTAGCGAACTCTGCATCTACATACATTCTCGCTAGTTCATTTTCTTCAATTGTAAAATATGCTCCGGGCCTGAAAGAAGAATCTAAAAAGGCTTTCGCACGTTCGAGAGAAAAAGAGTTTTGTAATATCTCTAAGTATTCTTCATGTGTTTTATTTTTTTATTTCGTAGAAGGGTTTCTGCTTGATATTTATCTTGAGAACTAATATCTATGCCGTGTCTGAAAGACGAATTTGCTAAAATAGCTTCCGCACGTTCGAGAGAAAAAGAATTTTGTAATATCTCCAAGCATTCCGCATATGTTTTGTTTTTTTCATGTTTTCGAAGAGCTATCGCTTGAGTGCTCTCTTCAGTCGTAAAAACGTTGCCGGGTCTTTTTCTATCGGGTATAGGTATGTGCTGCATTCTAACAATTGTATCGCCTGAAATAGTTACGCTATTACAATCACGTACAAATCCTGATTCTATTTTTACGTATACTGAAGATATGTCTTCGGGCAAATCTGCTTCCATGGGAAGAATTAGGTAGTGTGGTAAAACAACTGTGCCTTTTCCTTCTTTTGTAAGCATACAGTTATTAGCAAAACTACCCTCAAGAGACGATGTGTCATCTACACTAAGATTGAATGGCGTCATGCTTGCTGTAATGGGGGTGGCGATAATTGCTAGAGCTAAAATATTTAAAGAAAACTGGCGTAAAAATTTTACAAACATTATAGCATTCTCCTTATGTTGTGCTTTAAGTATGCTTTTTTTTATTAAGAAATAAAAACACTAATTAAATAAAAGAGAAGAAATTATTATTCTTAGTGAAGACGCTTGGGTTTTGGTACCCTCTTCGGTTATACTTTTTGTAAATTATACATGAGATCGTTATGAATCCTTTAGCAGTGGTTGGAAGACTGTTTTTAAACTTCGTTGGTCTGACAGGAAAAATCAGCCTGTTTTTCTATAATGCAATGCGTCATGGTTTTCAGCCTCCCTATTATTGGACTTTGATTTTGAATCAGTTTATTCAAATAGGATATTATTCATTGCCCGTTGTTGGATTAACGGCGATTTTCACAGGTATGGTGCTGGCTTTACAAAGCTACATAGGGTTTTCAAGATTTTCAGCAGAAGGTGCAGTAGCCACAGTGGTAGTGCTATCAATTACTCGTGAACTGGGTCCAGTGCTGGCAGGTTTAATGGTAGCGGGTCGTATTGGTGCCTCCATGGCAGCGGAAATTGGCACTATGCGTGTTACTGAACAGATCGATGCTTTAGTTACACTTTCAGCTAACCCTTTTAAGTACTTAATATTTCCACGTATTTTAGCTGGTGCTGTTGTGCTCCCTATATTAGTGCTAGTTGCTGACTTAATTGGTGTAATGGGGGGGTATCTTATTTGTGTGCATGAATTGGACTTTAATGGAGGCAATTATATGCAACAAACGCTACGTTATTTAGAATCTTCCGATGTGCATTCAGGTCTTATAAAAGCTACTGCTTTTGGTGTGTTGATTACATTAATGGGTTGCTATCATGGGTTTAACTCTGGTCGTGGTGCCGAAGGGGTGGGGAGGGCTACGACTAATGCGGTAGTTTCGGCCTCAATCTTTATATTATTTATGAATTATGTTCTCACCAGTATTTTATTCCAGCGGTAACAGCATGTCTCAATTAATTATTTCTGTAAAAAATCTTCATAAGTCATTTGGTGATAATCATGTATTACGTGGTATTAACCTCGAATTAGGTGAACAAGAATCTTTAGGTATTATTGGCGGGTCAGGCACGGGCAAGTCAATTTTAATTAAGTGTATTTTAGGGTTAATTGAACCTGATTCTGGTGAAATTCTTATCAATGGAGAAAACATGGTGGGGGCGCGCAGTGCTAAACGCCAACAACTTATTCAATCATTCGGCATGTTATTTCAAGGCGGCGCTTTGTTTGACAGCTTACCTGTTTGGCACAACATTGCTTTTGGTCTTATTCATGGACAACGGATGGACAAAGTTAAGGCCCGTAAAATTGCTATGGAAAAGTTAGAAGCTGTTGATCTTGATCCAAAGGTTGCAGATATTTTTCCAGCAGAATTATCAGGCGGCATGCAAAAACGTGTGGCGTTAGCACGTGCTATTGCTACTAGTCCAAAGGTTATTTTCTTTGATGAACCAACAACAGGCTTAGACCTAATTATTAGCGGCACCATTAATGATTTGATTCGCCGGTGTGTGAAAGATATCGGGGCAAGCGCGATAAGCATTACCCATGATATGCATTCACTTCGTATTATTGCTGATCGAGTGGGGTTGTTGTTTCAAGGTAATTTAATTTGGACAGGAACTACTTCCGAAATGGATAAAACTAAAAATGCATATGTGAAGCAATTCATTAACGGTTTGCCTCATGGACCATTTACCGATGGCTAAGGTCGCTGTTCGCTTTATTTGTCAAGCATGTGGCACATCGCATAACCGTTGGAATGGTAAGTGCGAAGGTTGTGGTGAGTGGAACACTTTGATTGAAGAAGTGGTGGAAAGAAGTAGAGCTTTAGTTGCATCTGCCAATGCACCATTACCCAGTTTGTATACAATTGATGATGCTTCCTTAGTTGATTTAACTAAAATTCGATACACAACATCTTTCGGGGAATTCAACCGAGTGTGCGGAGGAGGTATCGTTCCAGGATCAGTAATTTTGGTAGGTGGTGATCCAGGAATTGGTAAATCAACCTTAATGCTGCAAATTGCTTGTGATGTGTCTGGTCATACGCCGTGTTTGTATTTATCGGGAGAAGAATCCGTACAGCAACTACAAATGCGTGCTAAGCGCGTAGGTGTGAAGGCTGAGCATTTACAAATTGGTAGCTGTACAAGCCTTGAAGAAATACAAAATCTAGTAAGTAAGCACAAAAATACAAAGCTTTTGGTAGTTGATTCTATCCAGACTATAAGCTCTGATTCGTTAGAAGCTGCTGCAGGTTCAGTAAGTCAGGTTCGTGCTTGTTCGCAAAGCTTAATTCACATGGCAAAAAAGCAAGGCATTTCCGTTATTTTGGTAGGTCATGTCACCAAAGAAGGTACTATTGCAGGCCCTCGTGTTCTTGAGCACATGGTCGATACGGTATTGTATTTTGAAGGCGAGCGTCATTACGATTTTCGTATATTAAGAGCTGTTAAAAACCGTTTTGGAGCAACCAATGAAATTGGCTTGTTTGCTATGGAACAGCATGGCTTGGCCGAAGTAACAAACCCATCAGCGCTTTTTTTATCAGATCGAGCGCAAGGAATAAGCGGTACAGCGGTATTTGCTGGCATTGAAGGGACGCGCCCTGTTTTGTGCGAAATTCAAGCTTTGGTTTCCAAAAGCTATTTGAGTATGCCACGTCGCACAACTGTTGGGTGGGATTCCGCCAGGCTTTCTATGATATTAGCTGTGCTAGAAAGCAGAGCAGGCTTTACGTTTGGTAGCATGGATGTGTATTTAAATGTGGTGGGTGGACTGAAAGTAAACGAACCCGCTGCTGACTTAGCAGTGGCTGCAGCACTTATTTCAGCGATTATCAATAAACCTATTAATCCTTCCTATGTGTTTTTTGGCGAAGTTGGTTTGGGGGGGGAAATACGACCAGTACATCAAACAGATGCGCGTTTGAAGGAAGCTGAGAAATTAGGGTTTATGAAAGCGTTATGTGCTCATAAAAAAGGTCTTGAATCCAGTTTGCAAATAGGACGCCTAGAGCTTTTAAAAGATTTATCGCGGTTCCTTGATTAAATTACTGTCAAAACCTGTTCTTTTTTTTATGGTTATTATAAGATTTGATTGGCAAAAAATTAAGCAATCATATGATAAATAGCCCTCTAAAAATATTACATTACATCGCAATTATTTTTTTATTTGGAAACTTTCAAATAAGTGCTTCGGCAGCATTTGAGTATTATTTGAAAGTAGATTGTTTGAGGCCAGATTATGAACCATGGAGAGCTGTTGGAAGTAAAGTGCCATGGCCTAAAGAAAAGTGCTCTACAATTAGTGATGTTCCTGTATCTCCTGCAAGAAACCCAATTGTTCAAATTCATGGATCCCCTGCATCTATAACAACGTTTCCCATGTCACCTAAGGGAAATGGGGCTGAGCAAGCTAAAGGATCTGCTGTAACATCGAATTTAAATAGCAAAAGAAAATCTTGGAACAAAGATCCAGCAAGAAGATTTGTTAATCGTATTAATGCAAAAAAACAACCAGTTGTGCCGTTGCTTAAACAGCCAATCCAAGTAGTTGAAGAGATAAAGCAATTGCTGCCTATCGTGATCGTATCAAATATTTTGGTTGAAGCAGTGGCAGAAGAGTTTTCAGACAGTGGCGATTCTATGAGTGTGACTTCACCGCACGAAGATGTTGCAGCCATCTTGGACAGCGTAGAAAAAGATGACTCTAGTGATGAAGAAGACGAGTGTTTCGTAAAAAATCCTAAGGATATGAAAAAAAAGAAAAAGGGCAAAGGTAAAGGAAAAAAAGGTAAAAAGAAACCATCTACTAAAAACACGCTTTCACAAGTTCAGCAAAGCTTAGTACAACTAGATGTTTCACAACCAGATAGTCAGTCAGAAGAAGTTGCCCCCCTACTTCCTTTAACAAGCTGTCCTCCAGCTACTGTTGAGGTTAAATTTTTGTATTCAGATTTTGGAAATCTAGATACTAATTCTGACAGAGCGGCAGGTTATGTCCCCCTAATTCTTTATAAGCTTACTATTAATGATGATAACGGGATAAATGATCTTGTCACTATTACTCGCTTAACAGATAAAAAAGGCGTGCATCTTTTTAAAATTTCCCCTAATTCATATGTTGAGGAATTGACTCAAGCTGATCGGGTTTTTTCTATTGCAGGCAGATCTATAGATTTTTTGTTGCGAAATGGGAATGAACTTTATTCGTTGTATGAAAGAGGTGTGAGTGAAAACATAAGTGCTTCCGAACTTCAGCCAATTGTAGAAACAATAGTCGAATATTTTAAAGCACAATCTTTGCCGGCTTATCGTAAGTTAAACATTCCAGAGGTGAAAAAACTTTTCCCTAGTGAGAAAAAGACGATGGGTAATACATATTTTTCACTTCAACCACCACAGGGGGAAAATTTTGTTGTGCGAACAAGGCAGGACCAATGTTGGTTGATGACTCAGTCACTTTCTCTTTCGCAGAGTCAGGCTTTTGATGCTTTTAAAGAGCTCTACGGGGACTGTCCAATTGGACTTGTGACTACAAGAGATGACCAAGTTTTTGCCAAAAACGCAGATAAATTTAATTTTTGTAGGTGAAAGCAATTTAATACGGCTAAATTTTACTTGCTATCGTGGCGTTTTTTGCTTATAAACTAATGATTAGCGCCCGTAGCTCAATTGGATAGAGCGTCAGACTACGGATCTGAAGGTTAGGAGTTCGACTCTTCTCGGGCGCGCCAATCTTGGCACACTCTCAAAATAACAATCTGGTGATTTATGGCTTTTACACTTCCCCCATTACCTTATGCAAAAAATGCGCTTGTTCCACATATTAGTGAGCAAACTCTTGAATTTCACTATGGTAAGCACCACCAAACCTATGTGACCAATTTAAATAATTTGGTTCAAGGTTCTGAGAATGAATCAAAAAACTTGGAAGATCTTATAAAAATGTCAGCTGGAAAAGCAGATATGGTTGGTATTTTTAATAATGCAGCACAAGTTTGGAATCACACATTTTTTTGGAATTGCATGAAACCAAATGGTGGTGGAAAACCAGCTGGCGTATTATTGGAAAAAATTAATGCAAGCTTCGGCAGTTATGAAAAATTTGCCGCTGACTTTAAGCAGGCAGCGCTTGCACAGTTTGGTAGTGGTTGGGCTTGGTTGGTTCAAGAAGGTGATACCCTTAAAATTACAAAAATAGCTAACGCAGATTTACCAATGGTGCATGGTCAGCAAGCTTTGCTAACGTGCGATGTTTGGGAGCATGCTTACTATTTAGATTATCAAAATCGTAGAGCCGACTTTGTGCAAACATTTTTGGATCATTTAGTTGACTGGAATTTTGTAGAAAAGAATTTAGTTTAACGTCCTTTTTGTATGTGTTTATAAAGCTACAAGTTTAAATAAATTTCTTTAAAAACCTAGGAAGATATTGATAGATTTTCCTGGGTTTTTTAATGTCAAATAGCAATTTAAATTTGAGAGTTTTCAATGACAAAAAAATTAGCTTTTTTAGCAATACTTTTCACCAGTTCATTTTTGGCTGCTGAAGTTGCACAAGCGCCTACGTTACAGATCAATGGATTTACATCTATGATTGCTGCAGGTGCAAAGCAAAAAGACAATACAAATGGTAAGGGTGGTCCGATTCATTTCGCGATTGGTTCATCAAATATTTATTTTACTGCAAAGGGAAATACGGCTGATGGCTTTCGGTATAAATACCGCGCAGCCCTAGAATCGTATCCAGGTGGGAAAAGCACATCTGGTAATCCAATCTATTTCACGCAGAACTATATTGAGTTTTCTCAAGATAGTTGGGGTATTTTTCAATTCGGTAACTTAACTGGACCAGAAGATACAATGACAGAAAGTGGATTTAACTTACTTGGTGGTGCTAATACAATTGATGGTACATTTGGTAACGTTATTAATTCTGCTGAGGGTAATATTGGTGGTGTTAATCAGGCTGCACAAACTAGCAAAGCGATGAAAGCTGCATATTACACACCAACATTTGGTGGGTTTACATTGGGTGTTTCATTTACGCCTAATACAACTCGTTTTGGTACTAGCGGAAAAGACAATTCTGGCGCTAACCAAGATAATACTTATGGTAATGAAAGTGGTATTTACCCTGATAAAAGCGTTGCAGCATATGGTTTGAATAACATTGCTGTCGGTGCGAACTATAAGGTTGATTTCCAAACATGGAACATGGCTTTGGCTGCTGTTCATATTCAAGAAAATTCAAAGCGTGGATCACCAACATTTGCAGCTAAAGCAAATGACAAAACGCTCGAATTTTTCAAGTATGTAAAAGTTCACCGTGCAAGGTCAAGCCAATTTACTGCAGCTGTGGGTTTTGGACAATGGAGATTTGCAACTGGTTATATTCATAATGGAAAAAGTCGTTTGCAAAAGACTGAGTCAAATTATAAACCTGGAGATGCTGGTAGGGCATGGAATTTAGGTGGCCAGTATACTATTGGGGCGTATCAATTTGGTTTAGGGTACTTTAATACATCGCGCACGTTGCCAAAATTATCAGCAGGAACAGGACCAGCTGGTTCGCAAAGCTATGGTGCGGTGCATGGACGCGCAACAAGTGACATAGTTGCTGCAACTGTTGATTTCAACGCTTTGCAAGGCTTAAAATTCTTTGGAGAAGTTGATGTATTCAAAATGCGCACAAATGCAAACTACGCAAAATTTGTAGGAGGTACGCAAAAGTACAGGGACAACGCAACAGTTCCAACAGTAAAAAACTCAGGTGCTGCGGTAATTGTAGGAACAAAACTAAGTTTCTAAGTAGTTATCTTTATCCAAAAAAACCCGCCCTCTTGGCGGGTTTTTTATTGGGGTTGCGTAGGCAAAAATAAAGGGGTAAATAGTAGTCAATATCAATTTTTAGAGGATTTTATGAAAAAATATTTAATGTTGGCAGCAGTCCTTGTTGGGCAGTTGTTCGCAATGGAAGAAGAGTTGGGAACTCACAATCCAATTACGGCAGCCTGGATATCAGAAGAACATTTTGCAATTGAAAACTTGGCAACTATTACAGGAGTTGACAATTTAGAGGGTGCGAAAGCAATATGGCAAGGTCAACAAGCTTTTGCTCGAAGAATTCTATTTTTTAATGAAGAGGGGCAACAGTTTGCAACTGGTACTTGTGGCCCTATGCCATTCCATGTATATCCAGCAAGTCAGGGTGAGGATGGAGAATATCAGTTTGCCAGTAATCAGAGTAATATTCCTCAAGCCTATAGAAATTTATTAGTAGGAACCTCCACAGTCGAAGATCTTTTTGAAAAACCTAAATATACAGAAGGTTTAACATGGAGAATTAGGCAGATTGATTCAGAGGATAATCCACAAGAAATCTCTGCAATATCTCCTTTTGTGAAAGTAGAGGATCCTTCTATGGTTTCTAATATGCACAAAGCTGCTTTTGCTCTGCCAAGATTACCTTTGAAGGATCTTGGTTATCCTTCTTTGTACGTTGCTATGGTCAGAGCAAATCCAGGTATTGATGAGCAAGATTTTGGACCAGGTTTGACTTTAAGTGCAGAATTATATGACTATTACCCAAATAGTGAATATAAATATCACCTACTTACTGGTGTGCTGCTATAAGAGCATTAGCTGACACATTATGATTAGAGGCTTCCACATTTAGGGAGCCTTTCTTATTTGTGCAAAACCCAATATAATAAACAAAACTTAAACAAAAAATTATACGATGCGCATTTCGGTTGTAAAAGAAACCGCTGAATTTGAAAAAAGAGTAGCCTTAACGCCTGACCTAGTGAAACGCCTGTGCGACGCTGGACATGAAGTTATGGTGGAAAAATCTGCAGGAGAAGCCGCTGGCTTTTTTGACGATGTTTATAAATCAGCTGGTGCAAAAATTGGTAAAGCTTTTGCAGACACAGTAAAAGGTGCCGAGGTTGTTTTAAAGGTTGGTGCATTAGATGAAAAGCAGCTTCCAGCATTAAATGCAAATACAGTAGTTATCGCTATGCATAAACCGCACGATAGCAAAAAACTTTTTACAAAAATTGCAAAGCAAAATGTTAGTGCATTTTCTTTGGAATTTGTTCCGCGCATTACGCGCGCACAATCAATGGATGTATTGTCTTCTCAAAGCAACTTAGCTGGGTACAGAGCAGTTATTGAAGGCGCGTATGAATTTGATCGGGCATTTCCATTAATGATGACAGCGGCAGGTACAGTAACGGCCGCCAGAGTATTAGTGATAGGAGCTGGTGTTGCTGGCTTACAAGCTATTGCTACAGCGCGTCGTTTGGGTGCAATTGTTACTGCGTTCGATGTGCGAGCGGCTGCAAAAGAACAAGTTGAAAGCTTAGGGGCATCATTCGTTGAGGTTGATTACCAAGAATCAGGCGAAGGTTCTGGTGGCTACGCAAAAGAAATGAGCGAAGGCTATAAAAAAGCTCAGGCTGCAAGGTTGCATGAAGTACTGAAGACGCAAGATATCGTGATTACAACGGCACTTATTCCAGGAAAACCAGCTCCTGTTTTGATTCCAGAAAAAATGGTTGCTGACATGAAAGTTGGAAGCATCATTGTTGATTTGGCAATTGAATCGGGTGGTAACTGTGCGTTGTCAAAGCCTGGAATATCAGTTACAAAAAATGGCGTGAAAATTGTAGCGCACCCAAATATGCCAAGCCGCATTGCTTATAACGCGAGTCAACTTTACGCAAAAAATGTGTATAATTTCTTGAATTTGTTGATTGATACAAAATCACAAGCCTTGAAAATTGATTTTAATGATGAAATCATTAAATCTACTTGCTTATGCCATGATGGCAAGCTATTGCACAGTGTGTTTGAAAACTAAGGAAAAAATATGGATCTTCAATCTATTGCTCAACAAACGGCACGTTTAAACAGCGTGATCCAAGAAATTTCAGGAGAACTTAATAACATTGAGGGCTCCATTCGTCATGCAATTGCAGCTGAAGGACGCGGAAGTGCTGATCCTTTTGTTTTAGGGTTAATGGTGTTTGTGCTGGCTTGTTTTGTTGGTTATTACGTTGTTTGGAAAGTAACACCAGCATTGCACTCTCCGCTTATGGCAGTTACTAACGCAATTTCAAGTGTCATTATTGTAGGTGCACTTGTTGCGGCTGGGCCAGCGGTTATGGGAATTTCTTCAACCTTTGGTTTCATTGCAGTTGTGTTAGCATCCGTCAATATTTTTGGTGGATTTATTGTTACGCACCGTATGCTTTCCATGTTTTCAAAAAAGAAATAAGAGCAAATTATGACCCCAACAATTTCTACATTTTTATACCTAATCGCTGGCGTATGCTTCATTATGGCGCTACGTGGTTTGTCATCAGCAGCGACATCACGATCAGGAAATCTATATGGCATTTGCGGTATGGTTATTGCTATTTTGACTACGCTTTTAACACCAGCAATTGCTAAATATTCAGGCATTGTGGTTGGTATTGCTATTGGTGGTGCAATCGGTGCATTTATTGCCCGAAAAATCAAAATGACAGCGCTACCGCAGTTGGTGGCAGCGTTTCATAGCTTAGTAGGTTTAGCAGCAGTATTTGTAGCAGGCGCAGCGCTTTATAACCCAACAGCTTTTGGTATTGGGGTGGTTGATGCAATTTATACAGCAAGTTTAGCGGAAATGAGTTTGGGTACTATTATTGGTGCAATTACATTCAGCGGATCAGTTGTTGCCTTCGGAAAGTTACAAGGGCTTATTTCAGGGCGTCCATTAGTATTCCCTAAGCAGCACTTAGTGAATGCAGTCCTTGGAATTGTTGTTATTGGTTTAGTTGTGATTTTTGCTATGCATCAGCACCATAGCTTATTTTGGATTATGACGATACTTTCGTTGCTACTTGGTGTGTTGTTGATTCTACCAATTGGTGGCGCAGATATGCCAGTTGTTATTTCCATGTTGAATTCTTATTCAGGTTGGGCAGCTGCAGGTATTGGTTTTACCTTAAATAACCACTTACTTCTTATTACAGGTGCGTTGGTTGGAGCATCGGGGGCTATCCTTAGTTACATTATGTGTAAAGGTATGAACCGTTCCATTATTAATGTTATTTTGGGTGGCTTTGGAACGGATCCTGCAACGGCAAGTGCTGCGGCAGATGCATCTGATAAACCAGTAAAATTAAGCAGTGCCGAAGATGCTGCATACATGATGGGCAATGCGCGTAACGTAATTATTGTTCCTGGGTATGGTATGGCGGTGGCACAAGCTCAGCATGCACTTCGTGAAATGGTTGATATTTTAACATCTAAAGGTGTGAAAGTGCGTTATGCAATTCATCCTGTAGCAGGGCGTATGCCAGGACACATGAACGTGTTGTTGGCTGAAGCAAATGTAAATTATGATTCAGTGCTTGAGCTTGATGATATTAATAGTGATTTTGGCTCTACCGACGTAGCATTTGTAATTGGTGCGAATGATATTACAAACCCTGCAGCAAAAACAAATAAAGCATCTCCTATTTATGGTATGCCTATTTTAGATGTTGAAAAGGCTCAAACAGTTTTCTTTGTAAAGCGTTCTTTGGCTTCAGGTTATGCAGGTGTTGATAACGAGCTGTTTTACCGTGACAACACAATGATGGTTTTGGGTGATGCTAAAAAAGTTTGTGAAGAATTAGTCAAAGCTTTAAAAGGCGGAGGCCATTAATTCGTGCTTCCTGTCATTTATGGGTGTGAGGGGTTAACCCTTACACAAGCTGAACAAGAATTTTTCAATAAAGCCCAACCTTTGGGCTTTATTCTTTTTGAACGTAATTGTGAATCTCCTCTTCAAGTAAAAGCTTTAATTGCGCAGCTTAAAGCGTGTGTGAGTCACGCCGATGTTCCTATTCTTATTGATCAAGAAGGGGGCAGGGTTGTTCGTTTAAAACCTCCCCACTGGTTGCCTCGTCCTGCTGCTAAAACTTTAACTTCTGCACAAGCTGTATATGATAATGCATTATCCATGGCTCATGAATTAGCTGAGCTAGGTGTTACGGTGAATTGTGCTCCATGTGCTGATTTATTAATTGATGGTGCAGCTGACATTATTGGTGACCGGGCGTTTAGCGCTGATCCTGCAATTGTGACTGAGTATAGCCTTTCCATGTTAAAGGGATTAGAAGACGGTGGAATTATTCCAGTTATTAAGCATTTGCCAGGGCACGGACGCGCACCCGTTGATAGCCACGAAGAACTGCCTGTTGTTGATATAGACCATGCAATGCTAAACCAAACAGACTTTGTGCCATTTAAAGAATTGGCGAAAGCTAGCAAAACTGCTTGGGGAATGACTGCGCATGTTATTTATTCTGATATAGATCCTATAAACGTGGCCACTCAGTCAAGCCATGTGATTGATTCAATTATTCGAACAGAAATTGGTTTCAAAGGGTTTTTGGTAAGTGATTGCTTAACTATGAAAGCGCTTTCAGGAAGCTTTGAAGATAAAGCCAGAAAATCACTTCAAGCTGGTTGTGATGCAGTCTTAATGTGCAAAGGCACAGTGCAAGAATTTGAAGATGTTGCACGCGGGTGTGCACTTTAGATTTCTTTCTTGAAGTTTATTGACAATATCTTAATACATACCTATATATTTCATATATTAAAATTTAATGGAAAATGATTATGAAAATTTTTAAATATTTAATGCTTGGATTGTTGACAACGTCTGCCATGGTGCCTGCAATTAATGCTGCAGCAGAAACAAAAGAAGATGCATCCGCGCGCAGAGTGTTTCTATACGATGCACCTGCATGTCATGCGGAAAAAGAGTTGTATTTTAAATTTAAAAGCCTTTTTTCAAATGTTTGTAGAGAAATGGGTGCTAAAATTCAAGGACTTCAAGAATATCTTCTATGGAAGTCGCGAGAAGGTATTTTGCCAACAATGCATGATGGTTTTCAACAAGCTCTAACACAGGGAATAGCTCAACTTCATGTTGCTCTAGATACAACACCAAGCCTGAATCGTGGTAGAGTGTTGGGTTTATTTGATGCTCTTGCAGCTAGAGAATTTCGTGTATATCAAGGCTTGTTTGCTCAAGCCAATCAATTAATTGATTATTTAAATACAACAACGCTTCCTGATCCAAGTGTTACAAGTACTGTTAGTGGTAGTTATGTCGCTTATCATGGATATTCAATTTATATTTCACAAACAGATCCAGAGGCGCAATTTCATTATCTTGACCTTGCTCATCAGTTAAGGTTTGAGAGTAATCGGTTAAAAGTGCTTAATCCTTCTTTGATTGATACAAATCAGGCTTATTGGTCGCTTTTGGCGTACTTAGCGAATACAAATGCTGTCCAGTGTCAAAATGGGAGACACTTAACTAAAGAACGCTAAGATGGTATAATTTTGTCATGGAG
>DYTB01000021.1 GCA_020726185.1 Candidatus Odyssella sp. | reverse complement strand
TCGTCAGGCTCATAACCTGAAGGTCGTTGGTTCAAATCCAGCCCCCGCAACCAATTCAAAAAATAATCATTTTATTTCACTTAATTTATAGAACAGGCTCGTTTCAAGCGGTCGTTAATTGCTTTGCCAATTCCTGTATTAGGGATTGCATTTACTCCAATTGATAAAAAAGGATCTCTATCCAGCTCGTGCAAATAACGAAATAAATTGGAAGCGGCTTCGCTCAAGTTTCCATTAATACTTAAATTAAGATCTGCATCGCAGCAACTACCAAACCCAAGCAAAGCCATTCCTGGTTGCTTTTGAGTCACATCCATTTTCAAAGGTTTTTGTGGAGCATAATGCCGACTCAGCATGCCAGGTGCTTTAATTGCTGTGTCACTATTCGCATTGTCTACCTCCCCAAACGATTCAAGATGAGCTTCAGTAACTGCACCTTGTCGCAATATTGTCATTTGATCGTGAGTAATATCAACTATTGTTGATTCCAATCCCACATCACAAATACCTCCATCAACCGCTGCAACACTTTGCCCTAAGCTATTCAGCACATGAGTGACTGTAGTAGTACTGAGTGTGTTGGAACGATTTGCGCTAGGTGCAGCTAATGGAAATGGCAATCTGTTCAATATATCTAAAGCCAACGGATGATTAGGTCTTCTAACAGCCACTGTGCTTAATCCAGCAAGTGCCAATAACGAAATCGGGTGTTTTTTCTTTAGCTCTAAAACAAAACTAATTGAAGCGCCACGTTTGCTCCAAAATTCTTCCATCAACATTTTTGCAAACTTAGAAACACGTACCCATTCTTCAACCATTTCAATGGAAGGCACATGCATAATAAGTGGATTAAACTGTGGACGACTTTTTAAAGAATAAATTTTGGCAACGGCGTTATCACAAGTAGCATTAGCGGCAAGACCATAAACAGTTTCGGTTGGAATAGCCACAACTTGACTATCCATCAGATATTTTACAGCTGTTTCACAAGTTACAATAGGCATTTAAACTTATTCCCTTACACTAGGTTTTTATAGAACGTATTGTTGATTCTATCATGAAAAAATAGCGCAAACCTCAAGAATTAAAATATCAAAAATAGCACCAAAACTCTGCCATTGACTTAGCAAACCAGAGTTAGGTATTGTTCATCTACTTGTAGAGTCAGAGGATTATATGCAACAACCCCATGTAGTAATTTTAGAAAGCAGACGTTTTCCTGATATTACTGAGCAATGGTACAATGTTGCTGTTGGCGCGCTAACGCAGCAGGGAATAACCTTTAGCCGTGTGACTGTTCCTCATAGCGCAGATCTTCCTATTGCGTTGCGTATGCTTTTAGAGTCAGCTCATCATGCTGAAAACACAAACATTCGAATGCCAGATGGATACTTAGTTCTTGGCTTGAATTACAAAGGCGATATGGCGGAAGAAAACCACCATTGCGTATGGGATACTATGCTTAATCTAGCAACCGATGCTGGGCAACCATTTTCAAGCGTGTTGGTTTTTGAAAATGAGGGTAACGACTTAAATCAGGCAGCTACTCGCTACGTTTCAAAAATTCAATTAGCTGTGCAATCATTGGTAAATCTTATGATGCTTCGCCATCAACTTCTTAACCCTCCGTTCGCAGCAGCAGCATAAACAGTGTTTGAAAAAAATCAAAAAATCTATGGTAGCGCACGTCACTTATCACGTGTTGCAGCTGTTCAAGCAGTTTATCAGATGGAACAAAACCCTGATGATAGACAGGATGTCGTTCGTCAATTCCTACAAGCTCGCTTTAATGACAATGTAAAAGGCACGACTGAACCGGATCTTGAGTTTTTCACAGACATTACAAATTTTTTGGCAAATGATTTATCTATTTTTGATCAACAAATTGCTAAGCACCTAACAGAACAATGGAAAATTGATCGGCTGCCATCTTTAAGTAGATCAGTGCTTCGTTGCGCTCTTTATGAATTAACTCATGCACCTGCTGTACCTACACCAGTTATCATTAATGAATATCTTGAGGTTGCTAAGGGTTTTCTTGAAAAAAAAGATGTGTCATTTATTCATGGTGTCATTGACGCACTATCTGGGAAAATACGTAAAGTTTACCCCCCTATTTAAAACAATTTTGAAAATATTCTTGAGTTTTTGTTCCGATTTAGGCTAAGTAAAATCATTGACTAAAAAACTCACATAAGGTTATGCAAACAATTGAAAAATTAAGTTTTGAAGAAGCCTTGGGAGAATTAGAGTCTTTGGTTCGTCGATTAGAAGAAGGAAAGTGCCCCTTAGACGAGGCAATAAAAACTTTTGAACGTGGAATTGGTTTGAAAAATCATTGCGACACAAAGCTTAAAAATGCACGTCTAAAAGTTGAGCAAATTCTTGAAAATTCTGACGGAACAGTATCTATGAAACCGTTCTTAAACGAAGAAGCATCAATTTAGGCACGCACAAAAGTGCTTAAAAATATAAGCTCAAGATTCCTATCGACTTATTTTTCTGAGCAAACACGATGGGTTCACTGGATTCCAGTTGGACTAATTTTTGGTATTGGCACGTACTTCACTTTAAGTAACGAACCTGGCTTTTTCACCTATTTCTCCCTCTTCTTTTTAGGGGCAATTGCAATACTATACACATACAAAAATCCTAACTTCGGGTTAATTGCTTATCTTATTGCAGGTTTTTGTGTTGGATTTTGCATCATTGGTATGCAGGTGCATTTCAACGTAACACAAATGTTTAATGCGACTCAGGAAAGCGCAGTTATTATTGGGCGAATACAATCTATTGAAAATCATCCTTATAAAAATGATGGCACCTACAGAATTATATTAGATCAAGTAAAAATTAATGATGTAGCTTATTCTGCAAAACTTCGCCTGAACATTCCTGCAGAGCTCGCTCAAGAATTACAAATCCATGATCAGATTAATGTTATGGCTAGCATTTACCCTATCCCTATGCCAAGCAGCTTGCATGGATATTTTGCACGGCGAGCAGCTTACCTTCAAGGCATTGGTGGAACAGCACGCATGAATGATTTTTTAAGTCAGAGAAGCTTTGAAGCAAAACCATTTGCACAGTGCCGCCACGCCCTTACACAGAATTTACTGTTACATTTAAAAGAGCCATATGGCGCCATAGCCTCTGCGTTAGTTACCGGAGATCGTAGCTATATTCCTCATAAATTGCGTCAAGCATTTGCAGATGCTGGTCTTGCGCATGTTTTGGCGATTTCTGGCTTGCATTTAAGCTTAGTTGCAGGCCTTGTGTTTTTGCTATTACGTCGATTGATGTGTTTGTGGCCTGCATTTTCCATGGCATTTTCGGTTAAAAAAGTTGCAGCTTGTTTGGCGGTTATTGCCAGCATGTTTTATATGGCTGTTGCGAATTTTGGCATTCCAGTGCAGCGGTCATTTATCATGATTACTCTTGCGATGTTGGCAGTGTGCTTAGATCGAACGGCTTTTTCCATGCGCAGCCTAGCATTAGCTGCGTTGTTGTCCTTTTATTCTCTCCAGAAAGTTTATTATCAGCAAGCTTCCAGCTTTCATTTGCAGCAGTGCTTGGATTGCTAGCATTTTACGAATCAGCTTGGTCAACTTTGCAAGAAAAAGTCTTTCAAAGCTCAAGCAATTTTTTAGGACTCAAAAAAATTTTGTGGGGAATTTTTGGAATTTTCATGACTACACTTATTGCTTCGCTCGCTACTACACCATTTAGCATGGCTTTTTTCCAGAAGTTTACCGCACAAGCAATTTTGGGAAATTTGCTTGCTATTCCCTTGGTAGGATTTTTTGTTATGCCCTTGGAGCTTTTTAGCGTATTCTCGCTATCTTTTGGGGGCAGCGATATTCTTTTTTGGTTATGGGAGAAAAGTTTAACATTGTTGTGCTTAATTGCTAAAGAAACTGCCCTGCTCCCTGGTGCTGCCATACAGGTTAAAGCTGTTCCAGCTTATGCCTTGATCACATTTAGCTTTGGCATGTTGTGGTTATGTTTATGGAAAAAATCATGGCGTTGGTTTGGAGTCATTCCCATATTTCTAGGAATTATATTATGGCGAACTTTTGAGCTTCCTATTGCTTACATTAGCCAACAAAATGACGTAATGGCCTACCAACAAGACGACGTCGTGCACATTTCTGACCTTAAACGAAATACTTTCACTGTTGATTCTTGGGCACAAGAATGGGGAATCAGTCAACGGCAAGCTTGGGAACAAGAATACTACCATTTCAAAACACCAAACTTAGTGTTAATTACCTCACCTAAAGACGGTATAGAATATTTACACGAAATTATTGATGAAGGCACCCAGATTGATGCGGTTATTACCTTTGGGTATGAGCGCACTTTAAAAAAGCATGGATTTCGTTTTGCAAAAGTAATTGATAGAAATATTATTCAATACGAAGGTGGAGTGGCTGTGTATAAAAACCCCTTGCGGTTTTTATTTTTAAAAACCTACTTTGGAACAAGGCCATGGAGTATTTCGTTTTATGAGAAAAAATAATAAAAACCTAAAAATCTAGCTCGGCATAGTGCGCTGCCGGTGCAATGGCTGGAACTCTATCAGTAAAAAAGCCTCGGTAACTTGGTCGTGACTTAATACGCATAAACCAATTTTTAACAGACTCAAATTTTTCCCAGTTAATATCGCCAAAGTAATCAACCACCGAAATGTGCGCAGCTGCGGTAACATCTGCCATGGTAAAATGATCGCCAGCAAGCCAATTTCGCCTATCCACAAGCCAAGCCAAATACTCTAGATGATTTGCCATGATAGTCTTTGTATGACGAATAAGATTTGAATCTGGTCCAACGCTTAGCTGCCCCGTATTTTTTGCAGCCATGCGCTTAATAACTTTTTCCCACAAAATGACAAGACTTACTTCTTGAGCAAATCGTGTATCAAACCAAGCCATCAATCTGCGAGTTTCTGCCCTTGCCAAAAGTTCTTCCGGATATAATTTGCGGTCTGGGTATGCTTCTTCTAAATATTCAACAATCGCAGTGCTGTCGGTTAAAATTGAGCCATTTAAATCAACTAATACAGGAACATGCCCCAAAGGATTCAGATTTGTCAGTTCTGGCTTTTTTTCCCAAAAGTTTTCAATTTCTTGAGAAAAATCCAATTTCTTCTCGGCAAGACACAAACGCACCTTACGAGAATATGGACATAATGGATAATAATGAAGCACACGCATTCTAAGGTTTTAGCTTAAAGCATCAACAATTGTAAAGCATGTTGTTATTTTTTCCCTCTTTTTTCGCTTCGCATATCTTTTCCATTTTTATAATGCCTCAGCCTAATTTTAAAAATCATTCAATCCACATTCAAATTTTCTTTGACGATTTTCAAAAAACGAGTATTATCACCTAGCGCCCCTGTGGTGGAACTGGTAGACGCGGCAGACTCAAAATCTGTTGTCCTAGGACGTGGGAGTTCGAGTCTCCCCGGGGGCACCACCTTTTTAGGGCTTTATTAATTTATTTACGTTATCATTGTTTAAGTCAGTTTGTTTGAGGATATATGCGCCGCAAAACTAATCGCGTGTTCCGGTATTTTTTTCCGGTAGCTATAATGGGTACAAGTTTAGTTTTTCTAACTGAAGGATCATCGGAAGGTGTCGTTCAAGAGGCTATTTCTACAAAAAAAACGCCTGTTACAGAATCTGAAAAAACTCAAGCTAAGATGCTCAAAATGGTATCGCATAATCCACAAACTCAAGCACGCTTATTTGTTAATGCCAATGAAGCCACGCAATATGACGACAGAATTTCATTGAGTAATCCTGTTGGCACTTTTGAAAAACCAGATGGGCCGGCATCATTAAAAGCAACTCAAGCTGCATATTATGAATCGAATCGCGAAGTGCACTTTTTGAAAAAAGTTAGCTTTGATCACCATTCAGGACTCACCGCTACAACCGAACATGCTGTACTCAATACGAAAACGCACGATATCAGTGGCAATAAGGGTGTAGAAGCCTGTCACCAAGAAAACAAAATCACAGCAAAATCTTATGAAATTCAGACAGGCAAAAATGTTATGTCTTTCAGTGGAAATGTCTGTTTGAGCATCTCTAGAAAAAATTCTTAAACAATAATTGCATTCTTTGATCACAATCCTTTTGGCATATTAACACAACATCAGCTATGGTGACGTGTAACAAATAATAATGAAAAACATCATCCATGGAAAAATGCGGCTTTATTGCTATTCTAGGCGCTCCTAATGCGGGCAAATCTACTCTTGTAAATCAATTGGTTGGGCAAAAAGTCTCAATTGTTTCACCAAAAGTCCAAACGACACGAAGTAGAATTATGGGTATTGCTCTTAAAGACAAATGCCAGCTCATATTAGTAGATACACCTGGTATTTTTGAAGCTAAAAAAAAGCTTGATATAGCTATGGTCAAAGAAGCTTTTGACGCCAGTGCTGATTCTGATGCAAATATTTTGGTTATTGATGTTACAAAGCCCAACATGCCATTAGCTCAACAACTGTGCCAACAGCACAAAAAAGGCCTGATCGTTTGCCTTAATAAAATTGATTTAATCGATAAAGATAAGCTTTTAAAAATGGTAAACTCGGTTAATTCTTTTGAAAACGTCAAATGCATATTTATGATCAGCGCCCTCCACAGCGATGGAGTTGATGACTTAGCTAAGCATTTGTGCGGCATTATGCCAGATGGTCCGTGGCTATATCCTGAAGATCAAATAACCAACATTCCTGTGCGATCATGGGCAGCTGAAGTAACGCGTGAGCAAGTTTTTCTGCAGTTACATCAAGAAGTTCCATATAACATATTTGTAGAATCTGAAAGTTGGGAAGAATTTGATAATGGCTCAGTAAAAATTAGCCAAGCCATTGTCGTTTCCCGGGATAACCACAAAGGAATTGTATTAGGCAAGGGCGGTCAGACTTTGAAAAATATTGGACAGGCAGCTAGAACAGAACTCGAAACCCAACTTGAACGACGCGTACATCTTAAGCTGTTTGTAAAAGTTGAAGAAGATTGGCAAGAACGATCGTGGGCGCTGAGAGCTTTTGGCATAGGAATTTAATTTTACGATAAGCTTATAAGTTTATGGTGCAAAATGAAAAATAAGCCATCAAGAATTATGATTTTCGGGCGTCCTGGTAGTGGAAAATCAACATTTGCAAATGCTCTGCACAAAACAACTGGACTGCCGCTACATCACCTGGATAAACATTTCTTCACCAAAAATTGGATTGAACGAGACACCCAAGAATTTCTAAAAATTCAACAATCAATTGTTGATACAAATTCTTGGATCATTGATGGCAATAGCATCAAATCACTTGAGATGCGCTACTCTAGAGCTGACTTGGTTTTATATTTAAATTTCCCGCGATGGCTTTGCTATATTCGCGTATTTAAAAGAATTTTTGATAAGAGCACAGAAATTGATGATAGAGCAGAAGGCTGTAGGGACAGCACAAGCTGGAAATTACTTGAGTACATGTGGACTTTTGATCAACGTGTTGAAAAACCTATAGCATATTTACGTAAAAAATACCCAAACATTAAATTCGAGAAGATAATCAATGACCGAGCTTTACGGAAAGTTAAGCTAGCTTTTGTGAATGGTGAATTTCCAGATGATTATCAAGAAGAAAACTATGAGTGAAAAAATAATTATTCGCATCGCTACAATAAGTGATGTGCGCGGTCTTTTACCATTAATGGAACAATTAGGTTACCCGCAAAACGCACAAGATTTTGAAAAACGTCTTGAAATATTTATGAGTAAGGAAGGCTATGGTGTTGCCGTTGCTGAAAAAAACAAGACAATAATAGGCTTGGTTGCATGGTCAAAATCAATGATTTTTGTATCTACCTCAACAAGAATTCATATTGAAGGTCTAATTGTGTGCAAGCAATATCGCAGTCAAGGCGTTGGAAAAGCATTGTTAAATTTTGTAGAAAATATTGCAAAAAGAGAGAGCCCTAGCATTATTGACCTGACATCAGGACTTCGACGTGAAAAAGACGGATCACATGAATTCTATAAAGCACTAAGCTATAAGAACGATGGACCTATGGCTAAGTTATATTTAAGGAAAGAAGTATGATTTATTTTCTTGATTTTTCCATTACTTCCAACTCATACAATTTGGCTTCTTTAAGGAATGCATAAAAACCAATCGACATACTATGTATAAACCCCTGTACACCGTTTAGAAAAAAACGTTTTAAAAAATAGGCCCGAAAAAATGCCCAGAAAAAACTAAAAACTAGCTTTAAAATATTAGATTTTTTCTTTCGTGCAAATTTAGTACAAGCAGCAAGAGTTGAGTACTGGTTGTTTTTTTGAACCATTGTTTCGATTGATGAAAGGCCGTGGTGGTAGATCACTCCCCTCACTGAATTGATTTTTCCTTTTATAGAAATGGATTCATGAACTAATACATCTAAATTATACTCACCATGGGTCTTTTTGAAAAAACGAATTTTATCAGCATGTTTAGAAAATGGATGGGCTATTTTTCCTAGAAACACTTCAGCTAATGAGCATAACAGTGCATCACAGCTGTTCAAAGAGATTGTGTTTTTAATATCATTTTTTAATTCATCAGATAATATTTCATCGGCATCCAGATTAAGCACCCAATTATTCGTACACTTGCTCAAAGCAAATGCTTTTTGTTTGGCGTATCCCAACCAAGGCTGATGATAGATGGTGGCATTTGGGAATTTTTCCGCAATACCAAGAGTTTGGTCAGTGCTGCCACTATCAACCAAAACAACCTCTTTGAATTCTTTTATATTTTCAAGCAACCGTTCTATATGCTGCTCTTCATTGCAACAAATAACATAAACACTTGCATCAATAAAAGTCATAGTTTGTAACGCCCCCGACTAAGGATTAAATAAAATTGAATCATGTTTATGCAACCACTTATACTAAGCCTTGGAAGTGTGTATGGGTTTAAATGATCAAAAGCAGCGATAGCTTTTTTGGTGGTTACAGCAGTTGTAAAACCAGTATTCTTCACCATTTGCACATGCTGTTCGTTATAACGTCCATAAGGATAGGCGAAAGACTCGCACGAAATGCCCGTTAGTTTTTCAACAGCTTCCTTAGATTGAGCAATTTCTTTTTGGGCTGCGTCATTATCTAGCTTAGTTAAATTCACATGGGTCATGGTATGCGCGCCAAATTCAACAAAACCACTGGTTTGCATTTCTTTAATTTGAGAAGAGCTTAATGCCTCAATACCTTGAATATTAGGTGTCAGGTAGATAGTTGCAGGCACTTTATATTTTTTCAAAAGCTCGAATAAATTAAGTGTGGTTCCCTACAAACCCATCATCAAAAGTTAAAACAACGTGCTTTGTAATCTGGGTGAAACTTAGCAAATCAGATATTTTTAAAAACGTGTATTGTTTCTGAATCAAATATTGAATTTGTTTTTCTAGCAATTCAGGGGTTATGTTCATGCCACTAGAGACCTGATTTGATGTGTTGTGATACATCAAAATTCGCGGCAACGAACATTTTTTTACTGGACGCCAAAAATTATAATGGGCCAAGAATGCCACAACAACTAAGCTCAAAATAATAAATACAAGAATCATCCTCAGAAATTTTAAGAAAAATTAATGTACTAAAGCTAACAGCTAAGTCTTTTTCATGAAATAGCTATTTTTATTTGAGATAACAAAAGTCGAATTGGACGCTTTCCCAAATTTTTAGTATAAGGGATGTATGAAACTTTTTAACTTAATGGGATATGGACTCTTTATCATTAATAATTATTAGCTGTGGAGCTTTGGCAATTGTATATGCCATATTTGCAGCTAGCAGCGTTTTTGCATGTAGTGCAGGAACTGATCGTATGCAAGAAATTGCTCGTGCAATTCAAGAAGGCGCAAAAGCTTATCTTAACCGCCAATACAGCACTATTGGTGTTGTTGGTGTTGTAATAGCCGTCGCACTTGGTTTCTTTATGTCAAAATTAGTGGCAATCGGCTTTGTAATAGGCGCTTTGCTATCTGGATGCGCAGGCTATGTAGGCATGAATGTGTCAGTGCGCGCTAACGTGCGTACAGCAGAAGCAGCTCGCAAAGGGCTAGCTCCAGCACTTTCTATCGCTTTCAAAGCCGGGGCCGTTACCGGTCTTTTGGTAGTGGGTCTTGGGCTACTAGGTGTTGCCTTGTATTATTTCTATTTAATCCATGCAGAGGTTGAACAGCGTCAGCTGCTAGAAGCCTTAATTGCTTTAGGATTTGGTGCTTCTCTTATCTCTATTTTTGCTCGTCTTGGTGGCGGTATTTTCACTAAAGGGGCTGACGTAGGGGCTGACCTTGTTGGAAAACTTGAAGCAGGTATTCCAGAAGATGATCCACGCAACCCTGCAGTTATTGCAGATAACGTTGGAGATAACGTTGGTGACTGCGCAGGAATGGCAGCTGATCTCTTTGAGACATACGTAGTAACTATCGTTGCTTCTATGCTTTTAGCAGCTATTTATTTTACTGGTGACTTACAACAAAAATTGATGACTTATCCATTAGCATTAGGTGCTGTATGTATTGTTGGTACAATTGCTGGAACGTTTTTTGTGCGTCTTGGTAAAGACAAGAATATCATGAAAGCGCTTTATAAAGGTTTGCTTGCTGCATCAGTTCTTTCAGCAGGATTAATCTTTTGGGTAACCAACCATATGTTTGGTAGCGTGACAGAAGCTATGGTTATCAATAACCAAAGCTTTAGCGTAACTTCTTTACATATATGCGGACTAACCGGTTTAGTTGTTACAGGATTGTTGGTATGGGTAACTGAATACTACACCTCTACGAGCTACTGCCCTGTACGAAGCATTGCTCAGTCTTCCACGACTGGACATGCGACAAACATTATCCAAGGTTTGGCAGTTTCGTTAGAATCAACTGCACTTCCTGTTGTAATTATTTGCATGGGAATTTTGGTAGCTCACCTTCAAGCAGGAATATTGGGTATTACTGTTGCAGCAACAACGATGTTAGCTTTAGCTGGTATGGTTGTAGCACTTGACGCATACGGACCTGTTACAGATAACGCTGGTGGAATTGCAGAAATGGCTGAATTGCCAAAATCTGTTCGTACAGTAACCGATGCATTAGATGCTGTTGGAAATACAACAAAAGCTGTAACTAAAGGATATGCCATTGGCTCTGCTGGTTTAGCTGCTCTTGTGCTATTTTCTGCGTACACTCAAGATCTGAAACACTATTTCCCCTCTCTTTCGGTGGAATTTAGCTTAGAAGATCCATACGTGCTTATTGGCTTGCTAATTGGAGGTATGTTGCCATTCTTGTTTGCTTCTATGGGTATGAAAGCTGTAGGACGCGCAGGAAGTGCTGTTGTGGTTGAAGTACGTCGTCAGTTCAAGGAAATTCCTGGCATTATGGAGGGCACAGCTCGCCCAGATTACAGTGCAGCTGTTGACATGCTTACAAAATCAGCAATCACAGAAATGATTGTTCCATCCATGCTACCTCTAATAGCTCCAGTTGCAATTTATGTAATTGTGAACTTTGTTGTAGGTCAAGCTGAAGCTTTTGCAGCACTAGGCGCTATGCTAATGGGCACTATCGTTACCGGATTGTTCGTAGCTATCTCTATGACATCAGGTGGTGGAGCTTGGGATAATGCAAAGAAGTACATTGAAGATGGTCACTTTGGCGGTAAAGGGTCTGAGGCCCATAAAGCTGCCATTACTGGTGATACAGTAGGTGACCCTTATAAAGATACCGCTGGTCCCGCAATCAACCCAATGATTAAAATTATCAACATTGTGGCATTGCTGCTACTGGCAATTCTTGCTCACTAATACGCTAGCAGTAATACAAAATAAAAAACCCGCTTTATTGCGGGTTTTTTATTGAGAATACCTCTTGACTATATCCTCAAGCCCATCGATATAATTTTTGAATTTTATCCTGTAACCATGCGTCGCAATTTTTTCAGCGTTCACCTTTTTACAATCTTGATAAAACTCAAAAGCCATAGGTGATAAATTTGCCTGGTCAAGTGAAACTAAGAGTGGATAATTTTTGCCAAGCAAATCACAAGCATATTCCACGATTGCTCTAGAAGGCGCTGGGAAATTATCAGCCAAATTATAAATACCTGTTAGTTTGTTGGAAAAGGCAAGATGACTAAACCCCGCAATATCTTCAACGTGAATACGTGAAAAAACGTGCCCTGGTTTATCAATTCTTTTGGCGCTTGCTGTACCTAGTTGTTCAAAAACTGAGCGACCAGGTCCATAAATTCCAGCTATTCTTAATACACAAGCCTTAGGTAATGCTATCCATTTTCTCTCAATTTCAAGACGCTGCCGGCTTCTTTTATTGCTTGGGCTGCATAAACTTTCTTCAGTTACCCAATCCGCCTGATGGTCACCATACACGCTAGTACTAGAACAATAAGCTGTCCAACAAGTTGGCGAATATTTTTCAAGCACTGGATCAGCTCCATCAATAGGTGGAATCGTTGAAATAATTCCATCAACCTCAGGCAAACAATCATCAAAATGAATTACCGAAACATTTTGATCTTTAACATCTTCGGGGTAACGCGTAACGACTATAACTTTATTTTCTGACAAAAACTCTTTAATCAAAAATTTTGCAACGTAACCGTATCCAAAAATTGCAATTGATCTCATACAACCTAGCCTTTTTAAGGTTTGCACTATAGTATCAAGAAAACATTTTCATAAACAGCGTGATGACTACTTATCAGGATCAAAAAGCTATTCAGCTAACAAAAGAATTACGTGAATATCTTTTGCAAGTTGGAGTTCGTGAACCTGCATGCTTAAAAAAATTACGTGAACAGACAGCGAGCATGCCAGAGAGAAACATGCAAATTTTGCCCGAGCAAGGTCAATTCATAGCAATGCTTGTTAAAATTCTTTGTCCTAAACGTATTTTAGAAATTGGCACATATACTGGGTATAGTGCTTTATGCATGGCATTAGCACTACCAAGCGTTAACATTACAGCTCTTGATAAAAATACTGACTGGACAAAAATTGCACTTAAGCATTGGCAAGAAGCTGAAGTCAGCGACCGTATTCAGCTGATAATAGGGCCTGCACTTGAATCACTTAAAAATTTTGAAGATCAATCATTTGATCTTGTTTTTATAGATGCAAACAAGAGCCATTACCCAGATTACTACGAGGAAAGCTTAAGGGTCGTGAGTGCAACTGGAGTCATTCTTATTGATAACGTTTTATGGAATGGTCGCGTTATTGATTCTGCCCATGTAGATTCAGGAACAAAAGCCATTCGAAAATTAAATGACATAATAAAAACCGACCCCCGCGTAGACATTTGCATGTTGCCGATTGGTGATGGACTAACAATAGTCAAGAAAAGGGAATGATGGTAGCGGAGGAGGGACTCGAACCCCCGACACCCGGATTATGATTCCGGTGCTCTAACCAGCTGAGCTACTCCGCCATAAGGCGTAATATAAGATCTTATGAAAATTTTGTCAAATAGATAAACATTGACGCGCACCTTCACGATTAACATCTATCCACCACAACAATGAGTATTAAGAACTGTGTAAACACACTGAACTAAAACAAGAGAGAAAAATACCTTTTTATACATACCGATATTAACCAAATTTTCTTCAATGTATTGAT
Organism: Candidatus Odyssella sp.; assembly: GCA_020726185.1. Classification (GTDB taxonomy): domain Bacteria; phylum Pseudomonadota; class Alphaproteobacteria; order Paracaedibacterales; family CAITNM01; genus CAITNM01. Next base: position 14,217 of record DYTB01000021.1, on the reverse strand, counting down.
TCAAAGCTGCTATCCAAATCCAAACAGGAATAAAAATCACGATGGATAGCCTGTATACAGATATACCTTGGAAAGAAAAGAAAGTTGCAAAGAGAAAAGCAACCAGAAAACAAGTGACAGCCAAATTTCTTAATTGCAAATTGATAGTTAAGCTTTTCTTTTTCAAAAAACCAAAGCTTACAGCTAGAAGAGCAAGAGTTACTGGTATAAACCTATCTCCACAACGTAAGACTGAATAAAAATTATTTAACCATCTAGTAATAATACCTAGTATTCCTTTTTCATGGTACACAGCCAGTATCCAAGTGAATTGATCGCATGTTTCTGCTTCGTAGAAAAAGATTTTTCCATTTAGCGATATTACATATGCAGACCATAAAAGCATTGGTAAGGAAAACAAGACCGCAAAAATTATAACCCTTTTTATGTCTTCAGATGTTACAGTTAAATTACTATTGACAAATTTTCGCCTAAAAATTTCGGTAGCTACAGCCACAATTGGTACCAATATAAATGTTCCATAACAAATTAGCCCATATCCTGAGCACACCATTAAAGAGTACATATGAAATGTTTTAAAAAAATCGTCATTACGGATTTTCTGTACAGTCCATACTAAGAGTACCGGTAAAAAAATATTAAAAATCTGGGTATGAGGACTGTAAAAATACACTTTAATTACATCATTAAATGCCAACATTAGCAAAGCACATGCAGCTGAAAAAACAATTTTCCTATTGGTTATAACTTGTTTTGCTAGCAAGAAAGCCGCACATAAAAATAGAAAATTTAAAATTGCATAGCTCAAAAAAGGAGCAGGCATATCTGCCATAGCTGTTTTTTCAAATTTCAAAGATCCTCTTATTGGCGAAGTTGGATTCATATGCTCCATAAGAATATTAGTTAATGGCCTAACAATGTCAGATACAAATTTAGCAAGAAAAATAAGGCCGGGTCGTGATTGACGCACTGCTCTCGGATGAAGCAGTTCTCTTAAATCATTAGCACCTTTTAAAAAATCAGGCGCATCACAGTCCATAGTAATTCCAAATGGTTTTTTAAGATAAACGTTAACCTGACAAAGCTTTCTTTCAGTATCGTCAGGCTGTCGTGGTCCAATCAACAAAGCAACTAGATAGACAGTAAATAAAAAAAATAGTGCCACAATACATTTATTTAGTCGTCCCGTATTAAACATTTTTCGCAACTCAAACTAATTTTTGTAACACTAAACACTTCTGTTCCTATGCACAATCATAAACATTGCTCGATCCGCTAGTTTTTTGTAGACTACGCCTACGTATCATTTAGAGAGATTTATGTCATTTGAGGTAAAATTAGACCGACTAGTTACTCATCATCAAGAGTTACAAGACTTGTTGGCGCACCATGACATGAAAGATGCTAAAGAATTTGCTCGTCTTTCCAAGGAATATAGTGACTTAACGGAAATTTCTGAAGTCATATTGGATCTTAGAAAAACCCAACGAGAAAAAATTGACTTAGAAGCAATGCTAAATGATTCATCCCTAGAATCTGACATGAAAGCCATGGCTCAACAGGATTACGATGCAATTCTTCATGCACTTCCTGAATTTGAACAAAAAATAAAAGTTTTATTGTTGCCAAAAGATGCTGACGACGAACGTAACGCTATTTTAGAAGTTCGCGCTGGTGCAGGTGGTGATGAAGCAGGTTTGTTTGCTGCCAATCTATTTCGTATGTACCAACGGTATGCTGCAAACAAAGGATGGAAATTTGAAATTATTGCCCTAAGTGATACAAGCCTTGGAGCCATTCGTGAAGCAAGCGCTAGTATTGCAGGTAAGGGTGTGTTTGCAAGATTAAAATTTGAATCTGGCGTACATAGAGTCCAACGAGTACCTGAAACAGAATCAAGCGGTCGCGTGCATACATCAACAGCAACAGTGGCTGTGCTTCCAGAAGTGGAAGATGTAGATATTCAGATTGATGAAAAAGACCTACAGATTGATGTATATCGTGCTTCAGGTGCTGGTGGCCAGCATGTTAACACAACTGATAGCGCGGTGCGCATAACCCATATTCCAACAGGGGTCATTGTTACTTGCCAAGATGAGCGTTCCCAACATAAAAACAAAGCCAAAGCGATGAAAATTTTGCGCGCAAGAATTTATGAAGCGGAACGTCAACGCAAAGAAGATGAGCGGTCCGCAAGCCGTAAAGGGCAGGTGGGTACGGGTGATAGATCTGAGCGTATTCGTACCTATAATTTTCCTCAAGGACGTGTTAGCGATCACCGCATTAACCTAACTCTTTATAAACTTTTACAAATTGTTGAAGGTGAAGCATTAGACGAACTTATTGATCCACTAATTTCTAATGACCAAGCAACCAGACTAGCAGAAGCAATTGATTAAAAGGGGGACACTATGGCAGGACATTCGCAGTTTAAAAATATTATGTATCGCAAGGGCGCGCAGGATGCGAAGCGTGCTAAGATGTTTGCAAAAATCGCACGGGAAATTATTGTTTCTGTGAAATCAGGAGGAGCTGAGCCTTCTTCAAATCCACGGCTAAGGGCAGCTTTAGCTTCCGCACGTGGCGCTAATATGCCAAAAGACAATGTTGATAGAGCAATCAAAAAAGCTAGTGGCGGAGATGATCTGAGTCAATATGAAGAAGTGCGTTATGAAGGTTACGGAGTTGCAGGAGTTGCCGTAATTGTTGAAACCCTTACTGATAACCGCAATCGCACCGCCTCTGAAGTGCGCTCTACTTTAAGCAAAAATGGTGGAAATTTAGGCGAAACCGGGAGCGTTGGTTTTTGTTTTGAACGCTTAGGCATGCTGCACTTCGATGCCTCAAAATTTAACTTTGATCAAGTATTTGAAGCAGCAGTCAATGCAGGTGCAGAAAATGTAGAAACAATTGATGATGCCCATGAAGTCACCTGTCATATGGAAGATTTTGCGACAGTACGCGATGCGTTAATTGAAACACTTGGTGACCCCAGAGAAGCAAAAATCATGTGGAAACCATTAACTACGATTGCAGTTAATGTAGATCAAGCAAAAACATTATTTAAAATAATCGATACATTAGAAGATAGTGACGACGTGCAAAACGTTTATACAAACGTCGAAATACCAGAAGACGTGTTAAAAAGTCTAAGTTAGCTACAATCGAATTGCGTGGTTTTGCTTAGCTTATAAACAGGTGCAAGCACGACTAGCAATATAAGCCACCAGCTTTGCCAAATACTAATGCCCGTTGCTGCCACGCAAAGGGCACTTCCCCAAAATGCAATCGTATAGCTAGTTGATTTGGCATATTCCTTGTTCCAATAAGTAACCCAAATTAGGCAAGCTAGCATTACTCCAACAGCACCAAGCTCAAGCCAAATTTGCAGCATAAAATTATGAGAGTGCAGACAGTTTTCAGGAGAAAATAAGACTAGCTTTTCGGACCCATTTATAATGGTAATGTCCTCACCACTAACAGTAAGGAATCGATAGCGTGAGCTTCCAATTCCAAATCCTGTCCAAAAACGCTCAAAAATCTGCTTAGAAACGGAATGCCAAATAAATAATCTATGTGTATAGCTAGGATCAAGAACGGCTGACCATTGCACATATTGTTCGCAAGATAGCATGCGAAAAATGAATGGTAATATTCCCCAGACAGCTGGCATACCATATATAAACATTACCTTTAAAAAGCTCGGCGTTATTTTGTGCATAACTAGAGCCCCTGATCCTAAAAGAATTCCTAAAGCAGCTGCATCACTTGTGCCATGCCGCACAATCCAAAAAATTAAAATTAAAATAATGGCTTGTATCCATTTGTTAAAATGTTTCGCGCTCAGCCAAATAGCTAAGCCACATGCAACACATCCGTGAATCAAAGCTTGAGAAATGTGTCTATCTATCACTTGAAATAGCGAACCACCAAGCTGTGTATTCACTACAAAAATGAATAAACAAATTGCCAACAAAGCACCAGCTAAAGACACTACCAATTCTAATTGTTGACGTTTTTGCAGACTAAATTTAGTGTGGTTACTCCACCAAAACCACCCTCCACACACTATGGCCATGACCTTAGAGTACATGTGCATAGCTTTAGAAATATCAACTGCCCAAAACGTACTTATACCGCACCATACGATAAATGAAATTGCTAATGAATTTATTTTTTTTTGATCAAGGCCTTGTTTTTTAAATTGAGACAAACAGAGTGCTATTAAAGCCAAAAAAGGATAGATATTTCCATGGGGTAATGGCAAACACAAGAACACGATCAGAAAAAGAAAGGCCTGATAAAATAAAAAACTCTGTCGCTGCATGCCAAAAAACAATGTGTATGATTGCGAAATGTATCAAAACTTGATACCTTTAGCAAAAAGATTGTCCCTACATTCATGGCAGAAAAGCAAACCTTGCAAAAGCCCCTTGCAAAAAGATTAGTGCACGAACACCTTGCGCCATACAAATTACGTTTTGGTCAGGCGTGTTTTTTTATGCTGTTAACTGCATTATCTACAGCTGCCCTGCCCTTTCTGTTGCAACCCGTTTTTGATGATGTTTTTACAACGAATGACCCGAAATTACTAATTATGTTTTGTGCAGCAGTTCTCGCTGCTTTTGTAATAAAAGGTTTTGCATCATACGGTGAAACGGTCACCATGACACGTATCGGTCAAAGCATCATTTCTGATATTCAAAATCGAGTATTTCGCCACCTAATGAGCCTAGATTTAGAATATTTTCACAAAAGAAACAGCGGCGAGCTACTTTCACGTTTTACTAACGATATAACTCTTATGCGCAATAGCGTCGCAAACACCATTGTTGGTATTGGCAGAGATAGTTTCACATTAGCTTTTTTAATTGGAGTAATGTTTTACAGAGATTGGTTTTTAGCCTGTTTGTCATTTTTTATTTTCCCTGCTGCATTTTTACCAATAATTCGCATTGGAAAACGCATGCGCAAAGTTACGTTTAATGCTCAAGAAGAAATTGCTAAATTCACAAAGCAATTAACTCAAATTTTTCAAGGCATTCGAGTTATAAAAGCATACTCAACAGAGGATTATGAAGCGATTCGTGCACAAAAGCAGATTGAAAAAATTTACAAACTTGTAGTTAAAACCTCAAGAGTTAGATCATTGAGTCACCCAATTATTGAAAGCATGGGCGGCATCGCAATTATCTCAGTAATTGCGTATGGAGGCTTGCAAGTAATGCACCATAACCGCACAACTGGAGAATTTATTTCATTTATTGCTGCACTTATTTTAGCGTATGAGCCATTAAAGCGTTTGAGCAATCTTAATGCTAGTCTTCAAGAAGGATTGGCCGCTGCAGATAGAGTATTTGAAATTATTGACACGGACAGCACTATTCTTTCGCCAACAAATCCAAAACACCCCACCAAAGCTCAAGGGCGCATAGAATATAAAGACGTGCACTTTGCATATGGCCCCAAGAAGAAAACTTTAGAGGGGATTAGTTTTACGGCACAAGCCGGAAAATGCATTGCTCTTGTTGGGGCAAGCGGTGCGGGAAAATCAACTATTATTAATCTTATTCCACGATTTTATGACGTAAATGCAGGAAAAATTTTTATAGACGACATTAATGTAAAAGATTGGGAACTTACACATTTAAGGAAGCAAATCGCCTTAGTTAGTCAAGAAATTGCCCTTTTTGATTTGAGTGTTTTTGAAAACATTACATATGGTTGCCAAGATTTTTCGGAGAATGATGTCTTTAGCTCAGCTAAATCTGCCGCTGCACATGAATTTATTCAAAAACTTCCACAAGGATATAATACAATCGTTGGGGAAAACGGTGTTAGCCTTTCTGGAGGACAACGTCAACGATTAGCAATAGCCCGCGCTATGTTAAAAAAAGCACCAATTTTACTCCTTGACGAGGCAACATCTGCTCTTGATACAGATTCTGAAAGGCACATTCAATCAGCATTGAAACAGCTGATGATTGGGCGCACAACCATTATGGTGGCTCATCGTTTATCAACAGTTATAGATGCTGATCACATTTATGTTTTAGCTAATGGACAAATTATTGAATCTGGATCTCATCAAGAGCTGTTGCAATTAGGCAAACAGTATGCTCACCTATGGAGTAGACAAGCGCAAGGCTTGGATTCATAAAAGCAAAGGAGAGAGCATGACAATTCATGTAGCAGGCCATCAAATGGATGTTGGTGATAGTTTAAGCACCTTTATTCAAACGGAATTAAGGTCCCTATTAGAGAAATATGTGGGTGAAACACATGAGTCACAAGTTCATCTTAGTAAAGATCATCATGAATTTGTAACAGACTTAGCGGTACATGTTAGCAAAAATCTTGTTGTACACAGTAAGGGTCGTGATAGCGATGCTTATAAAAGCTTTGGTGATGCTTTAACTAAATTAGAAAAGCGTGTAAAAAAATATCGCTCAAGATTACGTGACCGTCAACGTCATAATGATGCAATTGGAGCTGAGGCGTCTTACTTTGTGGTTAATCATGAAGCTGAAGATAGCGGAGCAGATACGCCGGTTATAATTGCTGAAATGACTCATGACATTCATCATCTTACAGTTAGTGAGGCGGTAATGAAGCTTGATTTAGCCGATGCTCCGGTTGTGATGTTTAGAAATGCAGCGAACGATGTGTTGAACGTTGTATATAGACGAAAAGATGGAAACGTTGGTTGGATTGATCCAAAAAAGATTGCTTAAAAGAGGGCTTTATGCCCTCTTAAAATTACTTATTTTTAATGACTTTATTCTGTCCATTTAGGTCATCTGTAAAAGCCAGTAATTTTTCATAAGCACCAGCTCTAATTCGTTGCGCAAGACTTCTAATTTTTTCTTGCAACTTCTTCTCACCAAATGTAAAAGATAAGTCGGAAAGAGCGAATGTGTTACAATACACATCACTGATTAGTCCCTTCCCACTTTCACTTTCTTCATCAGCTTTAGCTGCTCGAAAAAGTATTCGCAAATCAGAATTACTTATATGCTTTCCTCTTAAACGAGTGATATTAGAGAATGGAACATCATACCAAACAACAAGAAATTCAATCTCTTCAGTGTCTACATGCTGCTTAAAATAAAAATTTAATTTCTCTAGAGGCTCTCCTTTTGCTTTAACCTGCACTATAGACTGAACTTTAAAATCTGCTTCGGGAAAAAAAATGCCATTGTAGTGCTGCTTGGTAAAAACTGCATCTGTGTAAGCAATTGCGCCATTTAATTCAAAAAATGTGATAAACAATAAAAAGAAAATAATCATGATAGCCTACAATCCTACACTTATGCAGGATTGTATCAGGTCAGTAGTTAATATTTAATTAATTGCTTTCAGTTTTTTCTTTAATATTTCATTTGCAACACCTGGGTTTGCCTTGCCTTGAAGCGCTTTCATAACTTGCCCAACAAGAAAACCAAAAACCTGTTCTTTGCCTGCTCTGTACTGCTCAACTTGAGAAGCATTAGCAGCAAGAATATCATCAACAGTTTTTTCAATAACGCCTGTATCTGAGACCTGCTTTAAGCCAAGTTCATCAATTAGCTGAGCAGGAGCTTTTCCTGTTTCCCACATCTTTGAAAATACATCTTTTGCAATTTTTCCAGAAATAGTGTTGTCAATAATAAGATCGACTAGGTTTGCTAGGTGTTGTGACTCAAAAGGCAAATCATCAATTGATTTATTTTCACGATTCATAGCACCAAAAACTTCAACTATTAACCAGTTAGCAATAAGTTTCGCTGCACCTTGACCTTTTGAATACCCAACAATTTCTTCATAAAAATCAGCAACTTCTTTTTCGGCAACTAAAACGTTGGCATCATATTTGGTCAATGCAAACTCTTGTATAAAACGATCACGCTTAGCATCTGGTAATTCAGGCATAGCAACACGAATTGCTTCAATACGAGCCTCGTCTAACACAAGAGGACGCAAATCTGGATCAGGAAAATATCTGTAATCCATTGCATCTTCTTTGCTACGCATTGATCGAGTTACACCCTTTGTAGGATCAAACAAACGCGTTTCTTGAACAACAGTGCCGCCATTCTCAATAATATCTAGCTGACGTACAATTTCGTACTCAATAGCTTGGCCTAGAAACCTGATTGAGTTCACGTTTTTAATTTCAGCGCGTGTACCAAATGGGGTGCCCGGTTTGTGCAAAGAAATATTCGCATCAACTCGCATACTTCCTTCTTCCATATTTCCATCACATGTTCCAAGATAACGCAATATTGAACGAAGTTTTTTCACATACGCCATTGCTTCTTGAGATGAGCGCATTTCTGGTTCAGAAACAATTTCCATAAGCGCAACGCCAGCACGATTAAAGTCAATGTACGATAAATTTGGATGCAAATCGTGAGTGCTTTTTCCGGCATCTTGCTCTAGATGCAAGCGAGTCACGTTAATACGCTTAACTTCGTTTTCTAGATCGATGTCTATATACCCACCAGTCACGATTGGGTAATAAAATTGAGAAATCTGGTATCCTAAGGGAAGATCTGGATAAAAATAATTTTTACGGTCAAAAACAGACACCTTATTAATGGTGGAATTCATCCCTAAACCAGTTTTGATAGCCTGATCAACACAAGTTTTGTTTAAAACTGGAAGCATTCCTGGCATTCCAGCATCAAGAAAAGTCACTTGAGTATTTGGATCAGCGCCAAACACAGCTGATGCACCTGAAAATAATTTTGCATTTGAAACTGCCTGAGCGTGAACTTCAAGCCCAATAACAACTTCCCATTCCCCAGTTTGTCCTTGAATAAGATTTTTCATAAATACTCCTTACGCAGCTTTGAAATGAGGAAATTGCGCAGCTTGCTCTAATGTTAGGCCGACATTGAATAACAGTTGTTCTGACAGTTTTGGACCTATTAACTGCAGTCCCAAAGGAAGCCCATCAGCAGATAATCCAACTGGAACAGAAATGCCAGGAAGCTCTGCCAGATTCACAGTAACTGTATAAATATCGTTCAAATACATTGCGACAGGATCGTCGTTACGATCATGCAGACCAAAAGCAGCTCCTGGAGTAGTTGGCGTCAAAATCACATCAACTTTCTCAAAAGCACAATCAAAGTCTTGAGATATCAGTTTTCTTACTTTTTGCGCTCTTGTGTAATAGGCATCGTAGTACCCTGCAGAAAGAACGTAAGTACCAATCATGATGCGACGCTTTACTTCAGCTCCAAACCCATCATGACGCGTGCTCTGATACATTTCATCCAACGTTGCGCTATCTACACGTGCCCCATAACGAACACCGTCATAGCGAGCTAGATTTGCTGAAGCTTCTGCTGGAGCAATAATATAGTAAGTCGGTAATGCTGCCGATGTCATTTTTAATGAAATTTCAACAATCTCAGCGCCTTCGGCTTTTAGCCAACTAACACCTTTTTGAAGCAAGTCTTGACCTTCTTGGTTCAGACCTTCCATGTATTCTTTCGGTAATCCAACGCGCAAGCCTTTGGCTGCAGGTTTTAAATTGGCAGTATAATTAGGAATTGTAACATTTAAACTTGTAGCGTCTTTATCATCGTGCCCTGCCATATACTGTAGCAACGCTGCGCAGTCAGCAATTGTGTGTGCCATTGGCCCTGCTTGGTCTAATGACGAAGCGAAGGCAACCATGCCCCAACGTGAACATAATCCATACGTAGGTTTAATGCCTGTAATTCCGCAAAAAGCAGCTGGCTGACGAATTGATCCACCTGTATCGGAGGCAGTTGCACCAAGACAAAGCCCAGCAGCAACAGACGCAGCTGACCCACCAGATGAACCACCTGGCACCAAATCTTTTGAGGGTTCAGAGGTTGATCTCCACGGATTAACCACCGGACCATAAGCACTATTTAGATTTGCTGATCCCATGGCGAATTCATCCATATTCAGTTTTCCAAGACTAATCGCTCCAGCTTTTTTTAAGTTTCCTGATACTGTTGATTCATAAGGAGGAATGAAATTTTTTAATATATTTGAACCTGCAGTAGTGCGCACACCCTGAGTGCAATATAGATCTTTGTTAGCAATAGGTAACCCATCTAAAGGTAAAGCATTGCCACTAGCGATTCGCTTATCAGCTTCCGCCGCTTGCACAAGAGCATTGTCAAAAGTTTCTGTAATAAAACAATTCAGATTGCGCTTTGCAGTTGCTTGATTAATAAACGCCTGCACCAACTCAGTTGAAGAACATTCTTTTTTTTCAAGCATTTGCTTTGCTTGGCTTAATGTAATTTTTGTATTCATGGGTATTCCTTATTCAACAACTTTTGGCACAGCGAACATATCATGCGCTACTTGTGGAGCATTCTGAGTAACTTCTTTTACTTGATTAGGAGCTGTAACAACATCTTCTCGCTCAAACATTTGTGCTTGCGGAAAATCATTTAAGTTAACATTGCTCACGTCAATTTCTGTTAATTGATTTATCCAACTAAAAATACCTGCAAGCTGAGTTTGCATAACCACTTTTTCAGCATCACTTAAACGTATGCTTGATAATTTTGAAATTTTTGCAACATCAGTTAATGAAATTGTCACGTTCTGCTCCTTTAATTTTTTAACGTTACTTCAACCGGCGCATGGTCCGAAGCTTTTTCTAATCCGCGCATGTAGCGGTGCACTGTTGTGGTGTTTAAGCTATCTGCTGCTTGGGGTGATAGTAGCAAATGATCAATCCGAAGACCACCATCCTTTGCAAACGCACCTTGACGGTAATTCCACCAAGTATATGGCATTGGTCCTTGGGTGCTTTGAGCTATTGCATCAGTAAAACCTGCATACACAATTTTCCGAAAAGCCTCTCGTTCTCTTGTACTGCATAACACTTGGTTTTTCCATAGCACCGGATTGTAAACATCATCATCAGTGGGGGCCACGTTAAAGTCTCCACCAATCACAATTTGCTCATCCAAAGTTAATAGATATTGGGCGTGATTATAAAGTGCTTGGAAAAAATTTAATTTATACATATAGGCAGCTGAATCAATTTCTTGACCGTTTGGCACATACACGCTGGCTACTCGTACTCCGTTTGTAAATGCCTCAATATACCGCGATGATCCGTCTTCAAAAGATGTAATCCCCATCTGCACATCTTCGATAGGATATTTTGATAAAATCGCAACTCCATTATAGGTCTTTTGACCAAACACAGCACAATTGTACCCAAATTCTTCAAGTGACAGCGGAAAAGCATGTTTTTCACATTTTAATTCTTGCAGTAGCAGAACATCGGGTTGATGGTCCCTCAAAAAATCCTCAACGTGAGGCAACCGCGCACGAACTGAATTCACATTCCAAGTAACTATTTTCATATATTTTAAATCGAAAAAGAATTGCCACAACCACAAGCGGACGCTGCGTTGGGATTTTTTATAACAAATTTTGCCCCGGTTAAATCTTCCACATAATCTAACTGAGAACCATTAAGCAATCCCAATGAAATAAAATCTAACACGACTTCTGTTGTTCCTTGGGTAAAAATTTTATCATCTGGTGTTAATTCAGCATCAATTAAAAAATTATATTGAAATCCTGAACATCCTCCACCCTGCACAGAAATACGAAATCTGCTGCCCTGAGCTTCAGTTTCAAGGATTTTCTGAATATGCACTGCTGCATTTGGTGTAACACTAAATGCCACTTCCATGTTGCCAACTTCTATATAATTTTGTTAACTACTGGTGTCACTATAAATTTTTCACAGCAAAAGGGCAATTATGGCAGGCTCCGTAAATAAAGTTATTTTAATTGGAAATTTGGGGAAAGACCCAGAAGTCCGTAACGCGCAAGATGGTACAAAAATTGTATCATTTTCAGTAGCAACCAGTGAAAGCTGGAAAGACAAGCAATCAGGTGAACGCAAAGATCGCACAGAATGGCACAGAGTTGTTCTGTTTAATGATCGTTTGGGCGAAGTTGCTGAGAAATATTTACGCAAAGGTTCTAAGGTTTACATTGAAGGTAGCCTTCAAACACGTAAATGGACTGATAGCAATAATGTTGAACGCTACAGCACCGAAGTAGTTCTTTCTCGTTTCCGTGGAGAGCTAACACTTCTAGATAGCAGAGGAAGTAGCGACAACCATGGAATAGAAGGTGATGCTGGCGGTGGTGCTTTGCCTAGCCATTTCGACGAATTAAATGACGATATTCCATTTTAAACTCTTTAAATTTTAGCGAAGCGCACTTGGGACCCAACTAGAAAAAGCAGATTTAGTTGGGTCTTTTTCTTGTGGCTCTGCAGTTTTCCCAACCAATCTATGACGCTCGCTTTCATTAAGCTCATGATCATAACACATCGGCTCACCCAACGTTCGATAACAAAATAATTGTTTTCTAGGTTTTGGTTTATCCGGATTTGGCGCCCAATTTGCGCTTTGTATTTCATCAGACGTTGGACGAAATGCTCCAAATGGATTGCATCCGCTAAGCAATAAGCAAACTAAAGGCATAATTTTTATTACTAATTTAATACCTAATGTCATGCAAGTTTTGTGCCGGCAACCATAAACCACCAAGTGCCAAAATGCCCTTATCAAAAAATTCTAAATCACGCTACGGTTATAGACAGATAGATTAAAAAATATTGTTAGCGAATGATTCCTCAAACCTATTGGATTGTTTTTAATATTTTCATTTTTTTATTTTTGGCACTTGATTTAGGAATATTTAATCGCCGCCAACACCAACCTAGTTATAAAAAAGCTGTAGGGTGGACTCTGTTTTGGGTTAGCGTGTCCCTGGCATTTAGCGCATGGATATTTGTTCACTTAGGATCAGTAGCTTTTTTCGAATATATAACAAGCTACAAAATTGAAAAAATCTTGAGCCTGGATAATGTCATGGTATTTGCGGTTATTTTTAAAAGCCTGAATATACCTACTCAATATCAGCATCGCGTTCTTTTTATCGGTATTCTGAGCGCCCTTGTTATGCGAGGACTGATGATATTTTTAGGAGTTGAGCTTCTAGAAACGTTTAGTTGGTTATTATATATATTTGGGGCGTTTCTTGTTTTCACAGGAATGAAGATTTTTTTCATAAAAAAAAAGGAAGAGCCATTAGCCAACAGTAGACTTTGGAAACTTTGTCAAAAGATAGTTCCTCTTTCCTCAAAACCACATGGAAATAAATTTTTTGTGATTGAGCACAAAAAACATAAAGCCACCCCCCTTCTGTTTGCTTTAGTGTTAATTGAATTTTCTGATATTATTTTTGCTGTGGATTCATTGCCCGCAATTTTTTCAATCACAACAAATTCTTTTCTTATTTATACATCCAATATTTTAGCAATTCTGGGCTTACGTTCCTTGTATTTTGTTTTGGCCAGAGCTATTGAAAATATAAAATACCTTAAGTTTTCTTTGGGACTTGTGCTTGTAATAGTTGGCATTAAGCTTATTTTTAACATTCATCTACATCCTGGTATTACCTTTGCAATTTTGGCAGTTATTTTTTCATCATCAATAATTTTATCGATGTACGTAAAATCATCAAAGAAGATCAATTGACAAAAGCTTAAAGTTTTTCCCAAACTTAAGTCAGAAAATAAATTGTTTGATATTATGCAAAAGCCTTTATCGCCGCATTTGCAGATTTATAAACCGCAGTTGACGTCAATATTATCAATATTACATCGGCTGACAGGGTTGGGGTTTACGGTAGGGCTTATTTTAACCTGTGCTTGGCTATACGCTTTAAGCGAAGGACCTGATGCATACGGTAATTTCTGCTCTTGGCTACATCAGCCATTCGTAAAAGCAATTATTTATTTAATTTTGGCCAGTGTCTATTATCACATGCTTAATGGGATACGGTATTTAGTGTGGTCACTTGGCAAAGGGTTTGAATTGAGCTCTGTTTATAGTAGTGGATGGATTATTTGCATCCTTATATTTATTTTAACTGTTTTAACAATATGCTTTGTATAAAATCATTCACTCGACATTATGTTTTACAGAGAATCACTGCCTGCATATTGTTGGTACTTGTGCCATGGTTTTTGTGGAAATTATTTTTTCTAAAAGACTTAACTCACCTGGAAATTATAAAAAATATTGGAAATCTGAATTCAGCGCTATTATTATTCGAGATACTTAACTAAAGAACGATAAGAAGGATTTGAGTAGTTTTTCAAGATTTTCCTTCGATTGAAGATGATAAAATATATCAAGC
>DYTB01000005.1 GCA_020726185.1 Candidatus Odyssella sp. | reverse complement strand
GTTAATGTGTGCAGCTGATTACCATGCTGCATGGCGTAACTGCCAAAGAACTGCCACCCTCTGAAGAAGTTAACAGAATCAATGGGAATCCTTCTCGAAATAGTCTGGTAATCCCTTGCATGGTTGGTTCATTGGTGATTAGTCTTGGAATCTTGGGTGGAGTGGGTGTGGATAACTCTAGTAGCTGTTGTGTTTTGGTTTCAATGGAATCTTTTGAAGCAAGGATTTTTTACGGGCAAGCTCAGTCACAGTAACATCAACCTGATATCGTTTGAGATTCTCTTGATAGATTTTTTCTAAGCTTGCCTGATACTCTTTAGTAGCAACTAGCGTAATATCTTCAGCGGAGGTTTTACGTTCGCCAGATTCAGCAACGGTAATGAAGAAGCATGATAATGGTGATGTGCGGTTTTCGATTTTAACATTGGCAATGGCTTGGGCTGCATGGTTAATCACCATAAACGCTGAGGCAAAGCAAATCTCCGGAGCAGCCTGGCATTCTTGTTGTAGGGCTTGGACTGGTTCTTGAAATGCTCCTAGAGATTCCAAAGGGAAAACTAGATTATCCGTAGCATGCAAAGAGTTGGGCATGAGTCACCTCAGTTTCAGGAAAGAGCTGTTTTTTGAAATCTAACACGGTTACCCCTTGTTTTGCTGCATCTAAATAATCTGCCCACCACTGCATCATTTTAAATCGTTCTGGCAGATATTCCGCATGGTTGTAGGCAGCCCGCACTTCATTCTTTTCTCTATGAGCCAATTGCAGTTCAATCAGATCACTGCGAAACCCCAGTTCATTTAGAATTGTTGATGCTG
Organism: Candidatus Odyssella sp.; assembly: GCA_020726185.1. Classification (GTDB taxonomy): domain Bacteria; phylum Pseudomonadota; class Alphaproteobacteria; order Paracaedibacterales; family CAITNM01; genus CAITNM01. The sequence goes on along the minus strand of DYTB01000005.1, from coordinate 62,921 downwards.
TAGCACGAAATCCATGACCAGTTGCTCTTGAGTGATACCCCATACGATACAGTGCGTAGAGGATGGTATTTTCGCTCATGCATTTTTCTGGATTAATATGATTTTGAAAAATATAACGATTTGCCTCCACACGTCTAGATTCCAAATCTTTCAATATATCCATAGCTTGACGAGAAAGTGGCACCATATGCGGTTTCTTCATTTTCATGCGTTCAGCTGAAATTGACCATGTGCAAGTCGCCCAATTAATCTCATCCCAAGTAGCTTTGCGTAGTTCATTTGTACGAACAAAAGTTATAGCAAGCAGCTGAATTGCATGACGCGTAAGGTCAGAGCCATCATAAATTTCTAGCTTTTGAAGGAATTCAGGTAATTCAGTGTCTTTAAGGTGAGAATGATGTCTTTGTACAGCCGGCTTCAATGCTCCTCTCAGGTCAGCCGAAATGTCACGCTCCGCTCTTCCTGTAACAATAGCATAGCGAAACACTTGGCCACAGGTTTGCAAGATTCGATGTGCCGTTTCCAGAGTGCCACGCTTCTCGATTTTACGTAAAATACTCAAAAGATTGACGGCATTAATTTTGGTAATTGGCATATTTCCTATGAAAGGAAAAACTTAAGTCTTAAAGCGATTTAAAATATTTTGAGAATGACGATTATTAATCACCTCTTCTCTTCTAGAGTGCCATTCTCTAGCAATTAGCTCAAAGGTATGTTCATGCTGGATGAGCAGCTCTTGTTTTGCTTGTTTGCGTAAATGCCCTGGATCTGCGCCTTCAGCCAAAAGCTTGCGAGCATCCTCTCGTTTTTGACGTGCATCCACCAAGGAAACTTCAGGGTAAGCACCAAAAGATAAGGTATTTATTTTTCCAGCAAAGCGATACTGAAAACGCCAGTGTTTTTTACCGCTGGGTTGGATGAGAAGGAACATGCCTTTTTCGTCAGTAAGTTTATAGGGTTTGTCTTTAGGCTTAGCGTTACGGAAAGTGCTGTCTGTATAGGTCATGATGGTAGATTTCTCATGCTAAAATTTATACCACTAGATTTACCATGAAAACTGACGTGCAGCCAAGCGCATTGATTTACTCGTTTACAGAATTCTTTAAAGCAGGAAATAACGACGAACACCTAAGAAAATAGCGCAAAACCCACTCAATTTTTATAAGGAATAGCTGAAAACATGGGCGTTGAAGATAAGCATAATACCACACAGTGGTGGAGCCTTGGGCTATCAAACTATGCATGGAGTACTTCTACCCCAAGCCTGGGACCTTTGTGGCAATTTCTAGGGAGGAAAACACCGAGATCAACCTTAACTTCAGCAGCGCCTTAAGCCCTGAAGACCAGCAAACCTTTTTAAAGCTGTGGCTGAAGAGTAAACGTGGCATTCCGGCGTTTACCAATACCACTACTAATACCGATAGCAATACTGAAACCGAGATAGAGATTATTGAGGCAGATGCTAGCGATGACTCGCAAAGTTTCTAACAATCCACTAACATATGCGCTGACCAATGGTGACGATGCGCCTGAAAATCCCTAAATACATAGGCTTAGCTTAAGTAGCGATTGCCTTAACAAGGCGAAGTAACTGATTTAGTCAGCGATAAAGCCCTGAATAATTGTGGCTTATAAGTATTTACGGATACACCTGGTCAGCTATCAGTATTCAATATTTATTTATACTATGGGTATGGGGGGGTAGGAGGGCATGCTGCCACCCAACCATTGACCATGGCAGGAGATAGATAGGCATGGCTATAGCCATTGGTTTAAGCTTAAATAGAAGTATTCAGATGTTGTTTTAATATAGCCAAAATTTTTCTGATTATTACTTGTTAAAACTGATTATTAGACATATTATTAACCTAGACTTTTAATTATTTTTTTGAATTGAGAAAGTTAATGATCGATGCTGATGCTGCGGATAAATTGGCGATAACCCTGCTAAGACAGTTTGTCTTTTATGAGCCCACCCTTAAACAACAGGCCTTTCATCAAGCTGGTACCAGTGCAGGTGAACGTTTGTTTCTTGGCGGTAACCGCACCGGTAAGACCAATGCTGTCTGTATGGAGCTCGCCATGCACTTAACAGGTAATTATCCTAAATGGTGGCAGGGCTATCGCTTCACCCGCCCGATTAATGCAATCTCAGCCTCGATTAGTTTGAAAGACACCCGCGATATTTTGCAGAAGAAACTCTTTGTTGGTGATATTGATGAGTCGATGCCAGCAATTTTGCATGAGAGTTATATTGAGGGCAAAACCCATACGACAATTGCTGGGGCTTGGGATACGGTCAGGATTCATCACATTTCAGGTGGGGTCTCTGAGCTGAAGTTCAAGGCCTTTCAACAAGGAGAATCCTCCTTTCAAGGGGTGAAAGCTGATTTTATCCACCTTGATGAAGTGCCTAACTTTAGGGTCTATCAAGAAGCCCTAATGCGCACCACCTCCTTTGATAGTGAAAAAACCTTTTTGGTGGTCTCGATGTGGCCGGAGCGTGGTAAGGATGAGCTGATTACGCACTTTTTAGATAATGCATCTGAAGGTGAAATTAGTAATGGGCGCTGTTACATTATGGCCAGTTGGGCTGACAATCCTCACCTTAAATCAGAAGAACGTGAGCGGTTACGTAAATCCGTACCCTCGTGGCAACTTGAAGCGCGCGAACATGGGATCCCAGTGTTTGGTCAAGGCAAAGTCTTTACCATGCTGGAATCAGAAATTTTTGTAGAGCCCTTTGAAATTCCCAATCATTTTGCCCGGGTTTATGGACTTGATCCCTCCGCTTCTTCGGGTGGTACTTGGGGTGCCGTACTGCTTGCCCATGACCGCGACAAAGATATTGTCTATGCGGTTGCCGATTATAAGCTGAGTAATGCTACACCTACAGAACACGCAAGTAATATTTCAAGAATGATACCTGAGTGGTGTACTGGCATGGTTGACCCTGCGGGGGCTGGTGAAAACATGCACACCAAAGAAAAGACCATTGATTTTTTAGCAAACCGTTCCGGATTGTATCTGGTGAAAGCCCACAAGGCCAATAACACTAAAGAAGCAACGATTGATGAGATTTATGAGCGGGTCAGAGGTGATCGTTTCAAGATCATCTCCAGCACTAAAGGCATGGGCTGTCGTCACCTGGTAACCGAATGGCGGCAGTATGCTAGAGATGATAATGGCTTAATTTTAAAGAAGAATGACCACTGCATTGATGCGTTATTTTACGCTTTAGGTGGCTTACCCTATGCCAGGACCCAAACCCAGTTCTATCACGATAAGGCGCCCCGTTGGCAAGAAGCTGGTTATTTATGATAAGGAGTAAGAAGTAAATTCATAAATATTGAATTTATCAACAAAGATGTTATACTACATAAGTTCTTAACAGTATTTATCGTATTAACATTTTTAAAGTTTTTAACAAAGGCTTAACCGATGGCATACCCATTTTCATCAGCTTGGCAAAAGGTTGCGACCACAGCTCAAGGGTATTGTAGTTTTGCCAACCTCCACAATTTTGCCAACCTCTGGTCAGCAAGGCAGAGAGCCATGATCACATATCAAAGGCGTTGCAGTTTTTTTGCCAACCTCCACAATTTTACCAACCTCTTGCCATCTAGAATTGCCAACCTCTATTCAGCGCAGGTAGGAGCTAAATGACCTACCCACTTTCAGCATCTCGGCAAAAGGCCCTGACCACCGCCCAAGAATATTTTAGGGCTGCCAATCTGCATCCATCTGCCGTGGAGTTTCGTAACAAATGTATTAATGACTATGGATTTTACGATGGCACGGGCCAGTGGCAAAATATTGATTTGCACAAGCTACAAGAACGTAGCCAACTGCCAATTACCGTTAATATCTGCAAAGGTTTTATCGATAATCTTTCCGGTGTCGAAATCCAATCCCGTTACCGTACCGCTTGCCGTAATGATTCCCATAACATCCAAGATGATAAACTCGCTGAAGCCCTAACCCATCTGTTGTTTTATATTCAAGAGCATGAGGAATTACCCTATAAAGGCAGCTTAAAATTCAGAGACTCCCTAATTTGTGGGATTGGCTGGAGTTATTTGTACAAAGAAGATGGCGAAATTTTTTATGATTACGTGCATCCCTTTAATATTATCCCAGATCCCGATGATCTCACCCCACAATATACGGCCATGAAATACGTCTGCCGTAAACGCTGGATGGACCCTCGAATGGTCAAAGCGAGGTGGCCTAAAACCGCTAGTGACATTGAGGTTAATCAAGATTCTGCTTACTATGAAGGACTATTTAGTCCAGAGCTGATGGACCGCAACTCTGCCTATACTGATTACAGCAATTATAACGGGGTTAATCAAAACCGTGTATTGGTGGTAGAAGTCCAATACAAAGTTCCCCATAAAGTGTATCAGGGTATTGATCACCAAGGTCGATCCTTTAAAACCTTTACGCTTGAAACTGCTGAAGAGCTCGTTGCATCGGCGGATAAGGATATAGCAGAAAGTCAGGGAGAACGCATTATGCGGACCTTGTTTTTAGATAACATCCTGTTAGAACATGCCCCCTTAGATGCCACCTTTCCAGATCAGCACGACTTTAGCTATATTCCGATTGTCTTTCAACGCCGTTTTAAAACAGGCGTTGCGTATGGCTTGTTAGAAAGCATGAAAGATATTCAACGCGATTGCAATGTGAGGGTTACAAAATCGGTTTATGCAATCAATTCTGCTCGAGTGATCTTTGAAGGCAATCCAATGGCAGGAAGTGATCTTGAAAAGATTCGCCAAGAACTCAAAGCAATCGATTCGGTGATCGTGCTGCCAAAGGATTCCAAGTTTCAGATGTCGAGTAATGCGCAAATGGGTGAAGAGCAGATTAAAATTGTCGAACTCTACCTTAATCTGATGCAGCGTGTCACAGGCATTTATGATGAAATGCTCGGGGTGCAAACCAATGCCACCAGTGGCGTTGCTCAAAATATTCGTCAAGTTAACAGTGTAAGGAACAATGTCTTTGCCTTTGATAATTTTTCGCAAATGAAGAAACGCGAAGCACGTTTTATCCTGGCTCTGATTCAAGCAAGTCAAGCGATGAATCTGGCTGTGGAGATTTTAAGTCCACCGGAACGAGAGGTGATCATTTTAAACCTGATCAGAGAAATCAATGGTAAGCCCATGGTGCTTAATGATATTCGTAACCTACCGATTTCCTTGTACATTGAAGAAGTCCCAGATTATCAAAGTTCTTTTGCGGAACAAAAGGCAACCTTTGAATCGCTATTGTCGAATGCCCATGCTCAGTGGCTGATGACATCTCCTGATCTGATGCGACGCCTGGGGATTCGCGACCCTGAAACGATTGCAAGTGAAATGCAGCAGGCGATGCAACAAAAGACCATGATGGAAGAAAGTGTTGCAGGACGCGGAGCGCCAGCAGAGTATGTATCGACCCCTGCTGGGAAAGGTCATGTCCCAACCGTCCCACAACAAGGAAAAGTTTAATGACGATGACAACGTTAGTCAATGCTTTGGCTAGACACAGATTATAGGAGAAAAAAAATGATTGAAAATCTTAAAAAAGAAGACCAGATTGATCGAGTCAACTCCAAGAAAATAGAGGGTGAACTTCGTGATACGATTTCTGACTTATTTAATGAAAGAGACCAAAAACATCTGGCTGAAGACCAAGCACATCTGGCAACAGGAAATACACCGGATAAACAAACCGCAGAAGCAACACGAGAATCACAAAAAGATTTAAAAACGGGCGTTGCAAAGTCAGGATATCATGATCCTGTCGGAGAAGTTAGTGCTGAATCAGAGCTTAAAGCCCTGCAGGAGGAGTTACTCAAAAACCGCAAGGTAATTACCGATACCCAAAGGTTTGGCCACCAAAATGCTCGAAAGTTAAAGAATGCGTTAAAGATCACCCAAGAGCTTGTTGCAAGTGGTAGTTTATCACGAGAAGAAGCACAAAGCTTAGTCGAGTCTTTAGAAAATAGCAGCGGTGAAACAGCGACAGAGCTGGAAGGTTCTCCCTATAATTCCCATCCGTTTGCGAATGTCTTAAAAATTGCCAACACCGAATTGATAAACCTTCGTAAATATAGTGATGACGAACTGTTAGATGATAAAATAAAAGCCTTTGATTATTTCTTAAACCTCGCTCCCCTTGAAGACATTCAAGAAGCACTTGAGGATCTCACCGAATTAAGTGATGAACCAGTCAAGCTTACCAAAAAGATGCTATCTATTGGTAAACACTATTATGAGACAAGTTACAAAGATATTAAATCTGCAGGTGGAGTCTTTGCATATATAGATAAGAAAAACCAAGATATTGATAGTCTTCATAAAACTATTGACAAATTAAACAAAAAGTTATCACAATACGAAGACTTCGATAAACCACGTTATCGTATTGCTGAAATTGGCAATGGGGTAGATGGCACGGGTGGTGTTAAAGATACCATCTCTGCTCTTTTTGAGGAACGTGACAGAGTCAGACGAAGGTAAAGGCCACTAGCTATTAATCGCCCGCTTGAACCTTCAAGCTTTAATTAAAAGACCCGTTTTGCCAAGAATCCAAAGACAGCCAAATGTATGACCTAAGGCTATTATCTTTGGTTACTGGTAGAGCCGCTAGCTTTTTTGAAAAGAACCAAAATACTTAAATGTTAGTTACAACGATGGTTGCAACTTTCAACGCTTATGTTTTTGTGGATTTTTAAAAAAGGATTTTTTTATGGCGCTTTATCCAGTTCCGGCTCCCGGCTATAACGGGATTAACCAAAACCTCTTCCCCTTTGATGTCGTTAGTCCAGTCTTCAAGGAATGGGTGCAAATCACCCCACTTTTTCAACTGATGGGTAAGGAACCAAGTCGCCCGATTGTTCGTAAAATACTTGGTCGTGGTGAAGGTCTGCAATACCGCATGAGTAAACTCCAAGCGCTTGATTACAAAAACCCGATTGTCAACTTTGATCAACGCCGTGGTAATGCCCAGCAACAACAAGTTGACTATGATGCGGTTTCTGTGAACTTTAAAAGCTTTTTGGTACAAATCAAAGGCTATGACATTCTCGACTACGGTACGCCAATTGATTTACCACCCTATGCGCGTCAGCAATTGGTGGAAGCATTTTCAAGATGTTTAAACTATGATCTGTTTAATGCGATGACATCAACTGCCTATCCGGCTCTTACCACCGGTTCTGCCTTAACCGGTAACGTTGCCGGTCATTTTCCTGCTTATGATCGGGTCGTCTTTCCAGTCGCTGCAGGAACACTTTTAGCCAGAGCCGCTTATCAAGCGAATGGTACGTTCCCAACGCTTGTTAATGGTATGCAGACTTCCGCCAACACAGCCCCTGCAGGTTCTGGTCTTTCCGCCAAGCACCTCGAAACCCTCAAGCAATATGCTGAACGGGGTAATGCTGCTGATATTGCGGTTAATAGCGAATACGCAATTCGCCCGGCTTACATTAAAAGTAAAGCCGGTTGGCCGATGAACAAGTATATTTATTTAGCGCATCCGCAAACCTTACCCAGTTTGTTTGCTGATCCATTGTTTGCTAACTCAACCTTTAATCGTGGCACCGTGATTGATCAAGAAAATACCCCGCAAACCTTAAATGGTGCGGATTATATCGGCGAATATCGGGGTATTGAGATTTACAGTTGCCGTGACCTTTACCAATATGCGATTACCAGTGCTGATGGTACTAAACAAGCGGCCTGGAATCTTTTTATGGGCGCTGGAGCACTTTCAATTGGCTGGGCTGAAGAACCGCAAATTGGTATGGAAAACGACCTGGTGGAGCGGATTCAGCTCTACTTTGGTCATGAGTTTCGCGGGCAAAAGATGCTGCAGTTTAAAAGTTTATACGCAAGTCAAGCTGGTGCAGTAGTTGGATCAAACACTGTGGTTGAACAAGGAATTATTCATTCGTTTGTCAGCTTTTAAATTTTAATCAAGTTAAATAGGGAGATTTCATCATGACAAGTGTTGTTCGCTACATGCAAAATACCACGACCGCACCTAATGTTAATAATGCCATCGCATCTACCGGGGGTGATTATCAGCTTCTGGCCTTTGATATTACCACCACCGCAGGAATTGCAGCTAACGCCAATGCCAATGTTTTAACCTGGACGGGAGCGGGTAAAATTAAAACCATCTTGTCTTTTATGGTTAGAACCGCTGCAGGGGCGATCAATGTTCCAGTCCCTGGAGCAACAACTTCGATAACTATTGATGCCACTGGCAAAATTATCAATGTGGCAGTGGCCAATGGAGGTACCGCAATTGCTGCGGGCAGTATTATATCGATGCTGCTGGTGGTTGGTAATTACTAACACATAAAAGATGCTGGCAAGAAGAATTTATGATTGGTGGTAATTTACTGAGTTAGTGATGTGGGAGGGGCAGATCGTAGATGCAGGTTTCAGGGTTACTAAGCTTAATGGGCAATCTCTCTTTGGGTAATGACAACATTACTAAAGAGGAGAGGACGATTTTTTTACAATACTTGAATCTTGCCCATTTAGAGCTCTACCAGGTTACCGCTAATTTTAACCAAGATTTACTAACTCATACAACTCTTGCCAATCAAGCTGACTCAAATCAGGTACAATTGCCCGAGATTCCTTATCTAGTCTCATATGTTTATGATCTCACCCATAAGCGCCAACTCCACAAAGTTTGCTTAAGCGATATCTTGGAGAAAGACCCGGCATTTAGCAGAACTGGCCACCCCATCCAGTACTTTGTGCAAAAGGATATACTCCAGTTTGTGCCAATACAGACAGCAATCACCTCGATTAAGATCTGGTATATCCCGCAACCTATCATTTTAGCAGAGAATACCCCAGAACAGGATATTCCCTATCCCTTTGCCTATCATCCAGTTTTGGTTGATGGCGCGTTGTATTATTTGTTTCAAGAAGAAGGTGGTTTTAAAAACTTACAAAAAGCGGTTGATGCGAAGAAGCGCTGGGAAGTTGGGCAGACCAGACTCCTCTCCTATCTCTATAATTCCAGTGGTACAGTATTTTCTACGTTCAGTAGTGTCTAGCAGGATGGATAAATCATGTTCCAGGAAGCTAACTACAACGTTTTAGAATTTAATCCACCCATCCAGGGCATGAACCGTAATATTGCTCCTGAAGTGTTACCCCAGGATTTTGCCTCGGTCTTAGAAAACATTTTACCGACACCGCAAGGTTTAGCCATGGTGCGTTATGGCACCAAACGTTTAGCTGGTGTGAACCTTGATCCCGATGCGGTGATCATCGAAGCTTTCCCTTATGCTAAAGCTAATGGTGACAGCCAAATGCTGCTTTATGTACAAACCTTTGTCCAAGATGCGACAGCTCAGAATTTTCAAGTGCTGGCGCCAAATCGTTTTAGTTTTCAAACCAATAATCTGGGTGCCTTCAATGTCGACACAATAATTAAAATTCCCTATACCAGCCTTGGGGTAACCACCCTTTATGCGACAATTGTCAACAAATCTGTATTAGGCCAAACTGTCACCATTACCGTACAAGATAATTCCTTTCCCTTGCCACTGCATGGGGTGAGAATTAATTCTTTGTTATTTTCTCAAGGAAGCCTTTATGTCTATGACTTAAAAACCGCAACCTTAAGTGCAGCGCTTAAAACTGGTTTAAGTGTAGCTTGTGTGCCAAGGTCAGTTACCTTTTTAAACACCGTCATGATTTGTAATGGGGTTGATCGGGTTTTGGCTTGGGACGGTAGTACTTTAAGCGAAGTTGTGGATTTTGTTAAAGAAGATACTGCCAAGGACTTTAATCGCATTGAGCATCGACGTTTCTCTTTTTCTCTTGATCAATCCAAGGCTGCAATGTTTGAGATTGCCAAATATCAACACCGTAATCACATCCAACTTAAAATTCATGGAGTCATCACTGCAATCACGGTAGTTGACATTCAACGTCATGGGGATTTGATCACGATCACCACACAAGATGTTTTACCCGCATTTGATCATCCACCCGAATTATTTTACCGCGATTGGCCTCCAGCGTTTAGTTTTTTGATAGTTGCCCATAATCGTCTTTGGGCTCTAGGTCCGGGTGCGGTGGGCTTAAATTACCGTGATCCCGACCAGGCGTTACGGGTCTATTTTACTTACCAATCGAATACGATTCATAATTGGTTTAACCCCACGACGAAAACTGTGCCAAGTATTAATTTGGCTGAAGGTCACGGAAGTTGTGATAACCTTGAAGCGATTGCTTATGTCAGTGGGCTGATGGTGTTTATGGGAAGATGCCGTACCCAGGTGTGGACCGGTTCAGAACCTTTGGGAGCCGCAATTGACCCGACCAGACCAAAGTTTGAGTTTTCATCAATGCTGCCAATCGGCATTGTCCATGGTAATCTGGTGGTGGAAATGGCTAACGATGTCTATTTTGTTAGTCAAAATGGTCTGTTGTCGTTTAGTACCTTAAATGTCGCCAAACAATTTGCTGCCACCCCAAGTGATGCAGTTGATCCCTTGGTCAGGCAATACGTCACTTCCACTACAACTTCTAATCAAGCCTACCGGGCCTGTCGTTCATTTAAGTATAAATCTGGAGCGTTTTGTGGCTTTAAAATTGGTTTGAATAAGGTCTTGGTTTCTTTGTATTCCACCAACCTTTATGCTTGGAGTTTGTTTTCTGGGGATTTTGAAAAATCCCAAAGCTTTTTAGCAACCCTGGATAATATCTTATATCTTTTAATCGATCATCAGATTTACCAATACGCGGACGGATCTGGTGATGTTCCCATCTATGGGGATAATCATGGTAAAGATTTAATCAACTTTATGTGGATCCCACCTGTAGTGCATTTACCTGGCAGACGCTGGGCCAACAAACGCTTTGAGCTGCAGTGTAGCTATCCGTCAAGTTTTGTAATTGACAATAAAAACACCTTGTTCATGATCATCAATGGGGATTTGAGTAAGACCTTTATGCAGCATGCTACCTATCAGATGCAGTTTAAGGGCGATACGCTTGCTCAGGTCCCTTTAGTAAACGCGGGTGATATTGGTGATAATCCAAATGAGCCTAATCCGCATGCCTTAGGTTTTAGGCTTGACGATCCTTACACGTTTCCAAAAAACCGCTTAAAATTTATCAGCGCAAGTTTTAGCCTAAGTCTTAATGGTTCTACTTTAAGTGGACCGTTATATTTAAAGAAAATTCGTCTGTTTGGCATTGCTGAACGTAGTACCTGACACAAGGATATAAAAGAGAAAATCATCGTAGGAGAAAAACCCCCATGCCCTTACCAACCAATACGAGTCGTCCTTCACTGCCTTACGTGCCTTTACAATCACTGCCCAACAATACGCGCTACGGCATCTTAACCACAACCAAAAGGCCACCCACGGCAGAAATGCTTGATGCTGAATTTAATGCCCTCACCGATGATGTCAATACGTTGGCTGCAGCAATTAATGCTGTCCAGGCAGGATCTATACCAGGGGCTAATGATCCCTTGAATGCCAACAAAGTCTTAAAAACTGATGGCGCTAATAATCTTTCCTGGACCTATGTCACCAATGCTGAGATTGAGGCCAATGCTGTGGTTGAACAAAAGCTTGCAGCCCAAAGTGTTACCACCCCTAAAATTGGTGATGCAGCGGTAACTACTCAAAAAATTGCCCAAAATGCGGTAGCAACCAATCAAATTATTGATGCCAATGTTACTACCCCAAAGCTTGCTGACGGTGCAGTAACCACGCAAAAGCTTAGTGATAATGCTGTCACAACCCAAAAACTTGCCAATCAAGCGGTAACCCAAGGACAAATTGCTAACAATGCCGTGGGTACCAACCAACTTATTGATGCTAATGTCACCACCACAAAGATTGCAGATGTGAATATCACAACTGCCAAAATTGCGGATGCTGCGATTACTACGGTAAAGGTTGCCGATAGCAGCGTTACCACCCCTAAAATAAGTTCCGCTGGCAGTCAATTGGGGGATGTCTTAACCGCCAATGGTGCAGGTACAGCATCTTTCTTTGCCAACGTCGGTAAGGTACTGCAGATTGTTTCTTACGAAGATGCTGCTTTTGTTAGAAACGAATATGATGCGGCAGCTACGCCAATTAATCTCATATCGTTTAAAACTGCACCATTTTTGTTAAGAATCACCCCAAGAAAAACCAACTCTAAGATTATCCTATTTTATTCCATCAAAGTCGGATCCTATCAAAATCAATACGTGAGTGTCACTTTATGTAAGAATGATTTACCTTTTAAAGTCGGTCAGGATGATCCCTCCTATATTTGATGGGAGATAAACTATGCAGCTTGTTGAAATCAATCCGCTGGATGTGCAAAGAGTATTTCCAAGCTTCTATCATCCTCATTCCCAATTCTTTATGATCACCCATCAAGATCAGGAAGTCGGGATTTATGGAATCAAAACCCTTGATAAAGAAAGGGCCGTTTGTGAACTTTCTTTGTGTATTTTTGAAGAGTATCGCTATAAACTCCCGTATAAAACGGGATTAAAACTCTTGTTAAACTTTCCATTTACTTTAAATTTTGTTAGAATAATGATATCGACAGTAGAAAAATCAATAATTACTTTGTTACGTCAATGTCAATCGCTGGGAGTAGAATTTGTCGGCTATGATAAGGACAACCCTAAAAAAGTTTGGTTTAAAGTAGAAAGGCCGTGAAGATGGGTAAAGAGTTATGAGTTTTGGTGGTGGTGATTCTTCTCCCCCTCCAGCCCCGTATTATCCTCCAGTACCTCCTAAGGAAGAGCTACTCGATGTGATTGATCATGTCACGGGCACCCAAGCAATTACCGTGATTGGCGCTGATGGCAAGAAAAAACGCGTGGTCGAACGCTTACCCAGAACCCAAGAAGAACAAAAGCTTTATGATGAAGCTGGGAATTTAATGAACAAAGCGATTGTGGAAATTAAAAAACTCAGTGATTATGATCCTGCAGCGGTCGTTGATTTTGCGCCGTTTGTTGATGTCATGAATAGTCTTAATACGGAACGGCAAGCCGATATTGCTGAATTATCTAAGCTCCCGGACTTTAACCAATACGTAACCGACTTTAAAGCGATGGGTAACACGATTTTGCAAGAGGAATTTAAAAAACAGGAAAATGAGAATCGTGAGTATCTCAGTCGCAGAGGCTATGGAGATAGTACCGCAGCAATTGAAATGCGCAATGCGCTTGGCTATAACAAGGCTAAAGCACTGGAAGAACACAATGTTAATGCAACGATGTATGGTGAGCAGCTCAAAGCCGCTGACCAAGCCAATCGCCGCAACGAGTTTGGTTTTAGGGAGCAAGGCCGAATCGGACAATTACAACGGGCACAAATGGAACATCAACTCAAACTCGATCAGTACAATCAAAGCAATACCATGCACCAGCAGGCCTTACAAAATCAAAGTGGTTTATTCAATATGGGCGCAAGCATTCGTGGAGAAGACACAAGTAAAGCCATGGCCACTCGGGCTCCAGAACTGGCGAATACAATCTTTGCGCAAAGCAATATGGATAGTCTTAACCGCCATAATGCTCAAGTTGCCCAGATTAATAGCCAATATCAAAACCAACTCGCAAGCTATAACAGTCAGCGACCTTCCTTTGGGGATACGATGCTACAACTCGGTGGTATGGGAGTGGGCGCTTATTTTGGTGGACCAATGGGGGCAATGATGGGTGGTCAAGCGGGTAAACTTGGTGGACAATTAATGAGGTAGGTAAAATTATGACCAATGTACCACTGGATCTTTTAAAACTTCATGCCAAAAAATATCCCAAACCCGGTGATCTTAATGCAAACTTACAAACTCAAGGATCGCTGGCGAAGATGCGTTATGAGATTGGTGCTGGTGTGCCTACCCAAGAAGATGATGCCGCAAATGTATTTAGCGCAATGCGAGGTCAATTAGGGAGTGGTCCTCAAAGGGGTTGGCGTGCAGCTCTTGCTGGACTGATGGAAGGGCTAGCTTTGGGAAGTAAATCCAAAGGCAATGAAAAACGTCGTGACATGGCAGCCAAAATGATGGACACCTTCTCGAGTCTTGAAGGCATTGCTAACGAGGCCAGTAAGCGTAATCAAATCTATGCAAAACAAGCTGAGTTACAAGCACAGATTACTCCAGAATTAGAAGCCCTAACTAAAAATATCCATAACTTACCTTATGATGACGTTGTTAAGGTTGGATCAAATATTGTGGATAGAATTAACCAATCCAGTGGCACCAATTACAAGATCAGTATGATTGATAAACAAAATGGTAAGGTGCTCTTAACTGAAGCCGGAAAGCCTGACCAAAAATATGATTTGTTTGCGATGTTTCCAAAAATCAGGGAAGAACAAAATGTGGAATACCTCACCAAAAAAGCTTTAGAAATGCAAGAAGCTCAGGAACGCCGAGCTGAACAACAGCTCGGTATTAACCAGCAAAATGCCGATGCCATTCAAAATCGCAATGCCTTTAGTCAAGATCCTGATAAACAGCATGAGGTGATGCTGGGAAAAGAACAAGCCAAAGCCTTAGCTAAGAGCCAAGCCAAACTGTCAGAACAGAATTTATCCTTAGAAGATGTGACCTACAAGATCCAGGATTTAAAGGAGCTGCTGAAGGTCAGTGAGGTAATTACCGGCAGTACCTTAGAAGCAGGGTTTGAGCGCTTGATTGGTAAACAATTAGGGACAAAGGCTTATGCAGACACTGAGCTGTATGATGCGATCAGCAAAGGATTATTGTCGTTTGTGAAGGGCAACTTAGCGTTTGGTAATATGAACCAAAAGGAGTTTGAGTTTTTAACCGCACAAACCCCCAACAGTCATAAAACTAAAGCAGCACTAGAACGCATGCTCAATCGTTTTGAGACAACGCTTGATCGACAAATCAAGCGTAATGAACGGGAAATTCATAAAATACCAAGTTATGGGACAAGGAATCAGATTGCAAATGAAGAACAGCAAGAGCAGATGCCGGTACAGCCGCAGCAGTTACCACCAGAACAAATTCAAGCACCTCAACCATCATCACCACAATCCCAAGCTGAAATGGTACGCATGACGGCACCCGATGGCACAGCAGTTTTAATTCCCGCCGCCAATGTTGATTTAGCGATTAGTCAGGGAGCACGACTTGTTGAATAACCAAGCATCGCAAAAGTTTGACCTAGCAGCCCTAGGTGGTGTGGTTGATCAACCATCACAACCACAGAGTTTTAATCTCGAAGCCCTGGGAGGGGTTGTTGATGGGAGTCAAGTTGGACAGGCTAAAAATCAAGAGTCACTAGCTACGCGTGGTGGTAAGGGTGTTGCCCGTACCGCCAAATCCCTTGGCTCCGGTGTTGTTGGTGACTTGGCCGATACAGTCACCGGCATCATCAACCTCCTCAGTAGTGCAATTAATACCAACAAGGAAGCTTTTAAAGGCATGGACCCTAAACTGATGGCGGCTCTAGAAGGGTTTAGCAACGGTGAATATCATATACCAAGCCCGCAAGGTGCTGATATTCCAATGATTCCATCCGTAGTGGATGCAGTTGATAAGGGAGTTGACCAATTAACCGATGATTACACCAAAACTCCTGAAAATGAGAAATCTATCCATGAAGGCCTTAAGGCGGTTGGATCTTTAGCCAGTGCAGGTGGAGCTGCTAAGGGTGCGCTAAAGTTTGGGGTAAACAAGATTGGCAATACGCTAAAACACCTTGGCAGCACCAAAGCCCATGATCTAGCCGCAGGTGGGGTTGCCAGTGGAATTACCAGCAAAGCCATAGAAGAAGGTCAAGGATTGCCAGTAGCTTTTGGTGAAGGCATTGGTGCTGGGGCTTTAACATCAATGCTACTCAATAAGAAAACTTTAAATTTACCTGCCAAAGCCGCCATGAAAACCTTAGGCTTAGATCCTAAAAACCTTAAAACCGATACACTTGAAGCAGCTAAACGCATTGGTGTTGATTTACCCGCTTCAGGTGCTACTGATGCCAAGCTGATGGGCTTAGCCAATCAAATGGTAGCAGCCACGCCTGTGATGGGAGATGTGGTGAGGGACAAGGTTAAAACCGCATCGAAACAGTTTCAAACCGCGTTTAAAGAGCTCGCTGATTCAGTTGGACCCATCAAGAATGAGGCCACAGAAAAAGAGATCAATCGTCTTTATGGAAAAGTTAGAGATACTCTTCCTAAAGACGCTCAAATAATCCCTACTCACACGGTTGATGCGATCAATGCTGTTAAGGCCAAGGTCAAGACCGCCATCTTATCTCCATCAGAGAAAGAATTACTTGCAACCCTTGATACGCTTGGTAACAACCTAATGTTTAATAATAGCCTTGCCGTATCGATGCCAGTAGAAATGTTAGTGGGTACCAAACGCAGTCTCAACAGTATTATAAAATGGGATAAGGACGAAGGTACGAAAAACCTGCTAAGAACCGTACAACAGGCCACCCTGAAAGACATTGAAGCCTATGGCAAGACTAACCCACAATGGAAAAAGAGCTTTGATCAAGCAGAACGCCAGTTTGAAAAGGTTGCCAAACGTGAAAAACTTGATAATCTTCTAGCCGGCAAGATTGAAGATCCGATTACCAAAGAGGTTGCCTATCTTCCTCTCGCTAAGCTTTTAAACGACAAAAAATATGCCAAGCAACTCGAAACTACCTTAGGTGAGCAAAACTTCAAAAAACTCAAAGATTTTACTAAAGTTGCAGAAAGTATGGCAGTTGCCAATAAAAACACCCCCAACCCTTCTGGTTCGGCCATCGTTGGTTCGGTGGCAGCCCTGGTTACCTCAATCGTTGTCGGAGATTTTACCGCCCCGCTTAAGGTGATTGGTGGTGGAGCTGTGCTCACTCAGTTGCTTACCAACAAAAGGTTTTTAAACCTCGCCACTGAGTTTGCTAAACAGCCCACTGAACCACTTGCCCAAAAGCTCAATAACTTGATCAAGGAAAATACCGGTATGACCTCCCAGGTACTGATGACGGGACTGAAAGAAAAATCACAAACATCAGACTAGCCACACTTGCTAAAGGCTTGATCTACAATGTTGGTTAATTTCTTTAATTCTTCTAGTTCTAAATGCGCATAACGTGTGGTTGTTGCAATATTTTTGTGTCCTAAAAGTTTAGATACTCCATAAAGGCTCACTCCTTTCTTTAAAGCAAAGCTAGCAAAACTATGTCTAAGATCATGAATCCGCACATCTGGAATGCCAGCTTTTTGACGGATTCTTTCCCAGGTCTTCTGTAAGGTAACTAAATGAGTCCCTGGTTTATCTCCACAAAACACGTAAGGGTTATCGGCTTGTTTTTTAAGACCTAAGATTACGTTTTTAGCACTCTCATTTAAGGGGATACCTCGTTCTCCTACTTTGCTATCTTTTAGATGTATGAAATTCTCTTTAAGGTTAACATCTTCCCACCTTAGACTCAAAACCTCACCTAAACGGCATCCTGTATAAATAAGAAGACGAAAGGCCGCAATAGTATACTTAGATGCAGCATCAGCTTCAGTTCTTTCAGCTAGAACCTGATTGAGTCGCTCTAATTCTGCATCACTTAGAAAACGATTCATCCTGCGATCTGGATGCTTAGATACCCCCTTACAAGGGTTGCTATTTCTGGGAATGCATTCCCAAAGTTCCGCCTGGTTAAAGGCAACATTTAATAATCTAAGGCACTTTGTGCAATTTCCTCTAATGTGAGACATAGAATCTTTGAAACCTAGTACATCTTTTTGGCTAATATCTGATATTTTTTTATTGCCAAAGAAAGGAATGATATAAGTGTGAATTCTTGAAGAGTCTCGCTTAATTGTAGAAAGTTTGTGGTGTTCTTTGATATATTTTTCTGTAAACACCTTCCAAAAATCCTCAAAAAGCATAGACTGCTGTACTTCAACTTGTTTTGCCTTTTTCATGTCTTTTGGGTCAATATCTTGCGCAATATCAGCACACCATTTTTTTGCTTTATCTCTCGCAAGATCAACCGTATAACTACCATGAACACCTATTTTAAGGTATGAGTATTTTCTTGTTGTGGGAGATGTGTAATGGAAAACATAAGTTTTATGGCCTGATGGCAAAATGCGGCAGCCAAAGCCCTTTATTTCATCATCCCAGATCACATAGTCTTTTTCTCGGGGTAAGCTGCTTTCTACAAGTTTTTTGGTGAGTTTTGGCATTGGTGTGTCTCCATTCAAAAATGTTAGAGTAATGTTAGAGCGAAATGGATGTTTTAGTCAATCTTAATCACTCGTAGAAACAAACTTAAAATTATAAAACCCTTTAAAAAGCAAGGGGTTCAAGCTGAAAGCGTTTCTAAGCTTGAATAGCAAAAACTATAATATGTTGGCCTTCTAAGGCAATAATTGTTGAAATTGGGCTTAACACAGTGCCTGAATCAGTTATTAAACAGTTAGAAGAAAAAGGTAGGGTAGCCATATGCCTTACTATGGGCGAATTAGATTCAGCAAAAGCCTGTGTTTTTGAAAAAAAAGCAAATACACTGCATGAAGTCTTTACAATTGAAGCAAATATGCCACCATGCACTGAGTTTATTGAACCAGAGAATTTTACATTCTAACCATGCAATCAATTTCAGTGAAAAAATTATATGAGCAATTTGAGCACTTTATGGTTATAGATGTCCGTGAAAAATGGGAATGGGATATTGCCTGCATCTCAGGATCTGTACACATGCCATTAAAGGATCTCCCTGCCAAAATTAGTGAACTTGATCAAAATCGCACAATTGCAGTAATCTGCCACCATGGCTCAAGAAGTGCCAGGGCTGCGGCTTTCCTCTTGCAACATGGGTTCACCACTGTCTACAATGTGGTTGGTGGAATAGATGCATGGGCAAGGGAAATTGACCCTTCTGTGTCTCTTTGTTAAACTTAAGGTAATCATGAAATTTCGTATTATATTTTTAAGCGCTTCACTAGTTTGTGGGTCCGCATCTGCAATTAATGTAAGAGATGCGCTAACGTCAGCCTATCAAAACAATCAAGAACTTTTGGAAATCCGACAAAAAGTCATTGCGTCTCATGAACAAATTGTTCAGGCAAAAAGTGGTTTTCGACCAAAAGTTGTGGCGCAAGCTAAAAGCGGACTTACAAAAGGAAGAACGAAATATGATTCGGATAGCTTGCATAGAGGAAGCTTATCAAAAAATCAAAGTGGCAGTGTTACTGTAACCCAAAATATTTTCAGTGGATTTTCTGATATAGCAAAAGTTTCTAAAGCTGAGCATGACATTTTTAGTGCTTGGGCACAGCTGAAGACACAAGAACAAGAAGTTTTTCTAAAAGTCATAAAAGCTTATTTAGACCTATATGCGAAATATGCAACCGTTGAAGCTCACAAGGCAAACGTTGTTTCTATGAAAAAAAATTATGAGACAGCTAGCACTAAACGCAACATTGGTGAAGAAACATTAACGCAAGAATCAGCGGCAGAAGCCCAATATGCAGACGCACAATCAAAACTTGAAAATGCATCAGCTGACTTAGAAGCGGCAAAAGCTACTTTTGAACAACTAACAGGGACTGTTGCGCCTGAATATGTTGATCACCCGAAAGAATTGGTAGAGATTCCAGAATCAATGGAATTATTACAAGAAGTTGCTTTAAAAGAAAATCCAAGAATTACTCAAGCTATTGAAGACATAGAAAGCGCAAAGCAAGGCAAAAAGGTATACACTGGACAGCTGTTACCGTCTGTTGATTTGGAAGCAAGCGGCCAGCGCAGCATTGGTGATCAGAAGAATTTTATTAATAGCTTGGATTACAATACAGGCACTTCCAGAACAACAAGTTTAAATAAAAGTATTGGATTAACGCTTTCTGTTCCCTTGTATGACCAGGGTGCGACTCGCTCTCAACGACGTCAAGCTTCAGAAACTGTAGTAGCGACTCGTATCCATTTTGAAAGAGTGCGTCAAGAAACTACTCAAGCTTGTAAACAAGTATACAAAGCTTATCTTGCTGCAAAAATAAATATGGATAATTCTGTAAAACAAGTAAAAGCACAGCAAGTGGCTGTTGATGGAAATACGCAAGAAATGGAAGTTGGCACAAGAATTTTATTTGATGTCTTGCAAGCCCAAGCAAAGCTTTTGGAAGCAAAACTTGGACAAATTAGCACCATACAAAAGTACTATGAAAATCTATATCAAATGCTTTCTCTGCAAGGAAAACTAACGGCAGAAGGGCTAAGCCTTCCAGTTGAAATTTTCCGCATTGAGCAAAATTATGAAAATATAAAAAATCATATCTAATTCAAGAGCGCGCACTAACAAAAACAGAATGGCACACTAATTGCATAAATCATTACAACTGAAAGGGTTGTCATGGTTTTTGTTTATATTATTTTGTGTATGGGGTTCAGCCTTAGCGTTCATGCAGATGCTGATGAAGATTCAGGAAAACCTAAAGATCCACAGCCCATAACTGAAAGAAAAATAATACGTTCTTCTGCAGCGTCCAATAAAAATCTTAAAGTTCGAATTAAGGACATTGCTCGTTTCGCTGGCATTCGCGACAACCAATTAGTTGGATATGGCTTGGTTGTTGGTTTAAATGGAACCGGCGATACACTTTCAAGCTCTCCCTACACAAAAGAAAGCCTAATAGGGATGCTTGAACGTTTAGGCGTCAACATTCGTGATAATACCCTGCCATCAGGTAAAAATGTGGCAGCTGTCATGGTTACTGCTAAATTACCCCCGTTTGCGCATGCAGGCACAACTATTGATATAGTTGTATCTGCACTTGGTGATGCGAAAGATTTAAATGGCGGCACATTATTAGTAACACCATTAATGGCAGCTGATGGCGAAGTCTATGCTGTTGGGCAAGGAGAAGTTATTGTATCGGGAACATCTGCTCAAGGCGTTGCCACATCTCAAGTAACAGGCATCCCAACAACTGCAAAAATTCCAAACGGTGCTATTGTTGAAAAAGAAATAGCTTTCCAATTAACAGATTTAAAAAGTCAAACCTTAAGCCTTAGAAGCCCTGACTTAACAACTGCAAAGCGCATGGCAGAAGCAGTCAATGGGCATTTTCATCGCACCGTTGCAACAACTCAAGATTCAGCAAGCATTAACATTGAAATGCCAAGAGGATCATCTGAAAAAATCATTGAAGCAATGACTCAAATTGAACAGCTGGAAATTGAGCCAGATCAGATTGCAAAAGTTATTATTGATCCTTCTGGGGTGATTGTTCTTGGAAATAAAGTGCGCATTAGTGCAGTTGCTTTAACGCACGGCTCTGTCACGGTTCGTATTGCAGAATCTGCTTCTGTTTCGCAACCAAACCCGTTTACTCAGGTGGTTAATCCATTAGCAAATAATCCAGGAGCCTCTATTGGACTTGGAATGGCATTGAACGGGCAGACAACAAGCACAGCTGCTCCTGCAACTGTTGTGCAAACGAGTGGACAAGTTTTAGGCACCACAATACCTACAGTTATCCGTAATGGAGTTAATATAGGACAAATAGGCACTGCGTTAGCTGCTCTTCCTGCAAAGGCATCACTTACTGCAATAGCCGCAGCGATAGGAACCGTTGGCGCACCTAATGCTGCAGAAGCTCCTGTTGCTATTCCAGCAGGCACTACAGTTGCTCAAATAGTTGCAGCAATAGCTACTCTTCCCGTAGTCGCCACACCAGTTCAAATAGCATCTGCAATTGGTGGAATTATCCCTGCTCCCGCAGTTAATAATACAACAACACAAACACCAACTACTGCTCAGCCACCATCAATGATGAATGCTGCGCTTAATACGAATACCCCTTTGCAGCAAGCAACTGTTGTTAATGAAACAAAGCTTAAAATTGAAGAACAAAAAGGTAAATTTGCCATTTTAGATGCGGGCGCAGACCTTGAAGAATTAGTAAATGCTTTAAATATCTTGGGAACCTCACCACGAGAAATGGCACAAATTTTGCAAAGTATAAAAGCAGCTGGTGCTCTTCATGCAGAAGTTATAGTGAGTTAAGCCATGATTTAATCAAATGTCGATATTTCTACACTGACTTCGCAATCTGCACTTAATAAATTGGAATCACTTTCTCGTTCAAAAAGTAATGAAAAAGAAATTGATAAGGTTGCTGGAGAATTCCAGTCTATGTGTTATGCGCATTTAGTAAAAGCTATGTTTGCCACTACAGAAGATAGTGCTTTGTGGGGAGACAGTCATGCTTCAGGGATTTTACGCTCAATGTTTATTGACGCCGTTGCTAATTCTGGTGGAGCCGAGTCACTCAATATTCGAGCAAGCATTAAGAAAGATTTATACAAAAATATGGGGGTAGAAAATACTCCAGAAATGCTAAATACGAACGCAATTACTGATAGTGAAGACTTTCATTTCAACAATCAGGAGTCGGTCAATGTCCTTCTCTAGTATATACGATGATTTTTGTAAAACAGCAGAAAGTTTGCTTCAGATTATGCAAATGGAAGAGCAATATCTAAGAGATACGCGTCTTACTCAGTTAGATTCATTATTACAAAAAAAATCAGAATTGTTTAAAAGTAATCAGCATTTAGCAGATCAAATTCTTGATCCCACATGCTGGAAACAATTGGAAAAACCACAACAGCAAAACGTAAACACTCTATTGAAAACCATTACAAATGCTATGAAACAAAACGTTGATTTGTTGGATCTTTCAAGTCGTGGAAACAAGAAACTAATGGACTTGTATTTTGATAAAGTGAAATTCAAACCTGCATTTTACACAGCTTTCGGCAAATTGTTTGAAACCTCCTATGCACCCAGTTTGGGTGTGCAGCATATGGTATAGGAGGAAATTATGACTGGTGAGATTTGGGGTTCAGGAGCAGGTTTAGCTTTAGCAGGACTCAGGCAGCAAACTAGGGCCATGAAACGTCTAGAGATTGACATGATCTCAATGGGAAAACCTGGCTCCACAAAAACACTTCAAGAACCTTCCATTCATTATGCTAGTGGTAATGCAATTGGTGTTACAGATGGCCCACTTAAAGAAATAACTGATGTTGCCGCAGAAAATCAACTGCGCAGCATTGCTTCGCAAGTGAATAGAAACGAAGAATTAGCAAAATACGTAAGCAATTTTGAGAATGCTTTTGGGCAAATGGGAGGTAGCAACGCTTTTATAGCTAGTGGAAACAAAGTTGTAACAACCATCAACACAGTATGCAGTCAGGGTGGAGATACGCCGGTAAATAAACGAGCGGTACTTGATGCAATTGCAGACCACACAAGGCAAATAAAAATTGTAGCAGATAAATTACAGAATTTGCGTGATGCAGCATCGAAAGAATTATCAGGTGAAATTCCAGAAATTAATAAATTGCTATCTGACATAGCATCAATAAATGCTAACATGGACGCATCAGGGGCATCTTCAGATTCTAATATTTCATATCTGAGACAGCGTCGAGTTTTGCTAGATCAACTAGCAGGATATATGCAAATCAATATAGAAGATAACGCTAATAGTGATTTTTTAGTTTGCACTCCGAAAGGTCGAGTGCTTGTTCAGGGGGCATTAGCTGCTGAATTTATTTATTCCCCTCCTCCTGCAATTGATGCCTCTCAAACCTTTGGTGCTGGAACCATTAGCTTGCAATCAGTAGCTATTGATTCAACAGCTAAAGAAGGTACTCCAGATCCTTTGGCACCTCCCCATTATTTAGATCGACGCGAAGAAGCTTTCATTTTTGATGTATCTGGAGATTTTTCTGACACTCAAGGTGGTGCAATATCTGGACTTATGGCCTTTTTACAAGAAGATTCTGCAATATTTGGTCAGGCACTTGATTCTTACGCAGCAGGATTACGAGATTCTTTCAATGCAATTCACAACCTAAGCTCATCAATTCAACCTCGAGCAACATTGCAAGGAAGTATTACTGGTTATATTGGCGGAGCCAGTCTGTCAGAAGATGTAGCAATTACCGGTGCTGGAACACTTAGAATTGCTGTAATTAACACAACCTCAAATATAGCAACCATGAGTGCCGATATTGATTTAAGCACACTAACATCAGATGTCGGTGCTTTGTGTCATTTGATTAATAGTAATTCAACATTAGATGGCCACGTTACCGCAAGTATTGTAAATGGCTCTTTAAGAATTACCACAACAGACCCTGAATGTGGCATAAGCTTAGGAAGTGTTGACGGAGCTGCATTACCATCAATTTCTGCAGCTGATTCTTCTGCGTATGGATTCAGTGAGTTTTTTCATTTGAATGATGTAATCACGACAACTCCAGATTTTTGGCGTGGTGGGTCAATAACAGGGTTAGCTTCTTGTCTTAGCGTAAACAGCTCAATGCTAAGTAACCCAGCTTATTTTTCAATTAACAAATTACGTGATGATACGCTAGGAACTACAGCACAAGCAGTGTCTGGTGATCCAAGTGTTGGACGTGCTCTAAGCGATTTGTTTACACGCTCTAAGATTAGTTTTCAAACGCCTTCAGGCGGAACGATTTCTCAAACACTTGAAGCTTTTTCTTCAGGTTTAGTCAAACAAGTTGCGAATGAAGCTAGTAATTTGCAAGAAGAAAAAGAAGCGCAAACAGAAGCATACAAACAACAAGAAACATTATTTTCACAAGCATATGGGATGGATGAGCAAGAAATAGCTATTCGTTCAATGCAAATTTCAAAAAGCCAGGATTTGTATTTTTCTTTTCTTAATAACTACTGGCAAATGATGAGTCGTGTCGCGGAGATGGGGCAATGATCATTAACTGCGTAAAAAATCCATAACAGCACAAGGAATTTTATATGAGCATAAATAGTTTAGATGCTATGGCAAGTAGATTAAGAGATACACACAGAATGAGTTTGAAGCATAGCGAAAGGCTTGCATCAGGGGGAGCAGAAGCACCTTGGTCTAGCAAAACCACCTCTCAAATTGATGTCAGTATTTCAACTACAAACAAAATTGAACGTATGGAAGGGTTTGAAAAAGCAAATGCTCTTGTAGAAAGTCGCTTGAAAACTCAACTTTTGGCTTTGGATGATTTCATAAAATTGGCAAAAAGAATACAAACTGAATTTATGCCCGGAAGTCATACAATGGGCGGTGTAAAACCAGGATTAGCTGCAATTCAAGCAGATATAAAAAATAGCTTTCAGTCCATTGGCAACAGAATAAATTCAGTATCCGGAGAATATGCCATGGGAGGCGTAGCAACTCAAAACCAGCCCATGAAAAATGTTACAGCTTTTGCAGCTTACTCAGGATCACCGGCTGATTATAGCACACCAGTTTCGGGTTCAATCACTGTTTACATAAATGATGAAGGCGATACTGTTAGTCTTTCAGGAAATGATTTTGATGCAGAAATTGCTACTTTGTACCAAGCAATTATGAAGCTTGGAGATTCAACAACTGGGGCCGACGCCGCTTCTGATCAGGCAAGCGCATATGCGGTTGATGCACAAAAAGCCCTTCTATCAAAATATTATCAAAAACTGTCAGAGCTAGAAAAAGTCGAGGGGCAAGATGAAGAATTATCAAATTCCATCAAGCAAGCTATGACCTTAAGAGAAGAATTCACCGAAGACAGTGTTGAAGAATTACTAGCTGCGCTCATGTCATCAAACGTTATGGAAAATATCTGCCAACATTTGTTTACCCAAGAAATGCGTAATGCGCAGAGCGCAGTAAGAATGCTAGAACAACGAGGATAATTATATGATTAAAACTACACAACGCAAAATAAATAAGAAGCTTGTTAAAAAATTGAAAGATACTGAAAACAACCTCGCGAATATTTTTTACTTTAAAAACGGTATTTGTGGTTTTGAAAATTTAAAGGAATTTATCGTTACATCCCTTCCTCAAGATACACCAGAAAACTACAAATATTTGCAATCAACTGAAGACGAGGGCATGAAGCTAATCATGATGAATATCACGGTGAACCCAAAAGATTCTAGTATTATTAATGCGAAAGATCTGGAAATATCTCTTCACACAAAAAACTTAGAATTAAAAGATGTAGCTATATTTTTAGTAACTTCAATGCATAGCAAGCTAGGAAAAAACTGCATTAGTGTAAACACTGCAGCCCCTATTATGCTGAATCCTGTTTCACAAGAAGGATGGCAAGTTATTTTAGATAGCCCAGCGTATAACGTGCAGCATTATTTGGGTTAGAGAATTAGCTATTCATTGTAGCAACAACAATTCCTTGTTTTGCCATCATGTCTGCGCGTTCATTACCTTCTTCACCATTATGTGCAGCCACCCATTCCCAAGTGATCGGACGTTTCTGGGATAAAACATCTAGCTCTTGCCAAAGATCCATATTTTTAACTGGGGTCTTACTAGCAGTCTTCCAGCCATTTTTCTTCCAGCCTACAATCCAATGACAAATGCCGTCTTGAACATAACGACTATCGGTACGCAAAGTAATGGAAAAATCTTTAGGTATAGCTTTCAATGCTTCAATACAAGCAGTTAATTCCATGCGGTTATTGGTGGTTTGAATTTCTCCCCCATTCCATTCATGAGTTTTACCGTTTGCGCGCACAACAACACCCCATCCACCAGGACCAGGATTGCCACTGCAAGCACCATCAGTATAGACAAGAACGGCTGAATCTTTGCTAAGAGAATTAAAAAATTCCATCACTTAATAGCCTGTCTGCAATCGATCAACCAGTTGCTTTACCGTTGGCACAAATCCATTTGCATAAAATGAATCTTGCCCAAAGCGGTAAGCTTGGTGACCAGCAAACATTAATTGGTTATCAATTTCTTCGCTGTGACTAATTTTCTGAAGTGTCTTTTGAATGCAAAATGAACGCGGATCTGCTTTTTTACCTGTAGACCAAGTTTCGTTTTGCGCCCAATTACTAAATTTGCATTCAGATAAACATCCCATACAATTAATTTGATCAGTTAAAATATTTTGAGACTCTTCTTGTGATACAAAAATCAATGTGTTGTCTGGAGTTCGCATAGGAACATCGTGCCCCTGTTTTACCCAGATATCTGCAGATTCTTTATCATGCTGAGCAAGATAAACAAACCTACCACGCGCACCTACTGGGAATTGCTGAGTATGCTCACCTATGGGCTCAACAGAATAAGCAACCTGACGCACCGATCTGCCTTCTAAATTTTGCATGAAAGCATTACGTACCCCAGAAGAATAAAACCCGGTTGGACTGAATCGATTTAAAAAGATATCGCCCTTATTAAGATTTAAAAGCTTCTTTTTCCAGCTTTCAGAAATAGGACTTTCTTGCGTTAATAGCGGACGAGTACCAAATTGAAATGAAATCGGTCCCAATTCGGGATTATTAATCCAGTCAGCCCATTCTGACAACCACCAAACCCCACCAGCCATAAAAATAGGCGTTTCACCCAACCCAACCTCACGCATAGCTTTGCGTAAAGCAATAACACGAGGTAAAGGATTTTCTGGAATCAAAGGATTTTCGCTATTAGAAAGACCATTATGACCGCCGGCTAACCAAGGATCTTCATAAACAACCCCGCCTAATGATTCTGAAAAACGACTATAAGCACGTTTCCACAAAATATGAAAAGCTCGCGCTGATGAAACAATAGGGTAATAGAATAATCCGTAGCTAACGCAAATTTCAGCTAATTTAAATGGCATACCAGCGCCACACGTCACGCCGTGCACAAGGCCTTTTGTTTGTGATAATACTCCATGCAAAATAGGCTCAACAGCGCCCATTTCCCATAGAACATTCATGTGAATGCGACCTTGACCATTGCTACGCTCATGAGCAATGCGCGCTTGCGTAATTCCGCCTTTAATAGAATAAGCGATTAACTCTTCATGGCGTTCTCTACGAGTTTTTCCGTGATAAATTACAGGAATTAGATTTCCTTCTGTATCATGCGCGTCTGCGTTAACTGCAGAAAATGTTCCAACTCCCCCAGCCGCTGCCCAGGCACCAGAACTTTCTCCGTTAGATATAGAAATGCCCTTTCCTCCTTCAACAAGAGGAAGCACCTCTTTACCCGATATGCGTATAGAATTCAATAAACTCACAAGACTGCTATAGTATAATCCATCTTGCTTTTTTAACCGGAATTTGACAAAAAGTCTATTCTTGGCATGTGAAAATTATTGAATTTCAGGTTTGAGAAAATAAAATGAAACCGCAACATCTATTTTCGCAAGATATCCAATCGATAATTAAGTGCCTCTAGCACATGTTTACTCGAGATATTTTCATGGGATTCTAAATCGGCAATCGTGCGAGATACTCGCAATAAGCGGTGATACCCACGTGCTGACAGATTATAGCGATTAATGGCCTGGTGCAAAAGTGCATCGACTTCAGCATTTGTGCGCACTGCTTTATCAAGCATTTCTCCATCAACATAAGCATTGATCATTACTTGAGAATTATAGCGTTCATGTTGACGACTCCTTGCATTCTCAACCCTCTGCAAAATACTTTGACTTGATTCCTCATTACGCTCTGCCTGAAGCTCTTCCGGCTTTAAAGCTTGGACGGGTACAACTAAATCAAAACGATCTAGCATAGGTCCAGATATTTTTTGTTGATATTCATCTGCACATTTTGGAACTTTATTACATTGACGATCTTCATCGCCAAAATATCCACACCTACATGGGTTCATGGCAGCAATACACTGAAATCTTGCAGGATACGTATAATGGTGTTGAACTCTGGCAATAGTAATGGTCCCTGTTTCAAGCGGTTGTCGTAAACTTTCCAAACACCCCCTAGAAAATTCAGGGAGCTCATCAAGAAAAAGAACTCCGTTGTGCGCCAAAGATATTTCTCCCGGCTTACCCTTCTGCCCTCCTCCTACTAATGCAGGTAAGGACGCGCTGTGATGAGGATCCCTGAATGGACGAGTTTTTACTAAACCATCTTTCGGTGCCATACCCGCCAAGCTATGCACAACTGTTACATCGAGAGCTTCCTTAGGGCTAAGCTTTGGAAGAATTCCAGGCAGTCTTGAAGCTAACATTGATTTACCTGCACCTGGGGGACCGATCATTAAAACATTATGACCACCAGCAGCTGCTATTTCTAATCCACGTTTAGCAAAACGCTGAGATTTTACGTCTTTCATATCAAGATTATATGCACTTATTTCATCAAGCTTAGGCTCGGGTTGCACTAAAATAGTTTCATTTTTGAAATGTTTGATAAGCTCTAAAATATCTCTTGGGGCCAAAATATGAATATCTCCACCCCAGGCAGCCTCTGGCCCACAATCTTTCGGACATATAATGCCTTTACCATGTTCTGCAGATAAAAGCGCCGAAGGTAAAACCCCAGGCACGCTTAAAATACGCCCATCTAAGGTAATCTCTCCCAACGCAATGTAATTTGTCAGTTCATCTCTGGGAATGATATTCATTACACCTAAAATTGCCAAAGCAATAGGTAAATCGTAATGCGTGCCTTCTTTTTGAAGATCAGCGGGCGTTAAATTAACGGTTAATCTAACTGCTGGAATATCCATTCCCAAGCCATGTAAGCACGCACGAATTCTCTCGCGCGATTCCGCGACAGCTTTATCTGCCAAGCCAACAATTGTAAAAGTAGGTAATCCAGGAGCAAACTGAACCTGAACCTCAATTAACTTGGGCTGCACTCCAAAAAAAGCGACTGTATAACAGGTTGCAAGCTTCATTTGTTTTTTCTTTTATTCTGCAGGCAAACCGTTAAAAAAAGATGAAAAAATGCTCTTTTAAAAATCTAAACGAGAAAACTAATCCAAGCAAAACAATGCCCATAGTTTTTTTACAAAAAACGAGTTATAGTTTCTCCGTGTAAAGGCAAAATTTATGAATATACGAATACTTTTTATTGTTATAACTGCAGCTGTTGCTGTAGGTGGAATAGGGCTTTATAAAAAACTCTCATTTTCTTCTGTTGATGACAGGAAATTTTGCATTTTTTCAACTAAGACACCTGGATCTAAAGACGACGTTCGTTTTATTCGTCAAGCCCTGCAACTCTATGACATTAAAAGTAATCAAATTACTGAAAACACAAATTGTGATAGCGCTTTCATAAAAATATTCTTAGAGCAAAAAAAATTTGATGAATATGCAAAAAAAGATGACTCATCACTAAAAATTGGTATTCGCTTAAATGATTCTTTGGGGGAAGAAAATCCTAATGTTATTAACTTGCCCGAGGAAGATGACACTGAAGCTTTGTTGGAACTAGCAAAAACGATTGTGAAAAAAGCCATTAGCTGCTTATTGATATACGATGAAAGCAGTGAACATTCAAAGCGTCTAGCCTTGCAATTTCAAGAACTAGCTAAAATTAATGGAATAGAATTACGTACGTGTATTCTCTCTGCAAATAGAAACATTCCCACGCTTTTAAAAGAAGTTAGCCAAAACATCAATGCAGTTATTTTTGTTCCAGGAGAAATTGTTTTCTCAGATTCTGAGCTTATTCTAGAATATTTCAAAATAAAAAAAATCCCAGTATTTGCAAATCATGCGGGATTAATTCGCTCTGGAGCATTAGGCGGATATGATTTTGATACACAAGAAATTGCCCATAGCATTGCTGAAGTTGCTAGTTGCTTTTTAAAAGATCAGAAAAATATTAAAGACAATGCTTTTGATGAGCTGTATCCACAATTACATTTAAACATGGATACTATTGACCACCTTGGTATACAATTAGATTCTGGTGACTTATTGGACGAAGCCGTTACTGTTGGTGGCGCAGATTTATGAACACTATTCAGATTATAGGAGCTATCGAGCTTGGATTAATCTACGGATTCGTAGCGATGGGGGTGTACTTGTCCCTAAGAATTCTTGATTTTCCTGACTTAAGCGTTGATGGCACATTTCCGCTAGGCGCAGCTACATGTGCAGCTTTAATTGTTGCTGGCGTTCATCCATTGATAGCAACTATAGCTGCGATGATTTTAGGTGGGCTAGCAGGATTGATTACTGCGTGGCTATCAACTCATTTAAAATTCATGAATCTTTTGTCTGGAATTTTGGTGATGACGGCACTTTATTCTATAAATCTTCGGGTCATGGGACGACCAAACATCCCACTTTTGGGAGAAAATACCCTTTTTGAAGAATTTTTTCTTTGTTTGAAAGGACCATTGGGGCTTTTTTGGAGAATTTTTCCTATTTTAATTTTCATCGGTCTTTTGGCCTATGCTCTAAACTGCTTTTTAAAAACTAATACTGGACTGGCGTTACGAGCCACAGGTAACAACGCACGCATGGCAAGAGCCCAAGGAATTAATGATAAAGCTATGGTTAGCTTAGGTTTGTGCTTAGCGAATAGCTTTGTTGCATTAGGCGGTGCAATTTTTGCTCAGGTTAGTGGTTATGCAGACATAAGCATGGGTGTCGGCACTATTATTATTGGACTAGCTGCCGTGATTATTGGAGAAGCCGTGTTGCCTATACGCAAAATTAGCCACGCAATTCTCGCTTGTATTGCAAGTGCAATACTATACAGATTTGTAATTGCAACAGCTTTAAACATTGGCGGATCCCTGCTACAAGCCTCTGACTTAAATTTAGTTACAGCAGTTCTTGTAGGCATTGCCATGTTATTGCCCGACTTAAAAAGGCAGCTAAGGACAAAAGCGTGATTAGCCTAAAAAATATATCCGTGCATTTTGGAGTGGGCACTGCTGCCTTTAGAACAGCTTTAAAAAATGTATCACTTCAAATTCAAGAAGGTGAATTTGTTACTGTGATTGGTAGTAATGGCGCTGGAAAATCCACTCTTCTTAATGCAATTGCTGGAGAAGTTCTTCCAGATACCGGCCAGATTTTAATTGATGAAGAAGATGTTACTCAACAAGAAACAAGCACCAGAGCAAAACATGTTGCACGCGTTTTTCAAGACCCCATAGCTGGAACATGTTCTTATTTAACAATCGGTGAAAATTTAGCTCTTGCGCTATGTAGAGGAAAAAACCGAACGCTTAAAAACGCCGTGACTAATGTTTCACGCAAATATTTTCAAAGTATTTTAAAGCCTTTGAATTTAGGGTTGGAAAATAGGCTAGACACACAAATGGCAATGTTATCGGGCGGACAACGCCAAGCCATAAGCTTGCTTATGGCAACATTAAGCCCTTTGAAAATCTTACTTTTGGATGAGCACACAGCAGCCCTAGACCCAAAAACAAGTCGCTTTGTTATGGATATAACTCAACAAATTGTTGAGGGAAAAAAATTAACAGCCTTGATGGTAACGCATAGTTTGGGACACGCCCTTCAATACGGAACACGAACAGTAATGTTGCACGAAAGCCAGCTTATATATGACATTAAAGGCGAGGACCGCAAACGCCTTACTCCGCAGGATTTAATGCGTCAATTTGGCAGTTCAATAGATAGCGATCGATTACTACTTAACACTTAGACCAATATTCGACATCACTTTATTACTTTGGCAGCCTTATCTATAGCTATTGCCTCTTGGTAAACACCCATGCTTTTTAGCAGTTCTTTAGGTATTGGCATAAATCTGCATAAACCTTTTTTTACAGCAAGTTGCATTTTCTCTAATGACTGTTTTTTCTCAATTCCCAAGCTCAATCCAGATAAACCTTTAAACCAAAGCCCAACAGGGTGTTCTTGAGCAGCTTCTAAAACGATATCGGCCATATCTGCTGTCTCTTTCATGTTTTCCATTTTATCAAAACACAAATTTAAAAATCCTATAGCCATGTCTGCGCGCTCTGGAAAATTAGAAATATGCTTAACAACCACAGCTTTAAATACCTTAAAGAGTTCAGAATTTTTTGAGATATTAACATTGGATAAGCTAACGTATGTATTACACAGGTTGATAATATGCACAGAACTAACAACGTTTCGTTTTTGATATGAACCCAAATAATCTTGCACCAAACAAACAATAGCTTGTTCAATCTCAGGCAGATATTTACTGTCAATAGCTGTTGCGGTATTTAGTCCATAAGAAAATTGCCCTATAACTCTGTTAGAGCACTTGTACGTACTAAATTTATCATATGAATGCGCGGGCTCATTAATGAATTTAGATACATCTTCCTTGAATGACTGAATATTATTGTATCTATGTTGACTAAGAACCAGAGAAGACCATAATTCAGTGCAAGAAAACACTATTAAGAATAGACCGCATCCAAACCATAAAGAACCAGGAATCTTAAAACTATAGCTAATTTTTTCTTTGATTAACGACATTGCAAGAAGTGAAAAAATTAAAACAGGAGGCGTTTGAAACCAGACACTCATAACGATTAAATAGCTAACAACAAAAAATCTTCCCGACCAATCACTAAAGTCAATATTTTCTACCCACTTGTAAATAATAGTCAGTAAAAGTCCGACTCCTACCAAGCCTGATGAAACAAGTGATTCTATAATTAAGTTATGACTATGCAAAAGATTTCGATGTAACAATTCCCAATTAGGTTTAAAGTTTCCGTCTATATAAATACTAAAATTTTCAAGCGTAAAAAGATTTAAAACAGGAAATTCCTGACAACTCCCCCAACCATATCCAAACAATAAATGTAAAAACTTTGAAAAAGTAATTTGATCAAAATATTGAGAAATCGTAACAATCCCAAGCAAAGCTCTGCTTTGTAAATGCGAAGGTAAAACTGGCAAAAATAAATACGAAAACAAAATTACTAGGGCAATAAAAACAAGCCCACTGACAATGTACCAACCATCTTTCCTCGGTAGGAAAATTATGTATTTTTTAGTTATTGGCAGCAGGAAAATAAACACAAGAGCAAACAAACACCCAACAATTGCTGCATCATTAGTGAGCAAGAACAATAAATAATAAAATATAGTTGCATAAACTATATCCCACGCACCCCTTAAGGAAATTAAAAATTTTCTGAATTCGACATACATAGGTAAGCTTGCCAATAACGCAAACGCACCAAGATCAAGAAACACATATGGTTTTGTGCGTAAAAGCCCATGATACCCCAAAATAGTCAACACACTATATGCCACTGGAATCAACCAAAGTGGCATCTTTCCTATATAACTACGTTTTCCAACAATTAATAAAATAGCCATGGCTAAAAACGTTGCTGTGCCCTCGCGTATTTCATTAATGCCGCCTAATGTGGTCAAGCCATTTTGAAAAATTCCTAAAATACTAAAGACTGCTAATAAAAAAAAGCCACTTGCGAGAACTGGAACCTCTAATTTGTCATTTTTTCTAAATCCAAAAAAGAACGCATATAGCCCTGCTACAAACCATAAGCCAAAAAAAGCAAAATCTGATTCGTGAAAAGTGCCAAAAGGCCAAATTACTGGAATAAAAGGCAAAAAAGCCAAAAGATAAAAATATGTATTTAAAAAAGGCAATGTCATTGGTTAACCCATATTAATAGATTATTAAAGCAAAACTTAATTTGTTGCATGTGGGATACATCTGTGGATTATACAGAAAAATTGAAGCAAAAAACAAAAGATTTTACAGAGTTAGTATATATTTTAGATTGTAATAATATATTTTTTAAGAGGATATCTATGTTTAAACAATTTAAGGCAGTAAAGGCGCTTGCTCTTGCTGCTGCATTTATAGGAAGCGGGCAACTGTCTGCTGTAATCACTTCAGGCGCCCCTGCTGGAACATCATCAGCTGGTACTGGCGGATCATACTCAGCAAACGCTTATGACTCTGTCGCAACAACTCCTTCTGCAGTTGTTACAGAAGCTTCTATCATGGCAATTAAAGTAACTAAAATATGGGTTTGGTTGGCGCAGTAACTGCTGAAGCTGCTGAAGCAATGCGTGGAAGTGATTCAAGCGCAGCTACTTCTGGTTCAGATGCTGGCGTAAAAATTGCTGGTTCAACCGGTTCCGCTCACCGTGCATCTACATGGATCCGTGCAAGCATGGGCTTTATTGACAACGCAACAAAAGATCAACAGTGGAATGGTAAATCATACCTAACTATGGTTGGTGCTGACTACAAGTTCAACAACATGTTCTGCGCTGGTTTAGGCTTAAGCTATTCTCACCTTGATGCAAGAACAGAATTCAACAAAGGTACTATGAAGCAAGATACATTAGGCGTTAACCCTTACTTGATCATTGTTCCACACAAGAACTTTAATGTTGAATTTGTTGGTGGATGGAGCACAACAAACGGAAAAGACACGCGTCGTTGGATCGCACAAGCTCCAGTGAACGGTGCTCCAATTAAAAACATCGACAACGTTTTCAACTGCTCACCAAAGTCACAGGCAATGTTTGGTGGTGTGTTTGCTAACTTTGTAAACAAAGTGAACAAAGCATCTTTCAGCTTGCAAGTTGGTTACTTAATGATGCAAAGCAAAATGAGCAAGTTTAAGGAAACTTCTGCAGATGCAGCGTATGCTAATGAAGCTAAAGTTGTTCCATCTAACACTTTCAAAGCACAAACTGCAGTGGCGAAAATTTTAGTTGGTTACCAAATGACTCCAAGTGTTATGCCTTTCGTAAACATTCATGGTCAATATGACGTGAAAGAAAACAAAGGTGTTACATACGCAAAAGGTAAAAAATACGAAATAAACCGCTCAGCCTTTGGTGGTGGTACTGGTTTCCAAGTGAAAAATGATGACCAATTATCAGGAAGCTTGCAATTCGATTACACAAAACGTGGTCAATTGTCTACTTACGTAACTGGTCTTCGTGTTCACTACGGTTTCTAGTGATTTTAGAAAGACTAAAAAAGGCGGTGGTTTTCACCGCCTTTTTTTTATTTGGTTGCAGTAGCGATCAAACGCGTATTAATAAAGCTTTGGATCTAGCTCAACAAAATAACTACAAACCAAGAATTATCAAATCTTCGCTATTCCCCATTCAGATTTTTTATCAAGAAAATGATTCTAGTCACGCTGCTATATATCTGGAAGGTGACGGTCTTGTCATCAATAAATATAGAGAGGTAGCAATAGACCCTACTCCAACAGACCCCATGGCATTAAGGCTAGCTTCTGTTGATAAGCGGCATGTCACAAAAATTGTGATTAATAGGCCCTTCCACTATATAAAAAGTAAACGCTCTGATTCTAGATACTGGACAACTGCACGCTATGCCCCTGAAGTAATTCAGTCAATTCTGGAAGTCATAAAAAATTGTCAGAAACAGTTTCATTTTAAAACCATTGAAATTGTTGCATATTCTGGCGGAGCATCAGTCGCATTATTGTTGGCACCACATTTAGAGAACATAGAACAAATTACTTCTTTTGCTGGAAATTTAGATCACAAGAGCTGGACAAGATATCATAACGCAGAACCTCTTTTTGAATCTCTCGACCCATTAAAAAACAAAGCTATTCTTGGACACATTCCGCAAATTCACTTTCTTGGTACAATCGATGAAAATACAACCATTGATTTAGGCAAGCAGTACAAACAACAGATTGATACAAACAAAGTCACTATTGTGACTGTTGAAGGATTTGACCACGATAGTAATTGGCCTAGTGTTTGGCAAGAACAACTGATGAAATTAAAGTAGCAGCCCTCAGCAAAAACGATTAGAATAACACCAATACTACAAAAATGAATAATTATGATCGTTTCTTGCCCTAGATGTCGCAAGCAGTATCGACTTGATGTTAGTAGGTTGAATTACACTCATCTACCTGATAACAGTGGTCAAGGTGTTCAGTTAGCTTGTGCTAATTGTCATGAACAGTGGTGGGAACTAAAAAAAGAGTCGGTAAACAAGAATCAAGCAGAATATAAGTTTGCTGTCCCAGAACAACCATTTAGAAACCTAACTGACCTGTCATTATTGTATCAGAGGCAGTCGACTGGTTATGCTTATAGACCTGCCCAGGAGCAAGATATATCACAAACGAGGGCTGATGCTTACACATATTCTCAGCAGCAAGCAGCTCAAAAAGAGATTATAAAGCCAAAAAAATGGAAAATGTTTATTCGAATTACTCTGTGGAGCTTAATCATTTTAGCCGGAACAGTTAGTTTGGCATTGGTAGCGATGCATTATAACCCGGCATTATCATTTCTTCCCACAGCAGATAATACGTCGTCCCCTATTGCACCAGAAGAAATTAGCGTTGAAAATATTCAATTTGATGTTAAACCTTTAGATGAAGAGCGCCAAAGAATTATTGTTGTTGGAAATGTTAAAAATTCTGGACTGCTAACCGTACCATTAAATAACGTCCAAATTACCGCTTGGGGCACATGCCAAGAGGGACAATCTGCTAATGAACAAGGACTGTGTGAAATTCGCGTTTGGCCTTATAAATGGAAACAGGATTTGCTACAGCCAGGAGAACAGCTAACCTTCAAGAGTGCCGCTAAAATTCCAGCTAATTTACAAGTCGATCAGGTTCATGTTGATGTCGCAACAAACTAAAAAAACAATTTTAGTCGGGTCTGTAAAAAGCAGAGCCCAGAAATTACTTCTTAAAAATAAACAGGCGCTTCGGGCGTATTGGCCTATTTTACTTTTGGCCCAGCTCCCTGCTTTAATCATTTGTTTAATTTTACCATTTAAACAAACGGTCACAACTTTTGATAAAAAAAATAATGCTGATACCAGTAAACAGCTTGTTGCTCATATAAAAAATATTGAGCATCGTTTTAATGAGCTAAATCAGCGATTTGTGGCCTTGCAAATTCAACACGCAAAATTTATTAAAGCCTCAATATTATTGACAGCAACTGTGCAACAAGGTAGCTCACCATCTGTAAATCTGTTCAAAAAAACTACTCTGGACACCCTTGATCGTATTGGAGAAAAAATCAGACTAAATGAACCATTTTCTGGGTTGCTTACAAGTCTCCCTCAAGAATGCTCATCATTTTCTGGGTATAGAACATTGAAACAATTTTCCGTTCGTCTTCCCTTAAATCATCAGCAACTTAAAAAAGCTTTTGAAGATATACGAAAAAACTACACGCCACCAAAAGCAAAAAGTAGTCTCCCCAAATGGTTAGAAAAAATTGCTTCCACTTTTCATGGGAACATCAAAATAGAAAAAGCTAATCAAAGTGATGAAAGCCCTCTTCAGCCAATTGCTGATGCTCTTGAAGCGCAAGACTTGAGGTTGGCGTATTCTTTTGCAAAGAATATTCAGATACAATCAGTTGGATTGTGGGCAAAGCACGTAGCTGAACGCTTATCACTTGAAGAAGATTATTCTTCATTTGCCGAAAAGGTGCAGAATTGGGTTTAGCAGCCACCTATAGAGAATAAAATAGCGCCAATTAAAACAACACAGGAGAATATCCCTTAATGGCACTTATCAAAGGCTTACGCTTTTTCATCGCTCTTAGTGTGCTTTGCGTTATAGGCATTTTAATTACTAGCTATCCTGGTGAAGTAAAATTCAGTTGGTTTGATTATTCTGTTTCATTACCAATAGGGTTGTTTTTAACTTGCTTAGTTATTGTTTTTGCTATTATCGCTTCGCTTTATAATTTTTGGAAATGGCTATGGAATCTTCCTCAAAACTATTTAATTTACCTTCAAAAAAAGCGTACCCAAAGAGGGAATAATCTTTTAATTGATGGACTTAGCGCGATTGCAGCAGGGCAAAATCAAGAAGCAAAAGAAGTTATTGCTGTAGCTTGTGAGCTTTTACCAGACAATCCACTTACTCAATTTATTGCTGCACAAGCCTCATACATGACTGGAGATACGGAAACTGCCACTCGCCAGTATATGTCTATGCAAAAAGATAGACGAACAAGCTTTCTTGGACTCCGTGGGCTAATTTTGCAAGCTAAAGATAAAGAAGATAATAAACTTGCTCAAGAATACATCAGTAAGGCTCTTTCAATTAGGCCAGACTCTCCATGGCTACAAGACGAATACCTTTTAAATACCATTCACCTAGCACAAAAAGGAATTTTTCCAAAAGCAGAAAAAAATAAACTTACGAAGTATGTATCTAAAACTCAGTGGTCTCGTCATCAGGCAATGCTAAACTGGTTACATTTACAAAATAAAAACTCTTTAACCAGCAGCGAAACAGAAAAATTACATTTAAAGATTTTTGATTTGGCTCCTGATTGGACTGAGAATGTTAAACAGCTAGCAGAATACTACATTCACCATCAATCATTTTCAAAAGCACAAAAATTACTGATTGATGCTTTTAAGCAGCATCCTCATCGTGCCCTTGGCTTGTTATGGAATTCAGTTTTTCATGAAATGGAAGCTATCGATCGATATAGAGCAATAGAAAAACTTGTAGCATCTCAAGAAAATCATCCCGAAAGCCAATTTTGTTTAGCTTCTAGCGCTATTAAAGCCCAATTATGGGGCCAAGCTAAAGAGCACCTAGATAATTTATTAACCCATGGTTACACACGAACTGGGTGCAATCTTATGGCAGAGCTAATGGAGCTTCAGCATCCAACTCAATTTGATTTAGCACGCGAATGGCTACATAAAGCTGCCCAAATTTCATCCGATTATGAATGGCAATGTAATTCTTGCCGCAATCATTTTGATAAATGGCAACTTGTTTGTAGTAATTGCTCATCTATTGATCAGATTTATTGGCAAGAATCTTCTTCCCCTCAACGACAGGTTAAGGGTGATATAGAAACAACAAGGATATGCCAGGTAGTTTAGATTTCTTGCTTAAAGCTGTCTAAAATTGCTAAATAAGAATCTTTGCTCCCCTTTTTAAGGGCTATTTCATTTGATAAAATTTTCAAAAACTGTACAGGCTTTTGTTGACGAATAGATTTGTTTAATAAAATTCTATGCCAAAAAACTGATTCAGAAGTTGCTTCTTGCTTATGAAGTCCCTTAATCAAAGAAAGGTCAGGAAAAGAAGATTTTGGTTTTTCTTTTATTGGTTCTTTTTTTACGGGTGCTATTACTGCACCAAATACATCTTTTTTCATGTATGAATTTCTTCAGATTATTGCTTATTAATATAATCCATTAATGTGCCAGATCCAACAGCTGCTTCCATTTCTGATCTTAGTGTTATGATTTGGTTGATACCTTCTATCTCAACGTAAAAAACTTTCTTACCATCCGTTACCCAAATAATTTTTATAGAAGGAGATGAGCCTTTCTCAAATTGCGTTGTAACAGAAAAATCTTTATCATTTCCCTTTTTTTCTGCAATTAATTGACCCGAAATTTTTGCATTTACCATTGCCGATAGTTTTCCTTCTCCAGCGTAAAAGCGAATCAGGTATTGTTTTAAATATTCTCTTACTTTTTGCTTATCTTCCTCGGGTAAAGCCTTACGCTCCCCCCCATCTTTATTATTGTAACCAAGCCTTGAAAAAACAGCTTTTGTAATACGCTCAATATCTAGGTATTTATTAATGCATTCACTTAGCTGTTGACGTTTTATGTCATCAGATGCATTGCCTTGGTTAACTATTGCTAGAGCTTCGTCAACCAGATTCTTAATAAAAGCTGAGGCTTCTTTTTCACCATTTTTTGAAGTTTCGCAGGTGTCCTCCCCTATAGCAGGGAATATACACAAACAAATAAAAGAGATAACATACAACATCTTTTGCATTTTAAAATTCCTTTTAGGGGGAATACATTTTTTGATAGTATCATTAGAAGATGAATAAAACACTAAAATACTCTTTAATTAGTTTAAAAAACTTAATACTTTTTTCCATTATTGGCGGACTTGCGTTCTCGCCTTTCAACCAGCCTATTGCTTTGTTTTTATCTATTTATGTGTTGCT
This sequence comes from Candidatus Odyssella sp., assembly GCA_020726185.1. GTDB lineage: Bacteria > Pseudomonadota > Alphaproteobacteria > Paracaedibacterales > CAITNM01 > CAITNM01. The sequence goes on along the minus strand of DYTB01000005.1, from coordinate 22,176 downwards.
TTCGCATATTCAAACACAAACTTGTTTTTATAACTTTTTCAAACGAACGTTTATCTTTTTTTTCTTTTTCTTTTTAACCCAGCTTTATTGGGTGGCTTGGGCATTTAATGTATATGGCATTCCCGAGGCTATGCCTATTGGGTTAATTTGCATGCCAATTATTATTGGTATATTTCCAACCATATTTATTTTGCCTAGCTATTTTTTCAAAAAAAACACGGTTGCATTTGCATGGATGTTTTTCCTTGGTTGGTGTTTAAGTGAAATAGCCAGAAGCTTTTTATTCACCGGTTTTCCCTGGAATTTAAATGGCTATGTTTGGGATTTACCACTTTTACAATGCACCAGGTTTTTTGGAATCTTTGGATTATCATTTTTAACAACCGCAGCTGCTGTTGTTTTGTACACTAAGCAAAAATGGCTTGGAATAAGTATTTTTGGCGCCCTGCTCTGTTTTTGGATTGAAGGAAATCAGCGTTTAAAATCACCACAATTAAATACTGAAATTTGCTTACGATTAGTTCAACCATCAGTTGACCAACGTGAAAAATGGCACCCTGAATTTTTTGAAAAGAACTTATCAATTTTAGAAATACTATCTAAAGAAGATGGTGAAAAACCAGTTCATGTAACCATTTGGCCAGAAGCTGCAATAACTATTCCACTTGATGCTCATGTTGATTTTTCAGCTCATCTTAGTAGCTTTATTAATCAAGGTTACCTGATTACAGGCGCACCAAGAAGAATGCATAATCCAGAAAAAGATTTCAGTTGCCTTCAGGTTATTGATAATAAGGGGCTAATTCATACCACCTTTGATAAATTTCACTTGGTACCATTTGGTGAGTATGTTCCTCTGCGTGCATTAAATCCGTTTCCTAAACTGACTAATGGAACGCTTGATTATTCCGCAGGAACAGGTCCCCGTACAATTCACATGCCAGGCCTTCCTCCATTTAGCCCTCTTATATGTTACGAGGCTATTTTTAGTGGAGCTGTTATTGACCCCACAGACCGTCCCCAGTGGCTATTGAACATTACGAATGATGCTTGGTATGGAATAACTAGTGGCCCCTATCAGCACCTTAAAATTGTACAGGTACGGTCCATAGAGGAAGGGCTCCCCCTAGTACGCGTAGCTAACAATGGTATTAGTGCGATTATTGATAGCTATGGGAGAATACTTCAGCGATTAGAACTTAATAAAATTGGATTTATTGATGCCTACCTTCCAACCCACCTACCACAAACGCTTTATCGTAGTTTTATTAATTATTATAACCACCTAGGATAGACCCTTACTTCTCCCATTTCGCCGTCAATCGTCATTGAAAGATATGGTAAATTAGGACGTCGTTGCAATTCACCGTGAAGATCATCATCTGGAGTAGGCATGAAAGCAAGAGGAACTCCTTCACCAACATATACGTCATGATCAAACTCAGAATCTTCGCGCAAAGCATCTGGAACGTAAAGACCAGAAATATTAAGCCCCTCTGCTTGTAATCTATTAATTATAGTAACTACATTGTTCAAATAACTGCTTGCTAGGTATATCTTCAGATTACTTGTGACAAAAGAAAAACTCCTTATCTCAGCTATAATTTCTTGAAGGTAATTAGGATTATCATCAAGATTGTCCTCATAAAAATGAAATAGGCTGGCAGTTCTGGTTTCAGTATTCCATACAGAAATTCCCACACAGTCACATAGACCATGTGTATGCAAAATGATTCCTTCCGAAGTGGTTTTTTTAAATCCAACCTCCACCTTGCCTGTCTTTGATAGTTTCAATGATTTTAAAGTAATCTGTGGTAGAATTAATCCATTTTCTAGCAAAGGAATTACACCAAAAGAAGCTTTAATAACAGCTATTTTCTCTTCGTTTTGTATCTTTCTAAAGGTGTGTTTTTGGCCATCCACATACATTACATGCTCATGAATAACAGTGGAGTTGGCCTCCTCAACACCAGAAGCACACAACATCCAAAATGATAACAACACTAACGAAAAAATTCTCACAAAAGTTCTTTTCTTAAAAATATCAAGCAACAAGAAAGCAATATAATGACAACTCAAAAATTTTTCAACCTTCATCTCTTTTTGTCTCTGTTTACTTTACCATGTGCATAAAATTGTGGAAAAATACACATAAGCGCTGTGTAAACATTGTGTAAAAAAGCCCCCTGTGCATAAATGCTCAGTTAGCCATGAAATTCAGCAACTTATACACCAGTTGTAAACACACAAACAAAAAATATCCCCAGATTAGAAAAAATTTTACACAACCAACCCACATGCGGACTCTATACTCTATACTCTATACTCTATACTCTATACAAAAAGAAAATCTTGTGGATAAGATGGGGACAACTTTGGGATTAGGCTTTTGCACAAGCACTACTATCAATACTAAAACCTTTAAATATATATATTATTATTAGTATGAAGATTATTCAGGCATTAAACGGTCACACCGAAACTCAAAAACCCATTTGGATAATGCGGCAAGCTGGTCGTTATCTGCCAGAATATAGGGCTTTGAGAAAAAAGTCTCCTGATTTTATGGGGTTTTGTCTAAACCAAGAAATGGTGGTGGAGGCAACACTTCAGCCAATTGTTCACTTTGGTTTTGATGCTGCAATTATTTTTAGTGATATTCTGGTCGTTCCACATTTTTTAGGTCAGGCGGTTCATTTTAAAGAGGGGGTTGGTCCTATTCTTGAGCATCCTAACTGGGAGAAAATTCTAGGTACCTCTATAGCTGACGATATTCATCTTATCTATGAATCAATAAAAAATGTTAGACGAGAGTTGGACTCACAAAAAGCACTGATTGGGTTTGTTGGTTGTCCTTGGACAATCGCTTCATACATGATAAACGCGGGTAAGACCAATAGCTTTGAGGGGTTGGTTGAGCTTGCCAAAACCTGGCCGCTTTTTAATAAGCTCATGGATAAACTTACTGTGGTGATTTCAGATCATGCAGTTCGTCAATTAAAGTCTGGGGCAAATGTTGTGCAACTTTTTGAATCGTGGGCGTCAGCTGTTCCGGTCGAACTTCAACGGAAGTGGCTGTTTGAACCCGCAGAAAAAATCATTCACCAGATCCAAAAACAAGTGCCTGGGGCAAATGCTATCTATTACGGCAAGGGGATTGCTATTGAGGCCATAAAAAATCTAGGGCATTTAAATATTGGTTTTGGTGTAAGCCAAGATACAGACCTTTCCACCTTAAATGACACAACGGCTTGTTTGCAGGGAAACCTGGACCCCCAAAAACTCCTGAATGGTGATTTCAAAGAAGATGTTTTGGCTATTTTAGAGTTCTCTAAGGATAGGCCTTTTATTGTTAACCTGGGTCACGGGATTCTTCCTGAAACCCCAATATCTCATGTTGAAGAATTTATTGATTTGGTCCGGGGTCAACAATGAAACAAAAAATAGTGGTGATTTTAATGAATCTCGGTGGGCCAGATTCTCTTGCCGCTGTTCGACCATTTTTGTTTAACTTGTTTTACGACAAAGCCATTTTGAATTTACCAAACCCCTTTCGCTATTTGCTAGCAAGGTGGATTTCATTTTCGCGCAACAAGAAGGCTAAGGGCATTTATTCCTTAATTGGGGGAAAATCACCCATTTTAGAAAATACACTTGTTCAAGCAAAGCGCCTAAAGTCTGCACTGGATGGTGATCTTGATATTATGGTTGTTCCTGCAATGCGCTACTGGAGACCCCGAGCCACCAATGTGCTTGAGGCTGTAAAAGCCTTTAAACCATCTAAGGTTGTGTTGTTACCTTTGTATCCACAGTTTTCCACAACAACCACAAAATCGTCCATTGAAGAATGGCAAAAAATAGCCCCTCAATGGCAATCAAAAACTGTCATTGAGTGCTGCTATTTCAATGACCCAGATTTTGTTAAGGCTCACCAAGAACTTATCAGGCCAATTTTGATCGAGGCAAAGAAACACGGTGCCCCCAGAATTCTTTTTTCTGCTCATGGATTGCCCCAGAAAGTTGTAGATGGTGGTGATCCCTATCAGAAACAAATAGAGGGAAGTGTTGCTGCTATAATGCAAGATTTTGATGGAACTGAATTTGTTATTTGTTATTAAAGTAAGGTGGGAAGGCTCAAATGGTTGACCCCAACTACAGAGGATGAGCTTAAAAAGGCAGGGTCACAATCCACACCCGTGGTGGTCGTTCCAATATCTTTTGTTTCTGAGCATTCAGAAACCCTGGTTGAACTTGATATTGATTATGCAAAAAAAGCAAAAACCTGGGGAGTTCCTTTTTACGGACGTGCCCCGGCTTTAGGAGACAACCCCTCATACATAAAATGCTTGGAAAATTCTGTACGACGACTGGTTGCAGAAAAAATTACCCTGGAACAATGTTGCTCAGTTGGCTAATGTCTGTCGATCCAAGTGAGGTGTTAGCTGCGATAAGTTGGGGGTTTTCCTGATGAGTTGCTCTCGCTAGAAGCTCTAATAACGAGCGCGTTTCTGGTTGAGTTGCTTTTAACTCTGCCAAAATTTGGGATAGGGTTTTATTCTCCCATCCGCCGATAAGCTTTAAAAGGGCAGGAGAAGGACTATGAGGTTCTAGTGTAAGAAGAAATTCACCTAACTGGCGGATAGCTTGATAAACGCCAGCTCGGTCATCTATTGTTTGTTTTTTAGGATCCCCTTCTTTATTAGATTCAGTTTTTTCTTCGTCTGATAATGCTAGGGTTGTGCTGGATATTGTTTCGTTGTTAATTTTTTCATCAGGAACTTTTTTGCATAAACAATATAATCCCTTTAGTTCTTCCAAATGACTAATTAATCCATCAAAGCGAGGGCCTTCGTTTCCAATCGCTTCGTTCACAAAATCATCAATGCTTTTTAGGTTTTGTATGCATGCTTCAAGCAGAAAAACTTTTGCCTCTCCTTTTTCTTTATTTACTTCAGAAAGAGCATTTCGAATTCTGTCTATAGTAATCAGGCCGTTTGTCAAAGATTTTTGATAAGTGTCGGCAGCTGCTCCTCCGCTTTTTGCTGTTTTTTCTAGATTGTCAGCCTCATAACATTTTGCGAGGTTGGGGGGCTGACTAAAAATTGGGGAGAGTTCATTAAGTGGCTCAAGGAGTATTGTTTCACTGGCTAACCTTATAAAAGATTCAAGGATGTTTGTGCGAAATTCTTGATCAGGATCTTCTGTTTTTTGTGGATGAAGATCTTTCCAAAAAGTTCTGATGAATGTTAGTAATAGTGCTGTGTCTTGTGAAAAATTAGCCACTCCATACAGATGGAGTCTTGCTTCTAAAAGCCATGTCAGAAGCTGTAAATCCTTTGTTTTTGTTTGTAGGGTGCTTGTCGACAAGCGTTCTACTTCTTGCCAATTTGCGTGCTTTAACTCTCCTTCCCAATTTTCTCGGTGCATGCCGTCATTTTCCTCACGTCGAGCATCACGAATCTTTACATAAATGGGATCGTAGCGTAACCATTCACCAACACCATTGTTTGTGCTTATTGGTGCTAATAATGCATCAGAAAAGGTCGAGGTTTGTGTTAGGCTATCGCTCATTGCTCACCTGTTTCTTCTTTCTTTTTTTCTTCTGGATTGTTCTCTTGTTCACCAGAAGTATCTTCATTTTTTTGATTTTCTTCTTTTGTGTCTTTTTTTGTTTCAGAAAGAAAAAAACCAAAAGCAGTTGATTCAATTGTTCCATCAGTTAAAACTGGCTTGTCTTTTATTTCTTTTATTTTTTCTGGCAAATCAGGGGCAGATGTTGGAAAAGTTGGTAGGGTAATTATCTTGGGTGGTCCCTTTGGTTTACTCGACGAGACAATTATACTTATAGAATTGTACACTGTTGTGAAAGTTTGATCGCTCATGGGGACGTTGAACTTTAGAACATAAGGATTGGGTTCTGAAACTTTAGAAAAAGAACCTTTAGGAGCAAGGTGATCACGAATTAACCATAACAGTGCCCACTGACTATCATAAACAAATTCAGCGGTAGCGCTCTCAACTTTAAGCGATGATTGTCCTGAGTCTGATTGTGGTTTTGGTGAATTTCCTGTTTCTACCCATTTAAAACCAATAGTTACAGGTGCTCCAAAAGTCCAGCTTCCCTTGCCTTCTAATTTTTTATCTTGCTTATCAATTGTAGTTATTTCATCTGTTTTTATGTACCAATCGAGAATGTTAATGCCACCGTTTTCTTTATCTTGGGCAACCCTAAAGTTAACTTTTATATTAAAATTTGGCTTTTCAGCACTTGGGTCCTTAAGATAGGCATTAAGAAATTGACGAACATCTTCCATGGATAGCAAGAATTGTACAGCCTCCTTCATGTCTGGGCCAATTTGATATAATTGATCAAGAACTACCTTGGTGGAATCACCACACTCTTTAAATATGTCAAAAAATTCACGTATGTCTTCTGGATTTGCTTCGCCATTGTTTTTTTCAAGTTTTGCACCGACAAATGGAAACTTTCCTTTTAAGTTTTTATTAAAGAAAAGAACTAGTTTATCGTAATTTTGAATGGCTTGATGGCGTTGCAAAACTTCAGCGCGTGATAAAACTTTCATTTTAATTTCTCGCAAAATTTCTAGCAGGTAGTCTCCAGAAATCTCTGATAAGTCATTCAATTTGAGGTGTTTGAGTGAGTCTTTGTAGTTGCCCACATTAAGGGCTGTAAGAATGAAGTTTTCAAGCTGAGCTAAAGAATTGCTGGGTTGTTTTTTATTGTAAGCTTCAACCTGTTCGGTCAATCTTATCCAACGCTCAATCAAGGCTTCATCACGATCCTCTGCACCATCAAAAGCTGGGGTTTTTAAAAGATCGATAATGGGTTTTGCAAAGTCATTAATTGCTGAAGTTAACAGCTCTCGCTGAACAGTTACGTAATGCTTTAAATCATTGCCATCGCGAACAGCGAATGCGCCAATAGATGCTCCTGGTTTTCCATCCCACCAATCAAAATCCTCTTGCTTCATTTTGTAGAGCTTGTGTTGTTTAATGTAAGTGTCGATGTGTGTAAGTAGCCATTGTGATTGATTGCAAAGTAAATCGCGAAGATCTATATAGGCCTTACTAACATCGTCTTGCTTTAAGATTTCTAATAATTTTCCAAGTGGATCAACAACAGCTTTAAAGTCATTTATTTGAGCGCGTAACATGCGCTCAGATTCAGTTCCTGGTTTTACATCTCTTAGAGTCTCTATGAAAGTTTATGCTTTACCTAGAGTTCCAATTAAAACATCTTGCAAGTTTATTCTAGCAGCTATTTTTATATTTTCTTGAACAGACATTGGGTAGGCTAGTAAGTCTTTGCTAATGAAAACATCAAAATCCTTCATCATGCTAAATGCTGCTTGTACTAAGTTTGAATCCCAATACACAAGTTTTCCTACAGGAATTCTTGTCGTGAGAGGCTTTCCAGAAGGCACCCCCATAAAGCTAAGTTTAAACAATGAAGTTAAGTACTTTTCTAGTGTTAATAATCCATGAGAAGGGGGAAGCGCCTTCTGGTTAAGGCCTTTATCCACTAAAGAATCATTAATAGCCATCAAGAAATTTTTAAATCGATTAAATCCAATAGCCGTTTGATCAACTAAATACTGAGTAACATCACGACCAAAAAGTGGAGACATATCTATATGGTCAAGGATTTTATCAAATTCTTTCCCAGGCACGAAAGTTTTTCCGTCCATCCATGTTGAGCCCAATTCTCCCAAAGAAGGTGCGGTTAGTGATAAATCCCCCACAGTACTTCGGAGACTCGTAAGATCAGGAAGGTGTTTTTCATTTTGGCTTTATGTTTGATTAACTAAGGTTTGAATACGCGACACTAGCGTTTGCGAATCATTTTTAGAAAATAGAGCATTTAAAAAAAATTCATATATAATTGACAAGGTTTGTCTTGCCATTTGTTGATAGGGCTTAAGGTTAATTAAAGGATAGGATGACTCATTTAGAACTTTTCGAAAGCTGGCATATTGTCCCACAAAACTTTCAGGTAAATGAGAATTAAAGGTGTACATAATTAAGCTATCAAGGTCACGAGCATCGGGCGCACTTTTTAAGTTGTTAAAATTAAATAACATATCATTAAGTTCGCATAATCCCTCGACATATTTTTTTAAAAGCATGTATTCGCTTGATACTAGAGGATTAAGAAGAGCTGCCAATGAGGTTGACCTATCACCTGCTGTTGGTCGTAATTGCAGAAGTTCTCTTGCTTTCATTAGTAAATCAACATAAATGGTGCGAATTACTATTTCTTGGTAAGCAACTTGCAAACCTGCATGAAGATCTTTATGTAGAGGACTAAACCAGGATGCAGGAACGATAACAGAAATGAATTCAGTCTGTTGAAGCTCTTGCATCATATCAAGTAATTGACGTGCGTAAGTGTCAAATAAAGATGCTGAATGACCAGGTTCATCAATTTTTAAATACTGCATGTCTCTTAAAAGACTGCTCATTTTTGATAGAACGGGTAAAATACGTTCTTTTTTTTCTCCAAAAGTATCGTATGCATTAAATAGTCCATAAGTTCCAAGTAGAGTGAAACATATGGTTGTGTTTCGAATAATATTTACGCCACGATTCAAGGTAGCAACTTTTCCCGTTAACGGTTTAGAAATTCCTATCTCAGAGAATATCTTACCTTGAAATAAATCTCGTAAAAATACAGGAGATATCGATGTGTTAGTGTGTGCTTCTAATGATAGATCAGAAGTGGATTCATTTAGAAATGGTAGAGATGACTCACTAATTCCGCTGTTGCCTGTGAAATATATACCACGCAATATTGGAGCTTCATGTGTAGCACTGGCATGAAAAATGCGATTTATATACCCGCTAAGATTTTCTTTAATTGTTAAAAGCTCTTTAGAAAAAACAAATAGCCCATCAGCGTTGCTAGGATCTATGTTTGAGCTCAATAGCTCAGTACGTGCTTCATCTATTTTTTCATCAAGATACTGAAATGCTTCATTGATCCAGTTTTGTGAATACATATATTGCAGATTATATGGACTTGACCATCCCAATATATTTCCTTGATTTTTAACTGGTAATTCTTGCGCAAAATTTTGAAAACCTGGAATTGCATCACAGTATGTAATAACAACATAAATAGGCAGTTGCAAGCGCAAGCTTGTTTGTGCCCTGCTGAGAGTGTGTAGCATGGTGTTTGCACGGGCTTGTAAGGCATCTGGTGATAGTTTTTCTTTGCCATAAAGATCTTTAGCGCTTATGCATAATACAATACCATTCAAAGGTCTAGATGCCCTATATCGTGCAAGAAGAATCAGAAGATTACGCCAGGCGATTGTATCTGTTTCTATTTCTGGATTATTCAAGAATAATCGACCCGCTACATCTATAAGTACGCCACGGCTGAAAAATTTCCAACGAATAGGGGGATTAGGTTCATGCAGACTAAAATCTGGGCTACTGTGAGGCTCGTGTAACTGAGTATGGTTCACAAGTGTTGATTTTCCAGAGTTTTTTGAACCTAAAACGATATACCAAGGTAGTTTGTATAAAGCATGTTCCCCAAAATTTTTCTTTAAAAACTCAAGGCCCTTTAGAAAAATCTGACTAATAGAATTAACTTGTATCCAACCCTGTTTTACCAAAAAAGAAGTGATGATTCCACCGAGCGGCGGAAGAGAAAAATTTCGTTTTAAAAACGATTTTTTTTCATTAAGACTGATTTTTTTATCTTTTCTAACGCTCATGTTAATTATTAAAATACATATCAGCATGACCATTAAGCCAAAAAATATTAACAAAAAAATGAGACTAGGTAGATTATTTGTTTGGTTTTGCACAAATTGAATAAAATCAGCAAAACTGCTAGGAGCGATTGGAGTCATTTAAACTACCGGTCCTTGCTTTGTAAGATGAAAAATGCTTTCTAGTACTTCGTGAAGATCTTGTGAGATAAGCATCCAAATTCCATAACTTACAAATAGATAGATAAGCAGAACACTAAGGGCTGTTAAGGACCAAGCTCTTAGGTCAGGAAGCCCTTTTGTTGGTGCTTCCGTGAAAACAAAACTCAAAGAATCTTCCAGTATATAAGCGCGATCTCCTTGCATTAGTGTTGTTGATCGATGATATATAAAGCTAAAAAGCTGCTGTTTATATGATAGGATTTGTGAGTTTCCTTGGGTACGGAATTTTCCTTGAAAACCTAATGAAAGACACAGAAGATACAGCCTTGCTAGCTCGCGCTGGAGAGGATCATTAGTTCTCAAAAGGCTTTCTATTTGAGAAAAAATTCTTTCTCCAGCAACTTGGGTTTGAAAAATTTTAGTTTCAAGGCAGTTTTGCCTCCAATAATTTGCTCCGTGCCAAGTTTGATTTATCATCACTTCATCAGCCATTGCAACAAATATGTATTGGGCCTCTTGAATAAAAAGAGAGCTTGGTCCAACAGCAATCCGATGAAATCTTTCGCGTTGTTTATCAAAAAATGTCATAAAGCGTTCTTGCAATGCCAACACAGGACCTGAAACGGTAATTGTCATGTCGTCATCTGTTTGTTCATCTGTTGCAATTGCCGAAGCAGAAGAGCTCTTTAAGGCCACTTCTTTAATGCGCAAAAGCTCATAGTAAAATACGTCAAACTCTTCGCTTATAATGCCATGATGAGAAAAACTTATTGTTTTCATGGTGAATCATTCTGACGAACAAAAAGGGTAATGTCCAAAGGACGTTTATCTGAGGTGTCTCCTGGATTAAAGATATTTAAATTTTTCCTTGATCTAACAAATTCATCATCTTTTTTAATCACAAAAAGAAGTGTACCAGCATTAGGAATAAGGTCTTCTAATTCATCGTCCTTGATTGATGTTCTGATTGCACCTGAAATTCGTCGTGTGCTCACAACATCTATTTTCTCATCCGAAGTAATGATAGCCTCTTGAACCCAATCATACATTTGATTTTCACTCATGCCCGGGGGGCAACGAAATCCTATATATAGATCGCCATTAGTGTAAGAAGGCTGTAAATGAAGATAAAAAAGCCTGTCTTGTTGATGAAATGGAATGCTTAGATAGCGCTGTTGTATGGAAGAAATTGTTTTTTCAAAAATGTTTAAAAAATATTCTATACTATTCCCTGGATTAAAGGGATCGTATGTCGGAAGGATACCAGGAATTTGGCTTGTTTGTAGCGGTAGCAGATTAGCTGCAATGTTAAGTAAATGATCAAAAAGTCTTTCTGGATGTAATTTTTCAATGCCACTTAATGGTTCAAGGATACATAGGCATGAAATGAGCGGTTTCAATGTTGCTTGTGTCTCTCGGAGTATAGGGCCTGAAGTGGTCTGCTGTGATTTGTTTATCAAGTATGCAGCTTTTTGTCGAATGTTTAGAACTATTTCTGCCAACCGTTTTCTAATTGGGTGCCCAGCTAAAATTGATAATGAGGCGTAAAGGAAAGATTTTAGGGCGAATTGTTTTCCATCAAACATAAGTTTTATTAACGGAAAACCTATACATTCACTGGGAACTTTTTCTGGATTTAAAAATAGTTTTGGCCGCAAAATTGGCAAATTGATAACATTATCAGAACTATTTTCATCAACAATATTGTTGTATTCGATAGAATCGTAACGTTTCTTGCTGTTGCTTGTTTGATGTAAACACAAGCAAAGTGTGATTTCGGCTGAGCTTTTTAAAGCTAGCTCTGCAAGATTGTACCTAAGGTTAAGCGGATGCTCTTCATTTATTGTGTTTTCTGAACCATGTAAAACAGTTGTGCCGTCAGGAAGAATCGCCAAAAGTTGGGAAATTTCTACAATGCCTTGGGCTAGAAGACTTTGATCAATTTCTAACTCTAATATCCCCCATCCTGTGTATGCGCTGCTTAAACCTGCGGTATAGAGTAACTGCTCTAAGCGTTGCTCACTGTATTGAAAATGCTGAGGACTTAACAGCATTCCTTCGTGCCACTGCACTTTATAAACATTAGAAAGCATAGTTTGGGACATAGTGCTTTAATAAGAGTATCTTAGTAAAATTATGCGAACTTTTATAGCGAATGGCAAGAAATTCCTTTAAAAGAAAGTTATTGCTCTGAAAAACTTAGGTGCTTTTCTGTTTTGCAGTAGAATCTGCTTACTAAAATAACGTTTTTATTTGACTGTTGGCTTAAAATTTCTTATTGTGGTCACACCTTTGGAAGGGTGGCCGAGTGGTTAAAGGCAGCAGACTGTAAATCTGCCGACGGATGTCTACGTAGGTTCGAACCCTACCCCTTCCACCATTTTTTTATTGCAAAATCTCTAAAAGCTTATCTAGCTGCGATAAATTTTTAAAATGGATTGTGAGTGCCCCAGCTTCTCCTTTAATAGCTAAATTTACTTTCATATCTAAAGTTTCACTTAATTGCGATGTTATGGACTCAATGTCAGAATCAATCGGACTTGAAAATTCTTTGGCAATTTTTTGCTCTGGCAATTTAAGTTTTTTTTGCTTTTTAACTAGCTGCTCTGTATCACGTACGCTAAGTTTTTCTTGTAAAATTTGCTCAACTAGCTCATCTGGGGTGTCTGAAGTAATGATTGCCCGTGCATGACCAGCGCTTAATTTGCTCTCTCGGATTAGTGCTTTTATTTGTGGTGACAAAGCACTTAGACGCATCATATTAGCTACATAGCTTCGACTCTTGCCTATGCTGCTAGCGATTTGCTCCTGTGTTAGATTGAATTCACCCTGTAACCTTTTTATAGCTTCGCTTTCTTCAACTGGATTAAGATCATGTCGTTGAAGATTTTCTATAAGTCCTATTTCCAATGCTTCTTGGTCGTTGCAGTTAATAATAACAACTGGCACTCGTTCCAGGTTTGCAAGCTTTGCTGCTCTCCACCTTCTTTCTCCGGCTATTATTTCAAAGCGACCAGCTTGAATTTGCCTAACGAGTAGAGGCTGCAATATTCCTTTTCGTTGAACAGATAAAACTAAATCTGACAATTCTTCTTGAGAAAATTCTTGGCGTGGCTGATTGCGCCCAGCTTGAATTGAAGTTACATCAATAGACTGTGGTGTCTGCTGTGCATGTGGAATATTTACTTCGCCTAATAATGCTGCGAGACCTTTTCCGAGAGTTGGTCTAGTGGGTATCATTTCTATGCCGCCTTTTGTGTGTGTATGCGTTGTAGCAGTTCTTTTGTTGCATCCATGTATGATATGGCGCCGGTGCTTTTTACGTCGTATAAAATAATTGGCTTTCCGTGGGATGGTGCTTCAGCAATCTTAACATTCCTTGGTATTACAGCCGTGAACACATTTTGCTGAAAATGAAAGCGAATATCGTTTGCGATTTGCTGGTTGAGCGTGCTTCGCTTGTCATACATAGTTAAAAGAATTCCTAATAATTGTAACTTAGGATTTAAGCCTCCCTGAATTCGCTGAATGATCTGCATAATGTGAGTTATTCCTTCTAATGCATAGTATTCGCACTGCATAGGGATAACTATATGTGTACTTGCTGTTAGCGCATTGACCGTAAGAAGCCCTAAGGAAGGCGGGCAATCAATAAGAATATAGTCATATTTTTCTTTGAGCTCTAAAACTTTATTATGCAAAACAAATTCTCGATTTTGTATCTGTAGTAGCTCAATATCTGCTGCTGCCAAATCCATATTTGCACTAATTAAATCTAGGTGAGGAATGTAAGTGCTCTGAATTGGATTGCCTGACTGACCGGCCATCCAATCATAAGAGCCAAGACTTTTTTTGTTTCCGTTTACTCCTGAAGTGCTATTCCCTTGTGGGTCAAAATCAATAAGCAAAGTTTTAAATTGAGAAGCTGCAATGATGGTTGCCATATTTACAGCTGTAGTTGTTTTGCCAACCCCTCCCTTTTGATTTCCGAACATAATAATTTTTGCTGTCATTTTTTACACACATTCCAAACTTTTATGATGAAGCCGTTTTCATGAATTGTATTTTGAGAAAGTTCGTATTGAAAGTTCCAATTATTCTTTGCTTCGGCAATTTCCTCCTCTATTTTTTCACCCTTTAAGAATATTCCGCGCGCATCTATTGTTTCACGTGAAACAAATACCATTGCCTCTAGCAAGTTATTTAAGGATGAAAATGCTCGGCTTGTCACGACTGTTGCATTGTGTATTTTTACATCTTTCCAGCCACACTCGTGAATGGTAACAGGTAGCCTGTATAGATTTTTTACATGGTTCAGAAATACATTTTTTTTGCTGGTCGGTTCAATTAGATGTACATTACTAGCTCCATCAATTGCTAATATCATTCCTGGTAAGCCAGCACCGCTTCCTATGTCTATTATAATGTCTTTGCTGTAGTCCACGAATGACGATAGTTGTAAGGAATCAAGTATGTGACGACTATGAATATTTTTTATCGTATCGTCATGTATTAGATTTATTGATTTGTTCCATTTTATTAATTCGGCGATAAAGGGCAAAAATATTTCAGGGCTCATTTTAGATTTTTCTATAAAAGAAAGATATTTTAACTATCTCTCAATCTTATGAATCAATTTCCTTTTTGTCTATAGTGTATTTTTTATTGCAGTACTCGCAAATAACATCTATTTCTCTATCTGGATTCTGACCATCAAGATTTTTAACAATACTAACAATTTTTTCGTGGTTACACGTGCACTTAAAAGTCAGGTGTGTTTCACGTGAAACAATTGGAGTTAGACTTCCGAAAACTAAATTTATGAATTTTTCCAATGGCAGGTCAGAATTTAGTAATTCCTTATGCTTTACTGTCGAAGCAAGGCAAGATGCTTCTAGCCATACGTCGTTTTCTTCAGCACTATCTGTATCACGGGTCGCTGGAATGCGCTGCAAAATCAGGGCAGCACTAGAGATATTGTTTTCTTCATCAGAGCTGCACAGCATAACAATCGTCGGAATTTGTTGAGACTGAATAAAATAGTGCTGAAAGCATTCCTGTAAATTTGAAGCGCTCAGTTCTATGATGGTCTGGTAATGCTGGTTTTCAAAATCAATTGTGAAAACTAACATGCCTTTTTGACCAAAAAGTTGAGGCACTGATAGTTCTTCAAGATCTGCTTCAGATGCTGAATCAAGAGTTGCGCAGCATCTGAAAGATTCGCAATTTCTTGAGTTAACAAGAGCCAACTTAACAGGAGATGTTCCTGTTAATTGCATGGTTGCTTGTGTGTCTGACTTTACGTCCATTGTGAAGCACTGCGAGATCGCGGTCATTTCTGCCAAAAGTTTGTTTATTTTTTTAGGATAGTTATGATTTTTCAGCGCTTCTGCGGTCGAATGGGTTAATCTGCAAAAATGTCCTTTTAAAGTGCCATTGTTTAAATAGAACGATAAACATTTGTCTGTGTTCATTTAATTTCACATTATCTAGGTGTGATCAAAGTATCAAATATCTATCGATTAATCCAGTGCTAATATTCTACTTGTTATGAAGAGCTGAAGCATCTTGAGCTGCTATCACGAAGCCACGCATTAAACGCGAATATGTGCCTGAGTATAAAAGAAACAATCTGTTTTTTTTGTAAAATTCATAAAAAAAACGCGAAGTGGAAATTCTCTTTTTGCCAGCATTGAATAACTCTGCTTGTTGATCGTGTAATCTTGCTCTAAATGTCAGTAATGGGTATGTGATGGCAGTTTGGGCACAGGTAATTACGGCCCCCATCTGGAGAGATTCATAAAAACTGGGAGTTTCGCCCTTTACTACTAAAGGGCTTATATAATTCTTTAGCGCTAAAAAAGTGCCGACATGCACAAAGCTGGTTTGAAAGGTTAGTGTTCCTCCCGTAAAAAGCCATTCTCTACTTTTCCAAAACTGTGCCCAATTAATTTTTGTATCAAAGAACGGAATATCTCTTTTATTTAAAAGGCACACCTTTATGCGTTCAAAGGGATTCATGCAGATCACATCGCTCCCAGCTATAATGGCCGTTGCACATAACTGTGGAATTAATGGGTATTCCTTTGATAAGTCAGGCATTAACACTTTTGCTTGAGGTGTAACCGTCAAATACAGAGAATAAATTACCTGTGATCTGAGAAATGTTTCTGCGCTATGAACGCTTAAAAGACCAATGTAAGGAATTTTCTTGTTAAACAAATCATTAGCAATGTTCTTGTAAGATGATCCAGTGACTTGCCGAAGAATAGTCGGTATGTCAAAAGCAAGAGATAAGCAGGCTCGTTTGGTACTTTGAGTAAAATTTTCAAGAAAAACTTGATAATTTCTTGGTTTGCTGATGGTGCTGCTAGTTGCGCAGCTCGGTTCTTCAGTGTCTATATTTGTATTATCAGAATTTTTTGAGTGAGCTTTTATGCAAAAAACTAAAATACACAAAGCAAATTTAAGAAGCAAAATTAAGTTCTCGCTTGTTAGTTTTGATCTCTGAATTTTATTATTAATGAAAATAAGTACAAGATCAACTTTCTGTGTGCTATATCTTTTATCATTGTGCACAAACTTCGTTTCATTAATGCGCTTCTTGTGTGATACTTTTTCATGAGGATATTGTTCTGAAGCCGCATCGAAGATGTATTTTGTCTAATTTTTATTTTATTAAAGAGCAAATGATAACAGAAACATCATCACTTACAGATCGTATTGTTCAGTTCCTGGGCCGTGACAATATAGCAAGAACATCACAATACATAGTCATGGCGCTTGCCCTTTGCTCATGTGTTGCAACACTTTGGGTTATGCGTCTCGGATCAGGTGTTTTAAGAGCAACAGCTGTGCTTCCCTATCTCTATATCAATCTTGGCTTGCTAGTATTGATGGCTATTTTTATTATTCGGCGTGTCATTATTTTATGGTTAGATCGTAAACGAGGAATTCGTGGCATCAAGTTACATCTTCATTTAGTTATGGTTTTAGCCATAACTTGTCTTCTTCCTGCTGTTGGCATTTCTGTGTTCTCTACTTTCTTTTTTAATTCATCGATAAAATCACTTTTTACAGAGCCCTTTAAAACCACTATTAATGCTGCAACAGAAATCGCTGAAAACTACATTAAGGAAAACCAAAAAACTATTCGTATTGATGGAATGAGTATGGTTATGCAACTACGCCCTGTTGCTTCAATGCTTATTCAAAATACTGAAGATTTCAATCTTCTTTTGACTCAGCACTCAGAGCAACGAGGTCTGAATGAGGTTCTTGTTTTTGATGGGCTGCTTAACATTATTGCAAAATCCTATTTTACCTTTGCATTGGCATTTGAAAATATAACCTTGCAAGATCTAGCAAAAGCCAAAGAAGGTGAAATTGTTTTGTTTACTCACAAGGACAAGGTTCGTGCGCTAATACAATTGGATCCGGTTAGTGATACATATTTATTCATTGGAAAAACTGTTTCTGAAGACGTTACTAAAGCAATGGATAAGGCAAAAGGGGCTGTTACAGCATATTCGATGCTTGAGCTTCAGCAAGGGGATATTCAATTAACTTTTCTGGCATTTTTTGCAATTTTAGTGCTGGTTCTGATTTTGGCCTCTGCTTGGATGGGGTTGTCATTAGCTAATGCACTTTTTTCTCCTATATCAAAACTCATTGAGGCAGCACATAAAGTAAGTCATGGTGATTTGAATGTGCATATTACAAATAAGCCTTTAAATAATGAAATTGATAATCTAATAGGTGCGTT
This sequence comes from Candidatus Odyssella sp., assembly GCA_020726185.1. Lineage (GTDB taxonomy): Bacteria > Pseudomonadota > Alphaproteobacteria > Paracaedibacterales > CAITNM01 > CAITNM01. Next base: position 4,506 of record DYTB01000005.1, on the reverse strand, counting down.
TAATCACATGACACACCGATTAAAAAAGCAGAATGAAGAGCTTGCTTTTAATCAGAGAAAAGCTGCATGGGCCGATGTTGCGCGTAAAATTGCGCATGAAATTAAAAATCCACTGACTCCAATACAGCTTTCAGCAGAGCGATTAAAACGTAAATACTTAAAGCAAATTGAAAATGACCCAGATACTTTTCAAAACTGTATCGACACGATTATTCGTCAGGTAAATCACATTGGCAATCTTGTGAATGAATTTTCATCTTTTGCCAGAATGCCAGAACCAAATATACAAGAAGAAGATCTTGTTGATTTATGCAAACAGGCAATGGAATTGCAAATTCAAGCGTATCCGCATATTACATTTGAGTTTAAGGGGCCTGAGAATTTTCTTTGGAGCTGTGACAGTCAGCAAATAAGCCAGTTGCTAACAAATATTTTGCAAAACGCAGTCAATGCTGTTGAAGAAAATAAAGTTTTAAAACCTTTAATTTCAATAAGATTGTTGCTTGAAGACAAACATTTTTATATGATCATACAAGATAATGGTCCTGGATTTGAAAAAGAAAATCGTGAGCGCTTAATTGAGCCTTATTACACAACTCGTGAAAAAGGTACAGGATTAGGTTTAGCGATTGTTTCTAAAATTGCAATGGATCACAATGGGAATGTAGAATTTAAAGACAACGATAACCAAGCGGGTGCGAAAGTTATTTTAGAGTTCTCTTATTCAAAAAAGGAATACCATGGCGTTTGATATTTTAGTTGTAGATGATGAGAAAGATATTCGCGAACTGATTGGCGGTATTTTAAGCGATGAAGACTACAATTGTCGTGTGGCAGCTGATGGTGTGCAGGCGCTGGAAGAAATAAGGAAACGTCAGCCAAATTTGGTAATACTTGATGTGTGGCTAGGTGATGGGGAGCGTGATGGTCTAAAAATTTTAGAGATTATTAAACGTGATCACCCGTATGTGCCAACTGTTATGATTAGTGGGCACAGCACTATTGAAACAGCCGTTTCTGCTATAAAAAAAGGGGCATACGATTTTATCGAAAAACCCTTTAAAACTGAGCGTCTTCTTATGGTTGTTGAGCGCGCAATTGAATCAGCTTCGCTGAAACGTGAAAATGATGAATTGCGTCAACGTGCCGGAAGCTCAGGACTTATCGGAAAAAGTTTAGTTATTGAACAGATTCGCCATCTCATTGATGAAATAGCTGAAGGGAATAGTAGAGCGTTTATCACAGGTCAAGCTGGCACTGGAAAAGAGAGCGTTGCCCGAGAAATACATCGGCTTTCAAAAAGGACTAACCTTCCTTTTACAGTATTTAATTGCGGTAGCATTCATCCTACGGCTATTGAAGCAGAACTTTTTGGTACTGAGATTCAGGGGCAAAACCAAAGTGAGCCTCGTAAAATTGGAATTGTTGAAAAAACGCATGGCGGTACGCTGTATCTAGAAGAAATTCAGCTTTTACCTTTGCCTATTCAAGGTAAGATAGTCAGGCTTTTGCAGGACGGAACATTTTTTAGATTGGGGTCAAAAGATCCAATTAAGGTTGATATTCGCTATTTTGCAAGCACATCTGAAAATTTAAATGATCTTGTTCAAAATGGGAATTTACGAGAGGATTTGTATTATCGTTTTACAGCAAATCATATTCGCCTTCCTTCATTAAAAGAGAGGGCTAGTGATATCCCGTTGTTAATTTCTTATTTTATGGACAGTATGGCAAAAAGCCGTTGCTCCATGCCTAGAAAAATTGATGATTCATCCTTAACAGTTTTGCAGACGTATGGCTGGCCTGGCAATATTGTTCAGCTTAAGAATGTTGTTGAATGGTTGTTGATTATGGCGGGAGGAGATCCAGCAAGTGCCATAACTCCTGAAATGCTTCCTCCTGAAATTCAAAACGATGCCCCTCTTGGAAATAATTGGCAACAAAAATCTGCAGATATTATTGTGCTTCCCTTACGTGAAGCCAGAGAGACTTTTGAGCGAAAATATTTGCTTGCTCAAATTCAGCGCTTTGATGGAAATATTTCACAGACAGCTAGATTTATAGGCATGGAAAGGTCTGCATTACACAGAAAATTACGTGCTTTAGGTGTTAGTGATTATCGTGAAGGTTAAAAAGTGAAGGTAATTATACTTGGTGCAGGTCAGGTAGGATTTAGTATTGCGCGCTATTTAGTGCAAGAACAAAATCATATTACTGTTGTTGATAATTCTCCCCAAGTTCTTGATATAATTTCTGACAAACTAGATGTTCAGCCGATTCTTGGATTTGCATCTCACCCCGATGTGCTTGATCGGGCAGGCGCTAAAGAAGCTGATTTGATTATTGCAGTTACCTCTTCGGACGAAGTAAACATGATTGCTTGTGAGGTTGCAAAAAATCTATTTAATGTTCCTATGAAAATAGCACGAGTGCGACATCAAAATTATTTACATTCTGCTTGGTCTGAAATGTTAGCATTAAAACAATCGACCATTGACGTGATCATTTCGCCGGAAGTTGAGGTTGCTCAAACAATTAGCAGAAATCTGCGTGTTCCTGGTGCCTTTGATGTTATTTCTTTGGTTGATGAGTCTCTTAAACTTATTGGAGTTCGGTGTTTAGCTCATTCAGGTATTGTAAATACACCTATAAAACACATTAGTTCACTGTACCCTAACCTTGATTTGGCAATCGTTCTTATAAAACGGGAAGAGCAAATTATTTTTCCTTCGTCACGTGATCATCTCTTGGTTGACGACGAAGTGTATGTTATTGCGCCACGAGAGCAGCTTAATGAAATTATGGAGACCTTTGGATATTCAACATCTGAAAGCCGAGAAATTCTAATTGTAGGAGGGGGAAATATTGGATTAAACCTTGCTATTGGTATGGAAAAAGAATATCGCAATGTTCACGCGCGTATTATTGAAAAAGATCCAAAGCGTTGCGAACAAATTGCACGCTTTTTAAAGCGCACAGAAATTTTATACGGTGATGCTTTAGATTATGATTTGCTTCAAGAGGCTAATATTGAAAATTGTGAAACAGTTATTGCTGTCAGTAATGATGATAAGGTTAACATACTATCATCTTTAATTAGTAAGCGGCATGGAGCTAAGCGTTCATTGGCTCTTTTAAATAACATGCAGTATGCCTCAATGGTTACATCTTTGGGGGTTGATGCTGTAATCAGTCCCAAGGCTTTGACTGTGTCTACTATATTGAGACATGTTAGGGAAGGCAATTTACAAAGCATACACCCCATAGCTGAAGGAAATGTCGTTGTTATTGAAGCGCGCGCAAGAGAAACCAGTCACATTATTGGCCTTGATATTGAAGATGTTACTATTGCTTCAGAAATTATGGTTGTGGCGCTGATACGTGAAGATACCTTACATTTTTTGCCTGATCGTATGAATATCAGTGCAAATGATAAGCTTATTATTGTGACTCAAAAAGAATCTGTTCATAAGATTGAGAAGTTATTCTCTATTCGCCCATATTATTTATAAAACCATGAGATAAATATGCGATTTTTTCTGTTTGTGTCATTTTTATTTTTCAGTGCTATTTTTGCAGATGCACCATCTTCTATTGATGGTATTAAATTAAAGAAAATCGAAGACTTTTTAAGCTCCATGATTAGCCTTGAGGCTGATATAAAGATGGATATTGATTCAGGAAATAAGCAGGTTCCTGCGGAGCGTCATGAAGGAAAAATTTGGCTTGATCGTGGAAATGGCCTATTGCGTATTAACTACGGAAAAAGCTTTATGGTGGCAAAAAAGGGCACGTTAGTTGTGCGACAAGAAAATGAACGCCCTCAAGAATACATGACTGATGATACACCAGCAGGTATTCTTTTGTGCCCTAAAATTGATTTCGAAAGCAAAGGTATTGTTGTCAAAAGTTTAACATCAATAAAGGATCTTTGGCAGCTTTCTTTAAATTACGAAAGTCCAGTTGGGTCTGTCCCGGTAGTTTTATATTTTAGGCCTAATCCTGTTATGGTTTTAATGGGGTGGGCCATTCAAAACCCAGATGGATCAGTAACAAATGTGTACTTAAACCCCGATAAAACTCATATGGCGATTAAAATCGATCCATCTGTTTTTAAGATAGATTAGTTAATTCATTTTTCTCTGTTTTTAGATTCGCATGCAGCAGTTATTGCATTGCTGGATTTTTTTGCTTTTTTTCCTAAAATACGTCTTGTCGCTGTCTGCATACTTTTATCGCATCCTACTCTATTTGCCATATCTGCGGCGTCATTTACTAGAAAAATTGCATTCTTACCAAATAGCCTTAGTAAATTTTTTTTGCTGTAGAACAGTCTGCTTTTTTTTAATTTATCTGATCTTAAAGTATGGATTTCTAGGAGTGATAAAGTACCTATTTCTTTGCAGATGCTAACGTTAAATACAGCAATTAGACTTATATATATAAATTTTTTAGAGACACTTAACTAAAGAACGATAAGAAGGGTTTGAGTAGTTTTTCAAGATT
>DYTB01000020.1 GCA_020726185.1 Candidatus Odyssella sp. | reverse complement strand
TATTGATGCTTTTGAAAAAATTGGTGGCCAGTGTTCTGCGTTGTACCCTGAAAAACCAATTTATGATATTGCTGCCCATCCATCGATCGCTGCGGCTGACCTTATTGACCAGCTTGAAAAACAAGCGGCGCCGTTTAACCCTACCTATCATTTAAACCAACAAGTAACACATATTGCACCGTTAAATGAGTGCGGCACCGATTGGTTGGTTCATACGTCTTCTGGTACAGAAATAAAAACCAAAAGCATTATTATAGCGGCAGGCGTTGGTGCTTTTGGCCCAAACCGCCCTCCTCTTGACCATCTAGATATCTACGAAAAAAATAGCGTTCATTACGCTGTGCGTAGTAAAGACACATATAAAGACAAACACATTGTGATAGCTGGCGGTGGTGATTCCGCCGTTGACTGGGCATTAATTTTAAAAGATATTGCCGCTTCTGTTAAAGTTGTGCATCGTCGCGCAAAATTTCGCGCTGCCCCTGATAGCGAAGAAAAGCTAAACATTGCTGCACGTAATGAAGAAGTTGAACTTGTTACCCCATACCAGCTCAGCGGGCTTCAGGGAGAAAATGGTAAGTTAAGCGCCGTAGAAGTTGAAAACCTTGATGGTTCAAAAAAACTATTACAAGCCGATTACTTGCTTCCATTTTTTGGACTTTCCATGAATTTAGGTCCTATTGCGGAATGGGGACTAAATTTAGAAAAAAATCACATTACGGTTGATCAAGCCACAAGCGCTGCAAGCCGAAAAGGTATTTACGCTATTGGGGATATTGCAACATACCCCCATAAACTAAAATTAATTTTAACCGGGTTTGCTGAGGCCGCTCAGGCAGCGCACGCTATACGCTTGCACTTGTTCCCAGATGAAATTATTCATTTTGAATATTCCACCACAAAAGGTGTTGGTTTTTAATTTTTGCTGTTTGTTCTTGACTACCCCCCGCAAAGGTATGCTATAAATAGGCAAAATTGTTTAAGGAAAAAATAAATGGCGCGTCGTTGTGCATTAACTGGAAAAGGTGTGTTGTTTGGTCATAATGTGAGCCACGCAAACAATAAATCAAATCGTCGTTTTTTGCCTAATTTGCAAAACGTATCTTTTTTAAGTGAAGTTCTTGGCAGAACCATTAGCCTTAGACTTTCAACTCGCGCGATTCGCACTGTTGAATTTCATGGCGGTTTAGATGCTTATCTTTCTTCAACACCAAATCGCAATTTAACAGCTGAAATACTGCCTTTGAAAAAAGTTATCGTAAAACAGCTTAATGCTAAAAAATAAAACATTTTAGTTTTTCGAAAATTTTGGGCGTGTTTTACACGCCTTTATTTTTACCTTCGTAATTTCGGCAGTGCTATGGAATGCTCTTCAATAAAGACTTTGCAATCTCGCATAGATCAACTACAGCCAGGTGATTGGTTTGTTGTCGATATAGATGACACTATAATCACTCCACAAGCGATGATGTTTCGGCCTGCTTCTTCTTTTTGCACATTCATTGATGATATAAAAAAAGACTCTCCTTATAACTTGGCGGAAATTTTATCTACCTGGCGCTTAAACCGCAAAACAATGCTTGTTGAACAAGAATGGCCAGAAATTCTTGATGCCCTTCAAAAAAAGGGCGTGATTGTGATTGCCCTAACCCAAATGCACACAGGGAAGCTTGGAAAAATTCCTTCCATGGAACATTGGCGCGCTAGTGAACTAAAAAAGACGGGCATAACGTTTAGTCCATTTTCAACGGATACCGTAGAAATACTTATTGATACAGATCAACCAGCAACGCTTTTTCAAGGAATTCTTTTTACCGGCGCCCATCCCAAAGCAGATGTATTGAGCAGTTTCATAAAAAAATACGGCACTCCATCCAAAATACTATTTTTTGATGACCGCTTGTATCAAGTAAAGGCGTTGGAAGAATTATGCACCAAAATGCAGATTCCCTATGAAGGCTACCATTACTTGGCAGCCCACCAATTGCCCTACTCAGCTTCAGAAAACCACGGCGCTATTCAAACGCAATTAATTTTAGAAGGACAGTGGCTTGAAGACGTTGACGTTCAACAAAAGCAGGTAAGCCATGGATAGTTTATTCATCAACCTTATTAATGCGCTAGAGCTGCTTTCACCAGAAGTATTATTGGCGCTAGGTTTTTTCACATGCATTGCTTTTATTTTGTTGGCCTTTCGATTCTTCGGTGCACTTGGTTTGGTGTGCTACAGTGTGCTAGCTGTCACTATTGCAAACATGCAAGTTCTAAAATTAGGTGCCTTTTCTTATATTGATGAGCCTGTTGCTCTTGGTACGGTTATGTTTACAACGCTTTTTACCACAAGCGACTTAATAACTGAGCATTACGGCGCTGACCTTGCTAAAAAAACTATTTACCTTACTTTCCTGATGCAGATTTTTGTCATACTTAGCATGGTGCTTGTGATTGCTCACCCAGAGGCTGGAAATCACAAAACCTCTATTCAGGTGGCGTTAGAAGCATTGTTTACGCCATCCTTAAGGCTTTTGATTGCAAGCTTGATTGCCTTTATTATTTCTCAGCATATTGATATTTGTATATTTTCTGCTTTAAAAAAACGTCATGGCAAACACTTGTTATGGCTACGTGCAAACGCATCGACGTTGATTTCCGGTTTATTTGACACATTTGTTTTCAGCATTCTTGCTTGGATAGTTTTTGCACCAACGCCATTATCAATGACCACAGTGTTAATTGGGTTCATTGCTGCTTCCCAAGCTTTAAGAGCATTTATTTCTATATTTTCAACCCCACTTTTATATATAAGCTATCGGCTAAAGCCCCATGACCTTTAATTTCACTATTGAAAAATCCACCGAACAAGGGCGCTTAGGCACACTTGTGACTCCGCATGGAGAAGTGAAAACCCCAGCTTTTATTTTTTGCGCAACTAAGGCGGCTATGAAAGCGGTAACGCCTGTGCAAATGCGCAGCGCTAACACACAAATTATTTTATCGAATACATACCACTTAATGCTGCAGCCAGGTGGAGAAACCGTTAAAAAGCTTGGCGGCTTGCAAAAAATGACCGGGTGGAATGGTCCTATGTTAACCGATTCCGGCGGATTTCAGATTTTTAGCCTTGGCCACGGGTCAGTTGCTTCTGAAATTAAGGGAAGCAGATCAAACCACCGCCCAAAAACCTTACTAAGTATTACTGAACAAGGCGCAACTTTTAAATCGTACATTGATGGGCGCACGTATTTTTTAACGCCAGAAGAATCTATTTGCGTGCAACGCAACCTTGGCGCCGACCTGATTGTGGTTCTGGATGAATGCACCCCCTTTCATGTTGATAAAAGCTACACACAAGAATCAATGCGCATGAGCCACCGCTGGGCGCTACGTTCTTTAAACGAATGGCAAAAGCACGATGATGGTTCACAAAAGCTTTATGGCATTATTCAGGGTGGTGTTTATCCTCAGCTTCGACAAGAAAGCTGCGAGTTTATAAACGACCATGATTTTTTCGGCATTGCTGTGGGCGGATGCCTTGGCGCTAGCAAGGATCAAATGCATGATGTGGTTGGTTTTACCATGGAAATGGTACGAAAAGACCGCCCTGTTCACCTTTTAGGCATTGGCGGCATTTCCGACATATTTGCAGGTGTTGCCCAAGGGATTGATACATTTGATTGCGTGCACCCAACGCGACTTGCCCGCCATGGTAGCGCATTGGTTAAACCATGCAATAACCCAAGTCCTACCCGTGAACACATTAATTTACGCAATAGTATATACATTAATGATGATCAACCAATTGAGCCTGATTGTGGATGCGAAACTTGCCAATGGGCTAGCAAAGGCTACCTTCACCATCTATTGAAAGCCCAGGAAATGGTGGCCTGTTCTTTAGTTTCTATTCACAATATTTATTTTATGAATCAGTTAATGCAAGCGATTCGTGATGCGCTAGCAGATGACACAATAGATAGTTGCAAAAAAAGAATGGTGCTTGAGTAGTGCCGGGGCAAATTCTAGTTCATAGATTAAGTATGGATTGCCGCGCTACGCTCGCAATGACGGTCAGAGTCATATGAATACTTAAGTGTGGATTACCACGCTACGCTCGCAATGACGTTCAAGTAAGCATTAGGCCTGCACTTGCAATGAAGGTTGCGGTGTTCTTGTATGCAATGGCGTCTATAGCAAATATGTTCTAACCGTCATTGCGAGCCTTTGCAAAAGGCGCGGCAATCCACACTTAGTAAAGCTCTTGGTACAAATCTTTCCATGTCGGATTAATTGTATTAATTAATGAAATTTTCTTTATACGCGATCCTGCTTTAATCTGCTTCTCGCGTAAAATAGCTTCTTCCATTGTTGCGTGCTGTTCGTAATAAACTAAAATTTTGCAATCATACATTTTTGTAAATCCAGCAACTTCACCATTTTTATGCTGATGCACACGCTGCACTAAGTTCACTCCAACATATAAAGTCCCATGCCTTTTGCTGGCCATAATATATACAGCAGGATTTTTCATATATCCAAAATATTTTCTACAGGTGTTTAAGTATGAATTGCCGCGCTAACGCTTGCAATAACGATTAACTACACCCCCGCTCCTGTTAACCAAAGTTAATATCATTAAAAATTTGTTAATTTTCGTTAACAACACACACAAATAAAAAACTCGTTAAAACATAAAATTTTTGATAATATTTAGATATCAAGCAATACAAGTGAGTATCATAATGCGCATTCTACTTATTGAAGATGATTCAGCAACCGCAAAAAGTCTTACGAACACACTAAAGTCAGAAGGCTTTGTGGTTGATTGCACCGACCTGGGTGAAGATGGACTTGAAATTGGAAAAATCTATGAATACGATTTAATTGTTCTTGACCTCATGCTACCAGACATGGACGGATTTGAATTATTAAGAAGGCTTCGTGCTTCGCAAATTAAAACTCCTGTACTTGTATTGTCGGGCTTAAGTGATACGGAAGATAAAGTAAAAGGTTTTGGCTTTGGGGCCGATGACTATTTAACCAAGCCATTTAGCAAAAATGAACTGCTTGCACGTATCCATGCAATTGTGCGCAGGTCACGCGGCCATAGTGATTCAGTAATTCGCGCAGGGAAGTTGGTTGTGAATTTACAAAACCGCACAGCAAGCGTAGATAAAAACACTATTAATTTAACTGGTAAAGAATATGCCATTTTGGAGTTGCTAGCATTGCGCAAGGGCACAACCCTAACCAAAGAAATGTTTTTGAATCACCTTTACGGTGGTATGGATGAGCCCGAATTAAAAATTATTGATGTGTTCATTTGTAAGCTTCGTCGCAAGCTTGCCGAAGCGCTTGGCCATGATAATATCATTGAAACAGTATGGGGCCGTGGCTATGTACTGCGTGATCCAGAAATGGATAATATTTACGCATCGCCCGAAAAGGCAATACAGGCAAAGGCTTTAAGCCTTTCTGAACACCCGCTTCCAAGCATCTAGGCAACATGCTGATGCAATATTGCCACGCAATAATAAATCACTGTTGCAATTTGTTGATAATGGTGGAGCGAAAAACCCAATACATATATATTAACCTCAATAGGTTAACTATTTAATTTTTTTTAGGAGATACTAATCATGAAGAAATTCGCAATGGCAGCTGTTGCTGCTTTGTCATTAAGCACTGTTTCAGCTGAAACTTGTGCGTCATCATTCAGCGGTTTTTACGCTGGTGCACAACTTGGTGTGAACAGCACAACTGGTACTTTATCAACTGATAATTTGAAAGCTGGAACTGTAGCTCGTGGCAACGCTGACTTCAAAACAACAACTGGTAAAAAATCATTCTTGGGCGGCATTTTTGCTGGTTATGGAATGGGCGTTGGTTCATGTGCATACGTTGGTGCTGAATTTTACGGAAACTTCGGTAGCACAGGCAACACACTTATTGACACATCAGGAAGCAATGCTGCAGACAAAAACTTCACTGTAAAAGCTAAAAACACACTAGCTTTTGGTGCTAAAGTTCGCCTAGGTTACACTGTTTCACAACAAGCAATGGTTTTCGTTGGTCTTGGTCTTGAATATGCTAAATGGGCATTAACTGCAGAAAATCTTGGCGCAGCTCAAACAGTAGAAGAAACAACAAAAGGAAAAACTGGAAAAGTACATTTTGCTCCTTCAGTTGGCATGGACATGTTCCTAAGCAAGAACTTGTTTGTACGTGGTGAATATACTTATGTTCTAGCTGCTAAAGGAAAAGTATCTCCATTACAAGGTACAGTTGCTGCTAATACAACAGCGACAATGAAAGTAAACATGAGCCAACAACGTTTTGCTTTGGGTCTAGGTTACAAGTTCTAGTCTTACTAAAATACTTAAAACCCGCTTTTATGGCGGGTTTTTTTATGCCTAATGAAAATCATTGTTGTAAAAGACCCCCGAACGTCGGCGCATATGCGCCTTGTCAGGGGGACATACCTTACATTACGTCACCCATGTGAAAGACCGCAAGGTATGTATGCGGGGATCTAGTGAATAGCATCAATCTTTAAAAAAGTTCAATCAACTCAACAATGCCTTCAGCCTTGCCACCGTACTATTCGAAGCAGTCACCAACGGTAAGCGCATTTCCCCAGAACATTTTCCAACTATTTCCATAGCAGCCTTTACCGGCATAGGATTAGGCTCAGCCACCATGGCATAGTGCAGCGGCATTAATTCATTATTCAATGCATGAAATTTATCCATAGCCTTATTTTCCCAAGCCTGCACAAACGCAGCCATTTTTTCAGGGCAAACATTTGCCGTAATGGAAATTAATCCATCACCACCTTGGGCCAAATACCCTGCAGCGTAAGGATCATCACCACCTAGCAAGCAAACTTGCTTACTGGCACCGCAACGCATAAGCGCTGCCCGGCTAGTTTCTGTTGTAGAATCTTTAATTCCAACAACGCGCTCCAATTCAAATAATTTCAATGCGGTTTCAACAGAAATTTCTGTAACGGTTCGACCGGGATTGTTATAAAGCAAAATTGGTAGATTGGTAGCATCATGAATGGCTTTGAAATGCTGATAAAGACCTTCTTGAGTCGTTTTACAATAGTAAGGCGCCACTACCAATAGCGCATTTGCACCTAGCCGTTCAGCCTGCTGCGATTGCTCAACAACCGCCCATGTAGACGGTGCCCCACACCCAACAATAATAGGTAAAGTTGATTCTTTTACAGCTGTATGAATAAGCGTTTCGCGCTCAGCATTGGTTAGCAACGCCCCCTCGCCTGTTGAGCCACCCACAACGATTGCAGCTGTTCCAGCACTTCCATGCCAACGAATCAGATTGACAAGGGCATGGCTATCCAGGCTATTGTTTCTCCATGGAGTCACTAACGCGACGATTGATCCTTTAAACATGATTAAATCCTTTTTTTTAACTGGTTATACCCTAGCCTATAGGCTTTTATTAGCCAATATCTTCTGCACACTACTATTTGCAAAGGACCCAGTATATATGAACATGACTCCTTTTGAAGCTGCCAAAGCATGGCACAACTATCAAGATTCAAACGTTACAGAAACATTCAGACAATATCGAAAATTTATTCACGCATTTGCTGGAAAATTCCCCTTAGACTTCATTAGAAAGCGTGCTGAAGAAGCAGCTTATCATAGGGTTGATTCACAACAAAAAGTTATAAAGTATTTTGAATTCAACCCCGTACTAACATCCAAAGGATTAATTGCCTACGTAAAAGCACTATTAGAAACTAATCACCATGATCGCATTAGCGAAATTGTACAAAAATACTGGTTAGAATTAGACTTTAGCAAAACTGAAGTGGATGAGCTTATCCAAATTGCAAAGCCGTTCTTAAAAAAAGCAGATTTCAATAGCAAACTTGATGCCCTGCTTTCACAAGAAAAATACGAACACGTTCAGCACTTTTTACGATATGTAGACACTGCGGCTAAAAAAATCGCACAGCTTCGCTTAAATATTCAAAAAAATAATTCAGCTACCAAAAAAACCGTAGCTACAGCGCTGGCAAGTTATAAGAATAATCCAGATGTCTTGCTTGATGTGGTTCGTTGGTATAGGAAAGCATATAAAACAGATGAAGCCATTGCGCTTTTAGGATCACTTGACCCCAAAGCTGAAAAAGAATCCCCCTTAACCTGGTGGAATGAACGACACATTTTAGCACGCCGAATGACAGAGGAAGGAAATTGGAACGGAGCCTACAAAATTGTGCTTGGCCATAAACTTAAAAAAGGCGAAGCCTTTGCCAATGCAGAATGGCTGCTAGGCTGGATAGAACTTACAAAAATAAATAAAAAAGATAAAGCTGTTAATCGCTTTATTGACCTTCACGGATGCGTAAACATGCCTGTTAGTAAAGCTCGTATGGCATTTTGGGCAGCTGAAGCACTTACTTCCACAAACGAAAATGATCGAGCAAAAGAATTTTACAAAAAAGCATCAGTTTTGCCAGGAACATTTTATGGTCAAATTGCGTTGTCGCGGTTAAAAGCTAAGGGCGAAGAAAATCATGCCCTAGACCTTGAAAAACATAAAATGGTTTCAGAAGAAGCAGAAGAAACTTTCAACAATCGTTTTATTGTAAAATGCTTAAAAGCCTACGGCGAACACCTTCCCGTTGATTTGCAACTAACCTTGTTAAGCTTTGCCGGTAGCCAATTAACTGTACCTGGGGAGCAAATATTAATTACTGAATTTGCTCATGAATTAGGCGGAACTTACCTTGCTGTGTTTGTTGCAAAAAAAGCCCAATACCTTGGAACTGTTATTACCAAATTTGGTTACCCTATGCTTGATGAGCGATTGCGCAAAGATATTTTTGCAAAGCTTCCCCCACTTATTCAGTGCTTCGCCCATGGAATTATCCGACAGGAAAGTAACTTTAGTGAATCTGCAGTCAGTACGGCAAAAGCTAAGGGGTTAATGCAGTTAATTGATTCAACAGCTAGTGCGATGCGAAAATTAGCATCTCGCTATGGTTTAAATCGTGTATCTGGTGGGGTTCACGACAGGCGAGTTAACGTAACCCTGGGAACCACTCATTTGCTTGAGCATTTGGATAAATATAATGGGCATCTTGTTCTGGCCCTTGCTGCATACAATGCTGGAGATTCTAACGCCAATAAGTGGTTAAAACTGTTTGGCGACCCCAGAGAAACAGGTGACTGGATCAATTGGATAGAAAGCATACCCTTTGGCGAAACCCGAAATTATGTAAACCGCGTTCTTGAAAATGCAGCGGTGTATGCAGCCTTACTTTTACCCAATGAAGAGTTTGAGATGAGCGATTGGGTAACAAGCCCTGTACCTTATGTAAAACGCAAGAAGTAAATTTAAGATTGTTGCATTTATGCTATAAAAAGATATTAACGCCTGAAAAATAAAAATTATATCTTAATTATACAGGGGTATTTCTGCTATAATTTTAGTTTATACAGGCCAAAAATAGGGTTGCCATGAAAAAGAAAATACCAATGACACAACAAGGATATATCGCCCTTGAGCAAGAATTAACTCATCTAAAGAATATAGAACGCCCTTCTGTTATTAAAGCTATTGCAGATGCACGCGAACATGGTGATCTTTCTGAAAATGCTGAATATCATGCAGCACGCGAACGACAAGGCTTCATTGAAGGCAGAATATCTGAATTAGAAGATAAAGTAACACGCGCAGATGTTATTGAACCTTCAAAAATCACAGGTGATCATGTTAAATTTGGCGCAACTGTAACATTGCATGACGATGATAGCGATGAGATCGTAACCTACCAAATTGTTGGCAGCGACGAATCAGACATTAAAAAAGGTTTGCTATCAATCACATCGCCTTTAGCGCGTGCGCTTATTGGAAAAACTGTAAATACTTCTGTTGAAGTGGTTACTCCAAACGGCGGCAAAGGCTACGATATTAAGAAAATTCAATACATCTAATAAGTGAGAGGGTTATTCCTCTCATTTTCTTTCATTCTGACATTCCAACTTCCACAACAATTTTAATAATTCTTCAGTTGTGTTAGTCTCTGACTTAAATAAAAATTCAGCAATTAATCCATTTCAAGAGAATCAGAATGCTTAAATTCGGCATATATAAAAAAGAGCAACTTAAAAATAAAGCAGGTTTTAAAAACCTAATTGATAAAGATAAAAAAATATCAATTACGCTGTATGATCAAATTACCGAAGAGCCAAATGCTGATGAACTTGCTGAACTCATATTACTTCTGTTTTCTGATGAGCGAGGTGCTTACAAACGCACCTATCAAAAACGCTTTGAAGAGTTTGATGCGAAAGTCTTAGCACTTTTAAAAACCATTTTTAAAGAAAATGATTCACTCACGTTTCATGATGTTGGTGTGAGCAATGGAAGAACTGCGCTAGATTTCTTTGAAAAAATTTCCTTAATTTTTCCAAATATTCAATATACTGCTTCTGATTACAACCCTGCAATTTATATTATTCAAGAAAGAAATTGCAAAATAGCATTAAGTCACACAGGAAAGATTTTAGAAATTCTTTTCCCTCCGTTTGTTTTTAACGTAATAAAACGCGACAGCATAAGACATTACTCCATTAATCACTTAGTTAGACTGTTAGTACAATTTTTTGTTGCCCTTCCTATGGTTGAAAAATATAAGCTAAAAAAAATTCAGGCACGAGAGTTAATGCTTTTTGCACCAAAAGTTTTGAATACAGCAAAAACAGACCCAAGATTTCAGCTGCGGCAACATGACTTATTAACCCCCTTAAGTAAACCTGTTCACGTCATTCGCGCCATGAATGTTTTGAATCCTTCTTACTTTTCTGAAGATGAGTTTTTTAAAATATTGAAACATATTCATGAAGGATTAAATAGTAAGGGAGTTCTTATTACCGGATCCAATCAAGAGGCAGATACTACTGTAGACGGCGGGGTCTACGAAAAAAACAAGGATGGTTTTGATCTAGTTGAACAATCTGGAGAGGGCTCACCTATTAATAACCTGATACTTAAATTTAAAAAATGAGAGGGTTATTCCTCTCATTTTCTTTTTTCATTCTAATTCTTTTTCAGAATCAGGCGCTCGAGCAAAAGGAACTGAGTTGTAAGAATTTGTTACCTCATCAAAAGATTGCATATCAGACATAAAACGACTCCAATGCAGACCACGTAAAGCTTCGTCTATTGAAAATATCTCCAATCCTCCCAATGTAAAACTCTCAGCAAAAATTCCTTCACGTGCCAAGCAAATACTATTTAATTCGAGCTTACTATTAGTCAAAATGGACAATGAAGCAAAAACATTCCAGCGATTTTTAAATATTTTCGCTTTTATTAATCGCTCATTTGGCACACAAAAAGCAGAAATCAAGGTGTCTTTTATAAATTTCATTTCCTCTTCTTGGCTCTTGCCCGCATGTCTCTCACGCCAAGTCCTACCATTCGAAATCATACTATTGTAACCCCGACATTCATTAGTAAATAGATGGGCCCGTATTTTTGCACCATCGTTTTCTCCAAGTTCAAGTTCTTTTTTAGTGATAGCCACCAAAGAATCTAAACTTGAGTAAGCCCATTTATGGAAGATTATACATTTTCCATTTTCCTCGTTTCGAATACCCACAAATACACATGGATTTAATGGTCCAACTATTGCAAATTTATTCCCTAAAAGCTTAGCATCATCAGTTAGCACCGTATAATATTTCTCAAAAACAAAAGTTGATTTTTTCACATCTTGTCTTGGCACTTCGCAGTAAGGAAAGGGAAGAGTTTGCCTTGCTATGGCTTGAGAAACAAATATTGCCCGAGAAGAAATACTAGAAAGCACCTTAGGAAATAGACCAGGCGTCCCTGCCCAGATGCAATTTGGCACACCTAGAAAAATAAATATTAACAAAAATTTAGTCACTTAATTTCATCCCTTCTGTAAAAGCTTAGCGACCTTATGCTTTTCTGATATTACCAACCAGCTTCACAAAGGGAAGACTGTTATACACAAAGTTATGTCCCCTGAAATATGCTGAATCTAATGCACCCAAAAAAGTTGCTCTAACACTTAGTGTATCTTCTTCTTTGAAAGCCTCAATTGGCACGAAATAACCACCAAAAACTTTCTCTTTAGCAATGCACACACTATGTAATTGTAATTTACTATCAACCAAAACTGATAATGCAGCCGACGAACCTGTACTTGTATTGTCGGGCTTAAGTGATACGGAAGATAAAGTAAAAGGTTTTGGCTTTGGGGCCGATGACTATTTAACCAAGCCATTTAGCAAAAATGAACTGCTTGCACGTATCCATGCAATTGTGCGCAGGTCACGCGGCCATAGTGATTCAGTAATTCGCGCAGGGAAGTTGGTTGTGAATTTACAAAACCGCACAGCAAGCGTAGATAAAAACACTATTAATTTAACTGGTAAAGAATATGCCATTTTGGAGTTGCTAGCATTGCGCAAGGGCACAACCCTAACCAAAGAAATGTTTTTGAATCACCTTTACGGTGGTATGGATGAGCCCGAATTAAAAATTATTGATGTGTTCATTTGTAAGCTTCGTCGCAAGCTTGCCGAAGCGCTTGGCCATGATAATATCATTGAAACAGTATGGGGCCGTGGCTATGTA
The DNA here is from genome assembly GCA_020726185.1 of Candidatus Odyssella sp. Lineage (GTDB taxonomy): Bacteria > Pseudomonadota > Alphaproteobacteria > Paracaedibacterales > CAITNM01 > CAITNM01. The sequence continues at coordinate 16,027 of DYTB01000020.1, read as the reverse complement.
CTGCGTGATCCAGAAATGGATAATATTTACGCATCGCCCGAAAAGGCAATACAGGCAAAGGCTTTAAGCCTTTCTGAACACCCGCTTCCAAGCATCTAGGCAACATGCTGATGCAATATTGCCACGCAATAATAAATCACTGTTGCAATTTGTTGATAATGGTGGAGCGAAAAACCCAATACATATATATTAACCTCAATAGGTTAACTATTTAATTTTTTTTAGGAGATACTAATCATGAAGAAATTCGCAATGGCAGCTGTTGCTGCTTTGTCATTAAGCACTGTTTCAGCTGAAACTTGTGCGTCATCATTCAGCGGTTTTTACGCTGGTGCACAACTTGGTGTGAACAGCACAACTGGTACTTTATCAACTGATAATTTGAAAGCTGGAACTGTAGCTCGTGGCAACGCTGACTTCAAAACAACAACTGGTAAAAAATCATTCTTGGGCGGCATTTTTGCTGGTTATGGAATGGGCGTTGGTTCATGTGCATACGTTGGTGCTGAATTTTACGGAAACTTCGGTAGCACAGGCAACACACTTATTGACACATCAGGAAGCAATGCTGCAGACAAAAACTTCACTGTAAAAGCTAAAAACACACTAGCTTTTGGTGCTAAAGTTCGCCTAGGTTACACTGTTTCACAACAAGCAATGGTTTTCGTTGGTCTTGGTCTTGAATATGCTAAATGGGCATTAACTGCAGAAAATCTTGGCGCAGCTCAAACAGTAGAAGAAACAACAAAAGGAAAAACTGGAAAAGTACATTTTGCTCCTTCAGTTGGCATGGACATGTTCCTAAGCAAGAACTTGTTTGTACGTGGTGAATATACTTATGTTCTAGCTGCTAAAGGAAAAGTATCTCCATTACAAGGTACAGTTGCTGCTAATACAACAGCGACAATGAAAGTAAACATGAGCCAACAACGTTTTGCTTTGGGTCTAGGTTACAAGTTCTAGTCTTACTAAAATACTTAAAACCCGCTTTTATGGCGGGTTTTTTTATGCCTAATGAAAATCATTGTTGTAAAAGACCCCCGAACGTCGGCGCATATGCGCCTTGTCAGGGGGACATACCTTACATTACGTCACCCATGTGAAAGACCGCAAGGTATGTATGCGGGGATCTAGTGAATAGCATCAATCTTTAAAAAAGTTCAATCAACTCAACAATGCCTTCAGCCTTGCCACCGTACTATTCGAAGCAGTCACCAACGGTAAGCGCATTTCCCCAGAACATTTTCCAACTATTTCCATAGCAGCCTTTACCGGCATAGGATTAGGCTCAGCCACCATGGCATAGTGCAGCGGCATTAATTCATTATTCAATGCATGAAATTTATCCATAGCCTTATTTTCCCAAGCCTGCACAAACGCAGCCATTTTTTCAGGGCAAACATTTGCCGTAATGGAAATTAATCCATCACCACCTTGGGCCAAATACCCTGCAGCGTAAGGATCATCACCACCTAGCAAGCAAACTTGCTTACTGGCACCGCAACGCATAAGCGCTGCCCGGCTAGTTTCTGTTGTAGAATCTTTAATTCCAACAACGCGCTCCAATTCAAATAATTTCAATGCGGTTTCAACAGAAATTTCTGTAACGGTTCGACCGGGATTGTTATAAAGCAAAATTGGTAGATTGGTAGCATCATGAATGGCTTTGAAATGCTGATAAAGACCTTCTTGAGTCGTTTTACAATAGTAAGGCGCCACTACCAATAGCGCATTTGCACCTAGCCGTTCAGCCTGCTGCGATTGCTCAACAACCGCCCATGTAGACGGTGCCCCACACCCAACAATAATAGGTAAAGTTGATTCTTTTACAGCTGTATGAATAAGCGTTTCGCGCTCAGCATTGGTTAGCAACGCCCCCTCGCCTGTTGAGCCACCCACAACGATTGCAGCTGTTCCAGCACTTCCATGCCAACGAATCAGATTGACAAGGGCATGGCTATCCAGGCTATTGTTTCTCCATGGAGTCACTAACGCGACGATTGATCCTTTAAACATGATTAAATCCTTTTTTTTAACTGGTTATACCCTAGCCTATAGGCTTTTATTAGCCAATATCTTCTGCACACTACTATTTGCAAAGGACCCAGTATATATGAACATGACTCCTTTTGAAGCTGCCAAAGCATGGCACAACTATCAAGATTCAAACGTTACAGAAACATTCAGACAATATCGAAAATTTATTCACGCATTTGCTGGAAAATTCCCCTTAGACTTCATTAGAAAGCGTGCTGAAGAAGCAGCTTATCATAGGGTTGATTCACAACAAAAAGTTATAAAGTATTTTGAATTCAACCCCGTACTAACATCCAAAGGATTAATTGCCTACGTAAAAGCACTATTAGAAACTAATCACCATGATCGCATTAGCGAAATTGTACAAAAATACTGGTTAGAATTAGACTTTAGCAAAACTGAAGTGGATGAGCTTATCCAAATTGCAAAGCCGTTCTTAAAAAAAGCAGATTTCAATAGCAAACTTGATGCCCTGCTTTCACAAGAAAAATACGAACACGTTCAGCACTTTTTACGATATGTAGACACTGCGGCTAAAAAAATCGCACAGCTTCGCTTAAATATTCAAAAAAATAATTCAGCTACCAAAAAAACCGTAGCTACAGCGCTGGCAAGTTATAAGAATAATCCAGATGTCTTGCTTGATGTGGTTCGTTGGTATAGGAAAGCATATAAAACAGATGAAGCCATTGCGCTTTTAGGATCACTTGACCCCAAAGCTGAAAAAGAATCCCCCTTAACCTGGTGGAATGAACGACACATTTTAGCACGCCGAATGACAGAGGAAGGAAATTGGAACGGAGCCTACAAAATTGTGCTTGGCCATAAACTTAAAAAAGGCGAAGCCTTTGCCAATGCAGAATGGCTGCTAGGCTGGATAGAACTTACAAAAATAAATAAAAAAGATAAAGCTGTTAATCGCTTTATTGACCTTCACGGATGCGTAAACATGCCTGTTAGTAAAGCTCGTATGGCATTTTGGGCAGCTGAAGCACTTACTTCCACAAACGAAAATGATCGAGCAAAAGAATTTTACAAAAAAGCATCAGTTTTGCCAGGAACATTTTATGGTCAAATTGCGTTGTCGCGGTTAAAAGCTAAGGGCGAAGAAAATCATGCCCTAGACCTTGAAAAACATAAAATGGTTTCAGAAGAAGCAGAAGAAACTTTCAACAATCGTTTTATTGTAAAATGCTTAAAAGCCTACGGCGAACACCTTCCCGTTGATTTGCAACTAACCTTGTTAAGCTTTGCCGGTAGCCAATTAACTGTACCTGGGGAGCAAATATTAATTACTGAATTTGCTCATGAATTAGGCGGAACTTACCTTGCTGTGTTTGTTGCAAAAAAAGCCCAATACCTTGGAACTGTTATTACCAAATTTGGTTACCCTATGCTTGATGAGCGATTGCGCAAAGATATTTTTGCAAAGCTTCCCCCACTTATTCAGTGCTTCGCCCATGGAATTATCCGACAGGAAAGTAACTTTAGTGAATCTGCAGTCAGTACGGCAAAAGCTAAGGGGTTAATGCAGTTAATTGATTCAACAGCTAGTGCGATGCGAAAATTAGCATCTCGCTATGGTTTAAATCGTGTATCTGGTGGGGTTCACGACAGGCGAGTTAACGTAACCCTGGGAACCACTCATTTGCTTGAGCATTTGGATAAATATAATGGGCATCTTGTTCTGGCCCTTGCTGCATACAATGCTGGAGATTCTAACGCCAATAAGTGGTTAAAACTGTTTGGCGACCCCAGAGAAACAGGTGACTGGATCAATTGGATAGAAAGCATACCCTTTGGCGAAACCCGAAATTATGTAAACCGCGTTCTTGAAAATGCAGCGGTGTATGCAGCCTTACTTTTACCCAATGAAGAGTTTGAGATGAGCGATTGGGTAACAAGCCCTGTACCTTATGTAAAACGCAAGAAGTAAATTTAAGATTGTTGCATTTATGCTATAAAAAGATATTAACGCCTGAAAAATAAAAATTATATCTTAATTATACAGGGGTATTTCTGCTATAATTTTAGTTTATACAGGCCAAAAATAGGGTTGCCATGAAAAAGAAAATACCAATGACACAACAAGGATATATCGCCCTTGAGCAAGAATTAACTCATCTAAAGAATATAGAACGCCCTTCTGTTATTAAAGCTATTGCAGATGCACGCGAACATGGTGATCTTTCTGAAAATGCTGAATATCATGCAGCACGCGAACGACAAGGCTTCATTGAAGGCAGAATATCTGAATTAGAAGATAAAGTAACACGCGCAGATGTTATTGAACCTTCAAAAATCACAGGTGATCATGTTAAATTTGGCGCAACTGTAACATTGCATGACGATGATAGCGATGAGATCGTAACCTACCAAATTGTTGGCAGCGACGAATCAGACATTAAAAAAGGTTTGCTATCAATCACATCGCCTTTAGCGCGTGCGCTTATTGGAAAAACTGTAAATACTTCTGTTGAAGTGGTTACTCCAAACGGCGGCAAAGGCTACGATATTAAGAAAATTCAATACATCTAATAAGTGAGAGGGTTATTCCTCTCATTTTCTTTCATTCTGACATTCCAACTTCCACAACAATTTTAATAATTCTTCAGTTGTGTTAGTCTCTGACTTAAATAAAAATTCAGCAATTAATCCATTTCAAGAGAATCAGAATGCTTAAATTCGGCATATATAAAAAAGAGCAACTTAAAAATAAAGCAGGTTTTAAAAACCTAATTGATAAAGATAAAAAAATATCAATTACGCTGTATGATCAAATTACCGAAGAGCCAAATGCTGATGAACTTGCTGAACTCATATTACTTCTGTTTTCTGATGAGCGAGGTGCTTACAAACGCACCTATCAAAAACGCTTTGAAGAGTTTGATGCGAAAGTCTTAGCACTTTTAAAAACCATTTTTAAAGAAAATGATTCACTCACGTTTCATGATGTTGGTGTGAGCAATGGAAGAACTGCGCTAGATTTCTTTGAAAAAATTTCCTTAATTTTTCCAAATATTCAATATACTGCTTCTGATTACAACCCTGCAATTTATATTATTCAAGAAAGAAATTGCAAAATAGCATTAAGTCACACAGGAAAGATTTTAGAAATTCTTTTCCCTCCGTTTGTTTTTAACGTAATAAAACGCGACAGCATAAGACATTACTCCATTAATCACTTAGTTAGACTGTTAGTACAATTTTTTGTTGCCCTTCCTATGGTTGAAAAATATAAGCTAAAAAAAATTCAGGCACGAGAGTTAATGCTTTTTGCACCAAAAGTTTTGAATACAGCAAAAACAGACCCAAGATTTCAGCTGCGGCAACATGACTTATTAACCCCCTTAAGTAAACCTGTTCACGTCATTCGCGCCATGAATGTTTTGAATCCTTCTTACTTTTCTGAAGATGAGTTTTTTAAAATATTGAAACATATTCATGAAGGATTAAATAGTAAGGGAGTTCTTATTACCGGATCCAATCAAGAGGCAGATACTACTGTAGACGGCGGGGTCTACGAAAAAAACAAGGATGGTTTTGATCTAGTTGAACAATCTGGAGAGGGCTCACCTATTAATAACCTGATACTTAAATTTAAAAAATGAGAGGGTTATTCCTCTCATTTTCTTTTTTCATTCTAATTCTTTTTCAGAATCAGGCGCTCGAGCAAAAGGAACTGAGTTGTAAGAATTTGTTACCTCATCAAAAGATTGCATATCAGACATAAAACGACTCCAATGCAGACCACGTAAAGCTTCGTCTATTGAAAATATCTCCAATCCTCCCAATGTAAAACTCTCAGCAAAAATTCCTTCACGTGCCAAGCAAATACTATTTAATTCGAGCTTACTATTAGTCAAAATGGACAATGAAGCAAAAACATTCCAGCGATTTTTAAATATTTTCGCTTTTATTAATCGCTCATTTGGCACACAAAAAGCAGAAATCAAGGTGTCTTTTATAAATTTCATTTCCTCTTCTTGGCTCTTGCCCGCATGTCTCTCACGCCAAGTCCTACCATTCGAAATCATACTATTGTAACCCCGACATTCATTAGTAAATAGATGGGCCCGTATTTTTGCACCATCGTTTTCTCCAAGTTCAAGTTCTTTTTTAGTGATAGCCACCAAAGAATCTAAACTTGAGTAAGCCCATTTATGGAAGATTATACATTTTCCATTTTCCTCGTTTCGAATACCCACAAATACACATGGATTTAATGGTCCAACTATTGCAAATTTATTCCCTAAAAGCTTAGCATCATCAGTTAGCACCGTATAATATTTCTCAAAAACAAAAGTTGATTTTTTCACATCTTGTCTTGGCACTTCGCAGTAAGGAAAGGGAAGAGTTTGCCTTGCTATGGCTTGAGAAACAAATATTGCCCGAGAAGAAATACTAGAAAGCACCTTAGGAAATAGACCAGGCGTCCCTGCCCAGATGCAATTTGGCACACCTAGAAAAATAAATATTAACAAAAATTTAGTCACTTAATTTCATCCCTTCTGTAAAAGCTTAGCGACCTTATGCTTTTCTGATATTACCAACCAGCTTCACAAAGGGAAGACTGTTATACACAAAGTTATGTCCCCTGAAATATGCTGAATCTAATGCACCCAAAAAAGTTGCTCTAACACTTAGTGTATCTTCTTCTTTGAAAGCCTCAATTGGCACGAAATAACCACCAAAAACTTTCTCTTTAGCAATGCACACACTATGTAATTGTAATTTACTATCAACCAAAACTGATAATGCAGCCGACGAAAAAGAATCACTTTCAAATATTTGAGATTTTATTTGGTGTTCATCTATACAAAATCCTGACAATAATGATCTTTTTATAAATATCATTTCTTCATGGTGACTCTTGCCATCATGACAATCACGCCATGTTTTTCCATTTATAAGCAAGCTGTCGTAGCAAGCTTTTCCATCAATAAGCAAGCTATCGTGAAAGGTCATACAGTTAGAAAATATATGCCCTCGCAGATGATGACCATCAGCTTTCTGGAGTTGCAATTCGTGTTTCGCAATTTCTACTAAGGAATTAATACTATTACAGGACAATTTATGAAAAACTGCACAACGCCCATTTTTTTCATTTCTAATTCCTACAAAAAAGCACGGATTCAAAGGACCAACGATAGCCATTTTCTCACTTATGTTTTTCGCATCGTCACTTAACACTGTGTAATATTTCTCGTATACAAATGTCGCCTGACGCACGCCTTCACCTGACAGATTAGTGTAAGGGAAATGAAGATTTGCACGTGAAGAAAAACACCTAAATAAAATTTTTGGCGTAAGTTCAAAGCGCCCCATAGCATCTAAAGAGCTATTTAATAGCACCGTAAAACAAAATATCAATAGAAAGTTGTATCTGGTCATTTTTTATGTTTATCAAAAATAATAAAGAGACATATATAACCAATATTTAAGTTTCATGCAATGACTCAATTTTAAATTCTTTTCCTTGTATGCTAAGCTTTAGCTCAATCGAGAAAGGATTAAATTTTCATGCAAGCTAGTTTAAAAGTCCAACTTTATGTTGATGGGGCAGATTTAAGAGTCATTGAAAAAATGGCACAGTTTGATTGGATTAAAGGATTCACCACAAACCCAAGTCTTATGCGCAAATCTGGCACAACAAATTACAAAGAATTCGCTCTTAAAAGCTTGCAGTTAATTGGCAATAAACCAATTTCATTTGAGATATTTGCAGATGATCATCAAGGCATGATTGACCAAGGACTTGAAATTGCTTCCTGGGGCAAAAATGTCTATGTGAAAATCCCTGTCACAAACACCAAGGGCGAATCTACAGCAAAGGTTATAAAAGAGCTTTCTGGAAGAGGCGTGAAATTAAATGTCACGGCTATTTTTACTGTTGAACAAGTTAAAGATGTTATGGAGAATTTGCAAAATAATGTTCCGTCAATTGTATCAGTGTTTGCCGGTAGAATTGCCGATACAGGTATTGACCCAATGCCTATTATGAAGCAGTCAAAAGAGCTTACAAAAAAGTGTAAGGGTTGCGAATTGTTGTGGGCAAGCCCACGTGAAGTGTTAAATGTCTTTCAAGCAGATGAAGTTGGCTGCGATATCATTACGGCCACTCCTGATATTTTAAATAAACTAAGCTTAAGCGGAAAAGACTTAACCGAATTCAGCCTAGAAACTGTACAAATTTTTTACGATGATGCCAAAGCTGCTGGGTTTGAAATTATTACTAAAAATATCCATTAACCCCACTTTAACCACTTTTTCAGTATTCTAACCCCACCCATAATAAGGGCGGGGTAACAATCAAGAAATAAATTGGGATATCGATTAAGAGATAAATATCGTCATCAATTCGAATCTAGTGTATTCAAATTACTTAGAAAACGCTTGCTTCAGCTGATCCACCAAGTCTGCTCGCTCCCAGGAAAACCCACCATCTTCTTGTGGAGAACGCCCAAAGTGCCCATAAGAAGCTGTGCGTAAATAGATAGGACTATTTAAATTTAAGCGTTCACGAATAGCTTGTGGACGTAAATCAACATTTTTTAATGCCCACTCTAAAATTGCCTGATCATCTACTTTTCCTGTGCGGTGCGTCGTAAGGTATAATGACAATGGCTTCGCAAGACCAATGGAGTAAGCAACCTGGCATGTGCAACGATCTGCCAAACCAGATGCCACGATATTTTTCGCCAAATAACGCATCATGTACGCACCGGATCTGTCAACTTTTGTTGGGTCTTTTCCTGAAAAAGCCCCGCCCCCATGTGGTGCAGCACCACCGTATGTGTCCACAATAATTTTTCTTCCAGTAAGACCAGTATCACCGTCAGGACCGCCTATGACAAATCGCCCTGTAGGATTGATTAAAATATCTTCTTTGGCTGGCATCCATCCTTTTGGTAAGCTATTTTCTAAAATTGGAAACACAATTTCTCGAACTTTTTCTAAAGAAACATCCGCAGCATGTTGAGTTGATAACAACACTTTATGCGCACGAATTGGCTTACCATCACTATACAAAAGCGTTACTTGAGATTTTGCATCAGGGCCTAATACATCTGAAAATTCCTCAACTCTGGCTTTATGCAAATTTTGCAAAATTCGGTGGGAATAATACAAAGTAGCAGGCATAAAAGATTCTGTTTCATTGCATGCATAACCAAACATAATTCCTTGGTCGCCTGCCCCTTCATCTTTATTATCTGTTGCATCCACACCCACAGCAATATCAGCCGATTGTCCATGCAAAAAATTAGAAATTTGAAGGTGCTCATGATGAAACCCTTCTTGTTCATAACCAATTTCACAAACAAGTTCACGAATCGCATTTTCAATTTCATCATCTGAAATTACTGCTGTTGAACGATACTCACCAGCAATAATCACACGATTTGTTGTTGCTAGCGTTTCAACTGCAAGACGAGATTCAGGATCTTGCTCAAGATACATATCAACAATTAGGTCAGAAATTTGATCGCAGACTTTATCTGGATGCCCCGCTGAAACCGATTCACTTGTAAACAAATATTGTTGTGCCATGGCGTTACTCTTTAAATTTCGTTAGATTAAAGAAAATATTATTTTTAAACATTAATGCTTGTTGATAGCCATTGTCACTTAAATTTTCCAGAATTCAAACAAGATTTAGATCTTGTTATTAAAAATGCGAATGATCAAGGCATTAAATACATGCTGACTGTCAATACTCGCCTATCAGAAAGCCCTGATATACAGCGCATTGCCGAAGCTAACTCTAATATTTTTTGTAGTGTTGGGGTTCATCCACACGATAGCAAAGATTATAACGATTCCAGCCTTATAGAAAAACTTAAAAACCACGCAAAACACCCAAAAGTAGTGGCTTTAGGTGAAACAGGGTTGGACTATTACTACAACAATAGTGATGAAAAAGCGCAAATTGATTGCTTTAATATGCATTTAGATACAGGCATCGAGTTAGGTCTGCCTGTGATTATTCACACCCGTGATGCAGACGCTGATACAATTTCATGCCTTGATACACACCCTAATGCAAAAGGAGTATTTCATTGCTTTAGCGGGTCAACTGAATTTGCTAAACAAGGCCTTGATCGTGGTCTGTACATATCATTCTCAGGAATTATCACATTTAAAAAAGCCGAAGAGCTACGTGAAGCAGTAAAATTTGTCCCCCTTGATAGAATTTTAGTAGAAACAGATTCTCCTTTTTTAGCGCCTATTCCCCATCGAGGACGTCGCAATGAACCAGCATTCACGCTTTTTGTAGCAAAATTAGTTGCTGAGCTAAAAGATATCTCACTTGAAGAGGTAGCTGAAGCTACAACAAAAAATTTCTTCACGCTTTTTGATAAAGCAACGCCGTAAATGTATAGTGCTGTTGCAAAGGTTTTTTTTAAATTAGCAATATGCTTGGTTATCGCAGGAGCAATTGCAACAGGAACAATTTGTAGCATTTACTGGCACTTAAAATCGGGGCTTCCAAATTCTGATTTTTTAAACGATTATCGAGCCCCAGAACTTACACATGTGTACGATCGACACTTTCGACCTATTCATGAATTTGCACCTGTTCACCGAATAAATTTAAAAATTAAAGACATTCCCAAAAAAGTAATTGCTGCATTTTTGGTAGCTGAAGACAAAAACTTTTACTACCATCCAGGCATTGACCCTATGCGTATTGCACGCGCTGTGCTTCAAAATTTTTCTCAAAAAAAATCACAGCAAACTTTAGTAGGTGCTTCCACAATTACGCAGCAAGTAGTTAAAAATTTTTTAGTAGGTAATGAAAAGAGCTTTTTGCGAAAATTTCGAGAAGCTTTTGCCACCCTTTCAATAGAACGTCAACTCAGTAAAGATAGAATTTTAGAGCTTTATTTAAATCAAATTTATTTAGGAAATGGGGCTTATGGGCTTCAAGCAGCCGCTTTGAATTATTTCAATAAAAGCATGGAAAACCTTACAATTTCAGAAGCATGCTTGCTTGCTGCCTTACCAAAAGCACCAGCACAACTATCTAAAAATACACAAAAGCTTAAAGCCAGACGAGATGCCATTATTCAAGCGCTTTCTGAACAAAATTATATTTCCAAGCAAGAGGCGTCATCAGCGCTTGAACAATCAATTGAATTTCATCAGGAAGAAAGCTCTCCCTCAGACTATGGGTATTACATTACTCCATTGCGTGAAGTGCTTGTTGAGGAAATGCCCAAACTCAATATCACTTCTGGGTTAGAAATTTTTAGCTGTATGGATGCGCGATTTCAACAAGCTGCTCAAAAAGCATTAAGAGATGGCTTGCTAAAATACGACTTAACACAAAAAATTTTCTACAAACCAATTGCCAAATTGGGTGATAAATATTCAATTGAAGACCTCAATCAAATAGCAGTTCCTGATTGCCCTGAAAATTATCAAAAATCCATCGTGGATTTTAGCAGTGAAAAACCCTTTATACAGCTACAAAACAAACAATCTCTACCTTTAGATACCACTAGCTGGTCACTTGAAACCCCCTTAACAAAAGGGGATGTCGTATTGGTTGAAGTTAAAAATGGTAAAGCACATTTACGACAAATTCCCGAGGTATCTGGAGCAGTTGTCGTTATGGAAGCGCGGACAGGACAAGTATTAGCGTTAGTTGGCGGCTGGAGCCATACAATGTCTCCATTTAATTGCGCCACACAAGCAACTCGACAACCAGGATCTAGCTTTAAACCCTTTGTTTACCTAGCAGCACTAGAACAAGGTATCAGCCCTAATGATATTATTAACGACAAATCAATCACCATGCTGCTCAATAATGGAAGAGAAATTTATAAACCCAAAAATATAGACAAAAAAACACATGGCTTTGTAACTGTAAAAAATAGCTTGGCCTATTCCCACAATTTGTCTTCCATTCAGCTTGGGTTAGACACAGGAATTGAACATATTCAAGACATAGCAGAACTATTTGAAGTATATAATAATGCGTCAAAACACCCTTCTATGATTTTAGGCTCTAAAGAAACGACGTTATTAAAACTTACAAATGCCTACGCTATGATTTTTAATGGCGGCTATCATTTAAAACCAAAATTTTACAATGCCTACGCCCAAAGAAAAATTTCATCTCTAAATAAAAATTCCAATTTTTGCTGCTTCGAAAGACAACAGTCTCTTATGACAGTCCCCATAAGCACTATAACTAGCTATCAGCGTCTTGCCTCACCTTCAGCTATTTTTGGGCTGCTTGAAATGTTGCGTGCTGTCATCACTCACGGCACAGGAAAGTCTCTCTTGCCAATTGAACGTGAGTTCAGCGTTAAAATTCGTGGAAAAACAGGCACAACAAACAGCAATCGCGATGCATGGTTCATAGGAAGCGTCAGCATTCCAGGAACAATTTATCAAGATGATAATCCACTTATAATTGGCGTTTTCGTTGGTTTTTTAAATCCTAAAAATCTTGGAGATGGAAAAGGAGGAGCGGTAGTAGCATTACCAATATTTGGTAACTTTATAAAAAATATTGTTTCTGATACGCTGTAAAAGTATATAAATTTTAGCCCCAAGGAGCTTGAGTAGAGTTTGTCGCAGTCTTTTGTTACGCATACCGAAGAAATTCCAAGCAGCATATTAAATAAAGTCGCTGGTGGCGGTCGTACATATTCGTACTGGCGGCGCAGGATCATGCTATCTATTATGATTGGCTATGCAGCTTTTTATTTGGTGCGCCAAAATTTCACGATGGCAATTCCTTATCTACAGTCTGAGCTTGGGTATTCAAAAGCAGAAGTCGGCATAATTATCTCTACGGGCGCTATACTGTATGGCCTTGGAAAAGGCCTATCTGGCTTATTGGGCGATCGAAGTAATGCTCGTTACTTTATGAGTGCAGGATTATTAGGATCAGCAATAGTTACTTTTTTTCTTGGATTCAGCTCAACATGGTGGGTCTTGCTTGCTTTATACGCTCTTAATAATTGCTTTCAATCAATGGGGTGGCCACCTTGCGCAAGACTTTTAACCCATTGGTTTAGCCCTAGAGAAATTGGCACAAAGTGGGCGCTTTGGAATACATCTCAACAAATTGGTGGTGCCAGCGTTTTGATAATCTCCCCTTATATTATGGCTGCATATGGATGGAGATACGTCTTCTTTGTGCCTGCTGTGCTTTGCGTAGGTTTTGCTTTTTTCTTGCTCAACCGCCTACGTGATACTCCTGAATCTTTGGGACTACCACCTATTGAAGCTCACCATGGGCTTGTTGAGGCGCATGAAGTTGATGACAGCAAATTATCAACCAAAGAAATTTTCTTTCAAGTAACTAGAAACAAACTTGTATGGTATATGTGTGGCGCAAACTTTTTTGTCTATATTGTACGCATGTTTATGTTCAACTGGGCCCCTACTTTTCTAAGTGAATTTAAGGGTAGCAGCCTTAAACTAGCGGGTTGGCAAGCAGCCATGTTTGATATTACCGGCATGTTTGGTGGTCTTATCGCTGGGTATTTGTCAGACAAAGTATTTGAAGGCAGACGCGGACGTGTTGGCCTTTTATATATGCTTGTTTTAACCGTAAGTATTGTATTTTTATGGCAATCTCCTGTTAATCAAAAATGGCAACATTTTCTAAGCATGATGCTTATTGGATTTTTGGTCACAGGCCCCCAAATTTTAGTTGGTGTCGCAGCTTCTGATTTCGCTTCTAAAAAGGCCGCAGGAGCTGCTTCTGGTTTAACAGGCACTGTTGGATATCTTGGTGCAGCAGTTACAGGAGTAGGTGTTGGCCTTATCGTTGATAACTCAGGTTGGGATGCTGCATTCGCTTCTATTGCAGTTTGTGCATTACTTAGTGCTTTTTTCTTTGCACTAACCTGGAATCACCGTGCTAAGGTTCTGGACAAGCAAAATTAACATATCATTTCTCATGTTTCTTCATTTTCGTACAATTAAGGAAAAGTCTGGCATCTAATGTGGCAAGCAACTATTTATACGCTTTTTCCAGATATGTTTCCTGGACCATTAGGGCAGTCTATTGCCGGCAAAGCTATGCAACAAGAAATTTGGAAGTTAAACGCGGTCAATATTCGTGACTTTGCATTGGATAAACATAAGACCGTAGATGATACCAGTTATGGAGGCGGCACAGGCATGGTAATGCGCCCTGATGTAATTCATTCAGCACTTTCTGCGCACGCACAGCCCGGCACAAAGCTTATTTATGCATCCCCTAAGGGTAAGCCGCTTACACAATCCATGATTCGTTCGTGGCTAGCTGATTACCCAAATGGAATTGGCATACTATGCGGACGTTATGAAGGCGTTGATCAACGCGTGCTTAATCAATGGCATGAAACTCATGGCCTTGAAGATATAAGCATTGGAGATTATGTTTTATCTGGCGGAGAACTTGCAGCACTTGTTATGCTTGATACTTGCGTCCGACTTCTACCCGGCGTTTTAGAAAAACCAGACGCCACAACTATTGAAAGTTTTGAACTGGACTTACTAGAATACCCGCAGTATACTAAACCCCAAATTTGGAATAATACGGTCGTGCCGGATGTGCTGCTTTCTGGCGACCATAAGTCTATTGCCGCATGGCGCTTAAAAGAAGCAGAAACAATAACACAAAGCCGTCGACCTGATCTCTGGCAACGATATAAAGCCAATCAAAAGCCGGTTAAAAAATAAAAGGAAGTGTTCATGAATATTATTCAACAAGTTGAAAAAGCCCAATTAGAAAGACTATCAATTGACAAAGTAATCCCTGACTTTCGTACAGGCGATTTTTTACGCGTGCTAGTAAAAGTTATTGAAGGTGAGCGTCAGCGTCACCAGCCTTTTGAAGGTGTAGTTATTGGCCGCAAAAATAGCGGTGTAAAATCTACTTTTAGAGTTCGTAAAATTTCTTATGGTGAAGGTGTTGAGCGCGTTTTCTCACTTTATTCACCAAACATTAAAATTGAAGTTACTCGTCGTGGCGATGTTCGTCGCGCTAAGTTGTACTATTTGCGTGATCGTCGCGGCAAAAGCGCACGTATCGCAGAACGTGCATACCGCGCTGAACCAAAAGTTGCAGCGGCACCTGTTGCGACTGCTGCTCCAGTTGAAGCAAAAGCTCCTGAAGCAGAATAAAAAGGTCGAAGATATTAAAAAAAACCCAGCCTTGCGCTGGGTTTTTTTTGTAGTTGAATAATTACCACAATCAGGAAAAATCAACTAAATCAAGTTTTAATTACAAACTCACATAATAATATTTGTGCTATACACTACCAGTTATAAAATTTATAGGAATTATCATGAAAAAAATAATTTTCACTGCTGTTATCGGCAGCTTATTAGCTACGGCACAAGCTACAGCTCCTTCTTCATTTTCTGCTGGACTTGGCGTAAGCACGCTTGGTATTGGCGCGAATGTAGGATACAAAATCAACAACTCCTTCAAAGTTCGTGGTGTTACGAATTACTTTAAATTTAATAAATCAGTAAAAGATGGGGATATTACACTAAAAGGTAAACTGCGTCTTTTCACTATTGGACTTCTTGGCGACTGGCACTTTTTGCAAAATGGATTACGCTTAACTGGTGGTTTAGTATATAACGGCAACCAACTAAATATCACAGCTACACCAAGCAATAGCCACAGCTATAATGGCGTAACTTATACTCCTCAACAAATTGGAACAGTAAAAGGAAATATTAAATTTCGCCCTATAGCTCCGTACTTAGGACTTGGATTTGATAGTGGACACGAAAGCGCTTCTGGATTTAGCTTTAATGCAGATGCTGGTGTGCTATTCCAAGGTAATGCTCGCGGAAAAATCAAGAGCATTTCTGGTACACTTGCAAATAATACCACAGCAATTGAAAACGTAAAAAATGACGCTGTAAAAGCAATTAATAAAAAGAGCTTAATAAAGTACTACCCAGTAATTTCTGAGACACTTAACTAAAGAACGCTAAGATGGTATAATTTTGTCATGGAGGA
>DYTB01000048.1 GCA_020726185.1 Candidatus Odyssella sp. | reverse complement strand
GGTATTAGCTAAATTTGGGGCAAAACCCCCCTCATCCCCCACCGATGTTGTCAGACCAGCTTTTTGCAAAATAGCTTTTAGGTGATGGAAAATTTCGGCTCCCATACGTAAGGCTTCTTTAAAGGTTTCAGCTCCGTGCGGCACAATTCCGTGCGGCACAATCATGAATTCTTGAATGTCCAAATTATTATCTGCGTGCATTCCACCATTAATGATATTTATCAACGGCACTGGCATCCGGAAGCTTTGTAACCCACCAATGTAACGATGCAACGATTGGTTGTAATGGGCGGCAGCTGCCTTGGCACAAGCTAAACTAACTCCTAAAGTAGCATTGGCCCCAAGCTTGCTTTTAGTTTCAGTGCCATCAAGTTCAACCAAAACATTATCAACACCTAGCTGGTCAGTGGCATCAAGCCCGATGACATTATCCGCAATCTCAACGTTGACCGCTTCAACTGCCTTCAAAACCCCTTTGCCGAGGTAGCGTGCCAGATCACCATCACGAATTTCAACCGCTTCAAAACTTCCAGTAGATGCACCGCTTGGCACTGAGGCTCGCCCAAATCCACCACTTTCAAGGGTTACATCCACTTCAATCGTCGGATTACCTCGAGAATCTAAAATTTCGCGGGCTTTGATATCTGCAATAATGGCCATGGAGGAGACTCACCAAAAATTTCTCTCATTATGCCCAGTTTGCAGCGGGTAAACAATGGTCACTTTTGAGAAAACCACGGGACTTCAGCCAAATTTCGAGCACACCCCAAAGATTGCAAGAACTCGCCAATCAATCAAGCATCAAAGTGAATTGTAAAAATGAGAACCTGGCAATGGCCATGGTTAAGGGGCCGTATTTATCAAAACTAAGAGCTGTGCCTGATCATTGGGAGTACACAGCTAGCGTCCCCCAGCCAATTAGCCGAGGAACAAAAATATCTTTAACTATGCAGCTTCTTCGTAGGTCGCAACTGGAATACCAGGCTCTGATTTTGCGTTGCCCATAACAATAGTAGTTTGCACACGCTCAACATTGCTTAAGTTTAACAAGGTTTTTGAAAGTACGTTTTGATAATGCTCAAAATCTTGCGCAACGATTTTTAATAAGAAATCATCTTCACCACTAATCCGGTAGCATTCACGGACTAAATCAATGCTATGCATCGCTTTTTCAAACGCACTAAGCTGTGTTTCACTGTTTTCTTTTAAGCCAACGTGAGCAAATAATGTAATGTTGTAGCTAAGTGATTTGGGATTAATCTTAGCTTGGTAACCCATAATAATTCCTGCGTCTTCGAGATTCTTCAAACGTCGCAAACATGGTGGGGCTGATATGCCAACTAGCTTAGCAAGATCAACGTTAGTCATACGGCCTGACTTTTGCAAAATTTGCAGAATTTTTAAATCGATACTATCGAGTTTCGTAATCAATGACTTCTCCTGTTAAATGGGTGAACTTTTTCTAATTATAAGGCGATTATTCTAAAAGTTAAGAAATTTTTAATTAAGTTTCTTGATGATAATACTAGAAGAAAGGTACAAATGATCATGGCAGAAGACCCTAAGAACCCTGGCATTGCTGATGAAACAGCAGAAAACCTGACTGCAGGACAATCAGGGGCACATCAGAATACGGTAAAGATACCATCCAAAGTGTTGTTTTTAAGCATCACAATTGCGGTAATTTTATTGCTTGGAATAGGTGGTTGGTTTGTTTTTCAGCATTTCTTTGCATCCCATGACGCAGAAAACAAAGCAAAAATCGAACAAGTTGAAGACGAAAAGGATAAATCCCCTGAAAGCAATGTATTTTTATCAATACCTGAAGTTTTGGTTAATCTACGCTCAACAAAGCCAAAGGGTAATGTTTTGCGTGCCACATTTATACTGCAAATTTACATTAAAGAAGACGAGCCAAAAATCAAGGAATTCCTACCAATTATTCTTGATCAACTATTATCATACTTGCGCGATCAAACTATCAACGATCTTGAGGGACCAGGGCTCGAACGCATGCGCCAGGCATTGCTGCTGAGAATAAATAATCTTATTCGCCCTCTAAAAGTCCATCGCGTCATTCTTAAAGACTTTATCATTCAGTAGGTAGATATGGACGACACACCTGAAAATACCATACCTCCAGATACTCAGTCAGATGCGATCCAAAATCAAATCAATCAACTTTTTGAGCGAGGTGAAAATGATGAGGCTATAGCTGCAGCTACAGCGATCATTGAAGCTGATGGCAAATACACCGTTAACCTAAAGAGTATTGATAAGAGTTTTGAGGCCCCTATAGATAGCAAATCTGATGAAGGCTTAGCCGCAATTTTGAATAGTGGTAAAATTCATTCTGAGCGGCTACCAATTTTAGATGTAGTTTTTGACCGTTTAGTTAGGCTCTTAACCACCTCTTTGCGGAACTTCACCGCTGATAACGTTGAGGTTAGCTGCTCTAAAATTTTAGCCCTACGCTTTTCAGATTACTTAAATTCAGTACCTTTGCCTGTCCTCTTAGGCGTATTTAAGGCTGAACCTTGGGATACGCATGCGCTAATCACCATTGAGCATTCACTCGTTTCTTCAATAATCGACGTACTCTTAGGTGGGCGAAAAAGCTCCAAAGCCAATCAAAGTAATGATGCTAAACCCTATACCACGATTGAGCGCAATATAGTTGAACGTCTAATTAGTGTTATTTTGAATGACTTTAAAGAAGCCTTTGCACCAGTGTGCGAAGTTAATTTTCACTATGAGCGCCTTGAAAGTAACCCTCGTTTTGCCACAATTGTGCGCGAAACCAACGTTACCATGAAGGTGACCTTTAAAATTGAAATGGAAGACCGCGGTGGGCACTTTGATATTATCATCCCCTATTCCAGCATCGAGCCAGTGCGCGACTTGCTATTGCAAAACTTCATGGGGGAAAAATTTGGCCGCGATAATATTTGGGAACTCCACTTAGCTGACCGTATTCGTGAAGCTCATGTAAAACTTGAAGCCACCCTCAATACCGAAGAATTCCCACTTAGGGAGGTGTTAGCCTGGAAAAAGGGTTCTTATATCCAGCTTTCATCAACAACCCAAAGCCCAATTCACCTAAGTAGCGAAAATTATGAACTACTTGTGGGAAGGATGGGCCAAAAAAATGGACATGTCGCCATAAAAGTAAACGATATTTTGTTTGGAAAAAATGGAGAAACACAATGATGTGGATTGATGCAGGCATAGTATTTTTACTAATCATTGCCTTTGGTTTTTGTTATCGGCTACGTGACCGGTTACAAACCATAAAAGACCTAACCAGTAACCTTACCCCGACAATTGAACGCTTAAGCCAAGTCTTAAATGGGGCCACCAAGTCAATTGGCATTTTAAAACAAGTAACCGATGCTGGTCAAAAAGGTCTCACTGCCTACATTCCAAATGCTCAAGCCTTAAATAGTGATTTACTGTTGTTGATTGAACACGCAGACCGTCTTAGTTATCGCTTAGATGAGCTTATCGAACAAGCTAGCAGCGTTGAAAAAGACCTGCGACAAACCGTGCTGATTAGTATACGCCAATCTGAAAAGCAGCCTGACCCAAATTTTACCACCACCGCACCAACTCATTTACCGCAAAAGCCAGCCGACTTGCTCAATGACCCTCGCGATTTGTTTGTCCAAAGGGTAATTGCACGCTATCCCAAAGATAGCATGCCCAAATTCTATGAACCAACCCTAAAGAGCCAGGAAAGTTAATTGATGTTCAGGTTTGTCTTTTCGTTATGGTTAGTTGCCAGTATCTGGGCGAGCACTCCTGCCAAGGAAGTCGCAAAACCAGAGGTTGTAAAGCAAGTGGACCCCAAAGCGGATCCCAAGGTCGATCCCAAGGCGGATTCCAAGGTGGATCTAAACGTTAATCCAAAGGTGGACCAGAAAGTTGCCGCGGCTCAACCCAAAGAAATGAAATTTGACCCTTTAAATGAAAGCGCAGAAGAGGAAATTGCCGTCTTTCTCGACCTTGCCAAACGTTCAAAAGAAATTAGCTCCCGAGAAAAAATCCAGGAACAGCAAAGCCTAACCCTAAAAGCCGCCGAGATTTCTTTAAACGAAAAACTTAAGCACTTTGATTTGCTTAAGCAAGATTTGCTAAAAATGCTCGACCGCCTCAAAGATAAGGAAGAAGCCCAAGTTGGTGATTTAGTAAAGTTGTATGAAAACATGAAACCGAAGCAAGCTGCCAATATTTTAAACCAAATGGATATGACAATCTTAAAGGACATTATCAAACGCATGAGCAAAAAAAAGGCAGCCCTTTTGCTGGCGACCATGGATGCAAAAAAAGCCAAGGATATTAGCCAAATGCTGGCCAAGGAAGGACAAAATGTTCATTAGTACCGAGCACGCTCTATCTAAGCATATGTGGTAGACCTAAACTAAAACAGTCAAAATAGCAATAATTAAGTTTCAAACATTGGATGTAAATAATTGATCTGCCTCATTTAGTGCGAGTCAGTACCAAAAAAGCGCCACACGCTGCTCTGCCGGCTAGCTAAGCGTTGATCTTTGCAAAAAACTATGTAAGAACTCAATAATACAAGCAATTCATCCAAGTCCATGCTTTCGATTGAGAACATTTCCCATTCCTACCTCCAGGGCGACAAGCTCCTCCATATTTTAAACGGGTGCAACCTTAGGGTCGCCGCCGGAGAAATTACTGCCTTGGTCGGGAATAGTGGCTCAGGCAAAACGACCCTATTGCAGTTGATTGGCCTCTTAGAACAACCCCAATCAGGTGATATTCAAATTCAAGGCGTTGCCACCTGCAAATTAAACGATGCTGCACGTACTAACCTTAGGCGTCACACTTACGGATTCGTCTACCAGTTTCACCACCTACTACCAGAATTCAGTGCCATTGAAAACATAATTTTGCCGCAACTCGTTGCTGGAGTTGACAGACATGCTGCAAAAGAGCATGCAAATAAGTTATTAAATGCTTTAGGGCTTAGCCATCGACTGGAACACCGCCCTAAGCAATTATCTGGCGGCGAACAACAGAGGGTAGCTATTGCCCGGGCGTTGGCCAATAATCCTAAAATTCTTTTGGCAGACGAACCAACTGGTAACCTTGACCCAACCACATCAGCTGAAGTTTTCAATCTACTAGTTGACCAAGTTAAACAACAAGGCATTGCGGCAATTATCGCGACTCACAATCACGATTTAGCAAGGTCAATGGATCGCTGCGTTGAACTACGGGATGGTAAATTATGGGAATAACTCCTTAATTTCCCCACCTTATATTTTCCAGTCATTGAATTTAGCACAGATCTGTGGCTTATTAACTCTCATGGAGAGGTGCCGGAGTGGTCGATCGGGGCGGTCTCGAAAACCGTTGTGCGCTTCACGCGTACCGTGGGTTCGAATCCCACCCTCTCCGCCATCACATGGTTCAGCACCGTTCGCCAAAATCCCAAAAATCTAGCCATAGACTTAACTTCAAAGCAATCATCGTCCGCTAAAATGCAACGTAATTCGTTGACATCCAGGGGGAAATTGGGATATTTTTGGGGGTATCAGATTAATCAATCTTAAAAAGTACCCCCATGGCTCTTACTGATACAGCGATTCGAAATGCTAAGGCTAAAGATAAGCCCTACAAGATTTCTGATGCTCAAGGCATGCATTTGTTGATTAAACCAAATGGAGGCAAGTACTGGCGTTTAAAATATCGCATTGCTGGTAGAGAAAAAATATTAGCACTTGGTGTCTACCCAGAAACCACCCTGGCAGAAGCCCGCGAAAAAAAGACTCAGGCCAGGAAACTTTTAGCAACAAACATTGACCCCTCTCAGTCCAAAAAAGAGGAAAAGCTCCAAACCTTACTTAAAAACGAAAATAATTTTGAAGCCGTTGCTAGAGAATGGCACGAAAATCAAACACATGTATGGACAAATCGCCATGCTTATTATGTTATGCGAAGGTTAGAGACCGACATATTTCCCTGTCTCTCCGTCCGTCCTATTGCAGACATAACGGCTCCTGAATTATTAACGACAATACGCCTTATTGAAAAACGAGGCGCCACAGACTTAGCTCATCGAGCACTACAAACGTGTGGTCAAATTTTTAGGTATGCGATTGTCACCAGTAGGGCTGAACGAGACGTATCAGCAGATTTACGCGGGGCCTTAAAGGCCAAAAAGGTAACCAACCATGCTTACCTGAAAGAAAGTGATATTCCGAAATTCTTAGCAAAACTTGATGATTATCAGGGCGAAGAGCTTACCCAGCAAGCTATACGTTTGTTACTACTTACTTTTGTGCGCACAGGCGAATTACGTGGTGCGCAGTGGGAGGAGTTTAGTTTTAGTGCAAAAGAATGGCGCATACCAGCAGAGCGTATGAAGATGCGACAACTCCACATTGTGCCATTATCATCTCAAGCAATTGAAATACTTGAAAAAATACAGGCATTAAACCTAACCTCTCCATACGTTTTTCCAGGCTCAAGAAATTACACGAAATGCATGAGTGAGAACACCATACTCTATGCACTGTATCGCATGGGATATCACGGCCGAGCAACAGGCCACGGATTTCGAGCTACAGCCTCAACAATACTTAACGAAAAATCTTTTAGATCTGATGTGATTGAGAGGCAGCTTGCTCATGGAGAGCGTAACTCAGTGCGTGCAAGCTATAATCACGCTGAGTATCTATCCGAGCGCCGTCAAATGATGCAGTTTTGGGCTGATTATTTAGATAGTATAGTGGCTACAGTAACTATAGCATCATCAGTAAGTTTGAAACCACAGCATGAATCAGGGGCAATACTGTTGATAAGCAATAGTCCACCTCCCCCTTAATTCGAAGCTAATTTGAAATCATAAGAAATAATTGATCATCAATGCTCAAAATTCCTTGCTTTTCTCTTGGCTTTTTCGTACTACTAGGTTTAACTGAGTTCTAACGATACCGCACATCATATTTAAAAATCGTACAGTAATTGAAATAGCAATGCAGCATGCTGGGCTAATAAAAGACAAAACCGAGATTCTCTCACATCCTGCTTGCTTCAGTAGTGATAGCAAGGCAACAGAAGATCTGCTCCTTAAATGGCCAGACCTTGATTACCCGATTAGAATTTTGTGCGGCGGTTTCAGTACCACTAAATTACGCTCTGTAATGCCTCTTAACTATTACCCCAACTGGATCGTGGCAGAAATAACTGAGGTTGCACTTATTACCTTTTTAAGAGAAGATCTTAAGCTTCCTGATGCAGACTTTGCACGCTACCTTCCTGATAAAAAGCAAGATGACAGCCATTCTAATGTCGCATCACAATGCGAAGAACAAGAATTTTTACCACATAACAAGAAATCTAGTAAAATGCCATATTCAGACGCAACCGATATTGATCGCCAGAAGCAGGATCTTAAAATACTTTATGAGAATGTTTGTCTGGAAAGGCAAAAACTATCCAAGGAACACGCAGCCACTAAGAAAGAAAATACGAAGCTTCAATCTGAGAAATCGAGTCTTCAAAAGTCACTCAACACTGCTGACAAAATGATTTATGGAATGGCAACTTCTAAATTTGGAAATAACAACTCAAAAATTGCTAATATTAGGACAGCTTTAGCTCTACGGGACGTTCCTGTAACAGAGAAAACAATTCGCGCACATTGTGATCGTGGAGAGGAACTTATAAAAGAAGATAGCAAAAAAGCAACTTCTAAAGAAAAAACAGAGACATAAGGGAATTACACCTGGCGTTTTTTCTACAAAACAGATTAATTTTGAAGGTTTAAAGCCGCTCTATCCCTCAATAAACATAGGCCTTTAAGGGAGTTCGGGTCTAATTCCCTTTTTTGTTACCCTAACTCCCCCCTTGAACCAAAAGAGTTCGGTAGAGTCCCATCATATTCAACTTATTGATGGAATTTTTCATTATGCAACCATTACTCCCAGAGACTGGATTTATCCGTCTTACAAACATTTTACAAATCATTCCCGTAGGAAAAACCACTTGGTGGGCTGGAGTTAAATCTGGTCTATTCCCAAAGCCGGTGAAACTTAGCACACGAACCACAGCTTGGCGCGTTGAGGATATTCGCGCATTGATTGAGGCCAAAGCTTCTTTGTCCAAAGGGGTGGCGTAAAAATCCCCTTTCACCCAGTAGAAGGCAAAAGGTAAACCATGCTGATAAAAAGAAAAAGCCCTCGGAGGAAACGAGGGCGATTACAACAAGAATAAAAACATTTTATACAAGGAATAGTACTATGGATAAAAAATACAATCAAGAAAAAATAGATTTCACTCAACTAAACTGTCAAGTAAAGCCATATATTAGACCTGTTGCGTAAGTTGCAATTTGATTAAAAATTGAGTAAAAGAGAG
>DYTB01000019.1 GCA_020726185.1 Candidatus Odyssella sp. | reverse complement strand
GTAGTACTTATTAAGTTTGGTTGGTCCCGCGGTCTAGGCTGCGGGGCCCTTCTTCCTCCTCCTCTCGTCTTCATGAGGAGCGCAGCGACGTAATGACCCAGTGAATAACATCAAATTACTTTCCTGGAACCTCAACAACTCCCAACGTTTTCTCAAACCGCCGTATCAAAGGCTTATTAGTGCGTAAATCTTTTAGTTCAATATGAATACTCGTTGGCACTTCTTGTAACACAGCGTTCATATTATCGCGCAGGGGATATTGATTTTGTAAAAGGTGCGCTTCCTGTTCCAAGGTTGAATTTTTCACAACTATATTGGCGATAATATCTTTGGGGTGTAGCTTCGGGTGCGCAATGCCAAGCAAGCTATCGGCTGATTGCGTTTCATCATCCATATAATTTTGGGGGTATTCATCCATACTCTCAATTGTGTTATTTGCTAAATCACCACTTTGAATTATGCAGCCTACAGTCACTTCTACACACCGCTGTAAGCCCTTAACCACGTGACGCACTTTGGTAATTTTTCCTTCAAATTGACCATCTGCTTTTAGTGAATCATCAACAGTTAAATCGCGTCCCAAATTCCAGGGTAGGGTGCACAAAACCTGTATGCACCTGGCGGATGCCCTAAGCTGCGATTGCGCAATGCTGCTAGCATAAGTTATAAATTCCGCTCCTTGGCTAGTTTCAAAAAACAGTGCTTGTTCACTTTTTGGTAGCTCTATTGCAATGGGAATTTTTCGCAGCCGGTGGTTTGTGAATCTATGTTGGCAATGGTTCAACTGTCCTTGAATCACCATGTGTTCAACCCTGAGTTGGTTATACTGCCACCGAATTTTTAACGTTGTGTTGAAGTAATGAATTTTTGCACGTATCTGTTTTCCTTCAGGTCCAGCACAAATCAGTTTTGTGTGTGATTTTTCACTACCTGCGTGTGTTGAGAAAATTGTTGAATGCTCAACCCGATAACCACTTTGGCGCCGCCCCAATCCCAGCCGTTGATCATTACCTGGCCAATGATTTGTCACCGAATTTGGCGTAAGCGTTGCCATGATTTTTTCAGGAAAAGCCCGCGCAATATACGGTGCCGCATTAAACACGCCGCCCAAATGCTGTGTCCAATGTACTTTTAAATCAATAATTACGCGTCCTAACGGCATGGAAATTTGCTGAATTTTAAACGATTTTTCAATGTACTGACCGCTCACATCAACACACCTGTTTCCCTTAAAATAATCGCTCAAACCAATTTCACCAGTAACCTTATTCCAATAAAAAAGTGCATTGCAACTTTCTAAATAATCACTTGGTTTTGGATCTTTTCCTTGAAAAAACACAGGGTTATATTCCAGCAACTTAGCTGCCAAAAGCGTTTTTAAATCCTTCTCAAAAGTGGGTGAAATTCCCAGCACTTCAACTTTTGTTAACCGCTGATGATGCTCAAATTGCCCCGACACCACCCCCTGAAACAACAACGTCTCATCATCAAAAATGCCTAAATACGCACCATCAGGGGGCACAAAATTCCCAACCACTAAACGTGCACTGGCCACGTGCCCTTCTTGGTGGGTAATGAAAAATTGCACTACATCCCATTTGCATAAACGGGCATTTGAATAATCCCCCCGTGCATTTGTAAAACAAAGCTTAAACATGTCTCCTCCAAAATATATAAAAAAACCGCAGTGAAAATACTGCGGCTTGGGTTGATGGTAGTGGTGTGACTATATTTACTAAGCTGCTTTATTCTTCTTAGTCTAAGCAATAATTTTTAAGAAAAGGTTGATTCATTTTTTATCTTCTTGAGTTTTCGAGATCGTGGTCAAGAGCATTTGCATTACAGCATCACTCTCTTCTTTCCTTAGTTTTTCTCTTCGTCGCATTTCTTCACGGCTGATATAGCAGTGACTGTAATTACCTGTTGTCTTATCATGCACACCATCCAATTCCAGTCCAAGTGCCCCTTCGAAGTAAGTGGTTGGCTCAGTAACGGTAGCAAAAGCTTGTTCAGCTTCTTCAACACTTGCGTAATAATCGGCGATTTCCAAATACCTGCATGCGGAAAAAGGTGAATAGCTAGGCAGATCCATATATCTACCACAATCGGCTGCAAAAGGAGCTCTCATTCGTTGCATGGTTGCTTGAATAAGTTTTGTTAACTTCTGATTTTCCTCTGTTGTTTTGCGCATAACTATTGTTTGAAATCTTGAAAAAGTAGAGGGAATATTTAATATTGCCCTATCACTAATGTCTAAAGGTCTATGCGCCTGTAATGTTTGGAACAATTCATCAAGAGTATTCGCGTTATTAAGCATTGCATTCTCTTGTTCTATAACACGTGTAACTTCCTCAACAGGCAACACGCGGTTATTGGGTACAAAAACTAGTCCTATTGATCTTGCGAATTTCTCTGTCTCTATTTCCCCAGAACAAAAGTCTCTACCTTGGCGAAAACTTTTGGGTGCACTTGAAAAAGCTGAAGTAGCATCTTCAACAGATGGGTAATAATCGGCAAGAAATAATAAATCATGAAATGCTTTTAGGGTATAGGTACTGCTTCCAATTGTTTCTCTTATTAACGTAACCAGAGCTCTGTTTCTTTCCTCTGGCATACCCTCAGCTATTGTCGTGCATGCTCTTTCTAAATAAACATGTTCGCCATCAAGTGGTTTACCATCCGACGATATCTTTATTGATTGTGCTTCGAAACGAGGCGTAGCTTCTAGCACTTCAGAAATTGTAGTGGCAGCGCGTATATGGTCTAGAAGGCAAGGGTATTTGTGCGCCTGATCTCATTGAAAGCCTTAGCCTTATTAATCTGTTTACTTCTTCTGTAGCACGATCATTGTTTGTAATAAATATTGGCGCAAAAACTTGACCAACACTCATCAACATTACAAAACACAAAACAAATTTTTTCATAACATACCTTCAAATTCGATGCTAATAGCATTGTAAGTAACCCTAATTAAAAACAGGTTAAGCAAATTTCAAAAAAGTGGCTTTTTCTTGAAAATGCCGCTACATTGCCAGTAGATTTTTAATTCATAAGTATAAAATGACAACAACAACTTCTCCTGTTTCCAATGTCCCTATTTTCGGATGGTTCGTCCGTCGTGGCTATTTGCAAGGTGTTTTTTAGGCACTAATGATCTGCCTAGTCAGTTCAACCAATGACGTATTAATGCGCTTTTTGGGCGAGCGTCTTCACGTTGTGCAAATTATGTTTTTCCGCTTTTTGTTTAGCACCATTGCCGTGCTACCGCTTATGTTGCGCCATGAAAAAAATCTTTTCAAAACAGCACACCCAAAAAACCATGCATTGCGTGCCATTGTTGGTGCAGTAGCCCTTGGGCTTTGCTGCCTTTCAGTGAACATTATGCCCCTGGCTGAAAACACTGCAATCATGTTTTGTGAACCATTATTCTTCCTACCAATGGCATACTTTTTACTAAAAGAAAAAGTTGATAAAAACCGTTGGATCGCAACACTTGTAGGTTTCATTGGTTTGCTTGTAATTGTGCAGCCAGGTTTAGATAGTTTCCGTGTTACAGCTTTTGTGCCTATGGGTGCGGCTATGCTATTTGCGTACCTTTGTGTTATGGCCAAGCGGATGATTTCAACAGAACACACCCTAACATTGCTATTCTACTTTGGTTTGGGAACGTCAATTTTCGCTGGTTTGTTCTTGCCATTTTTTTGGGAAACGCCAACGTTGCGTGAACTTCTATTCTTAGCTTTCTTAGGGGTAGGTTCGAACCTTATTCAGGTATGTCTGTTCCGCGCCTATGCAGCGACTGATGCTTCTGCCCTAGCACCATTCCGTTATACCGAATTTTTGTTTGCAGGAACGTTTGGCTTTTTGTTCTTCGGTCAAATTCCTGACCTTACAATTATTTTAGGAGCTGGCGTCATCGGCCTTAGCGCTTTTTATATTTCCTACATGGAAACAAAAAAGGAAAGTGCTAAAAAGTAATGAATATGCCTCACGATTTAACCCTTGTGAGGTTTTTTTCTAATATCCCAGGGTGTACTCAAGTCCCTCAGCACCCACATGCTGAGCCGATGGAGTTACTAATAAAAATCCGACAAGGGTAAAAAGTATAAAGCGCATAAATCATATCTGTTGTTGTTTATAGCCTTACTTTGCCCACCTAATAGTTAACGTGAAGTTAAATTTCTGCATAAAAAAATAGGTGCCCAAAAGGACACCTAAATTTATAAGATAAGGATTCTTATTTTTTTGCGTGATCATGATGATTATGATGGCCTTTGTTACCATTATCGTGATCTTTAGGTTTTTTATTGCTACCATGTGGTGCTGCGCCTTCTACTGGTGCTGATGGTGCTGCACCTGATGCTGCCATTACTGGTGTAAGTGCTGCTGCTCCGAAAAATGTAAGAAGCGCAAAACATGTATATTTCTTCATGATTAGTATCTCCGTAAAGTGTTTGTACTCGTAAAGTCTGGCATATTTATAAAATTTAACAAGTAGCAATCTAAATTTTTATTAAAATTTTTCATTGCTAAGTTTTTTGGTATTATGCTGACTAGCTGCGAAATTGCCGTAGTGCATCAATTAATGCAGCAATATCAGACTTGGTTACGGAACCATCTTTAATCAATGCATGATTTTGAATTTTTAAAAAAATTTCATCAGCGGTTGTAGTGGTTAATTCTTTAATAAAATCCCACAAATTTAAGCGACGATCTATAACACTCAGCGCTTTCAGCAAATTCATTGAAGGTATTGCTAAATCTTCTTTTGATTCTGACATGGTGAAATCTTCTATTTGCCGTAGATTTTCACAGTCATATTCATAAACATTGTGTCCTTGCTCAGTATAATGTCTAGAATAATGCAGCTTATATAGTTTTAGCTCTTGAATTGCACAAAATTCTCCTAAATTTACCAGTATTGAATTAGCTTCTTCTGTTGAAGCACTTTTTTTGTAAGCAGCCATCGCTTTGTCAAATTCTGTCTTTATCTCATTTCCCAGTACATTGCGAATATGTGTCGAAGGAAAAAGTGCGTTTACAGTGGTGGTTCTACTTTCTAGTGAGTGTTCAATGTGTGAGATTGGATATTTGATTCCTCTAACTGTGCTTACTGTTGTTTGTTCATGGGGTGCGTCTGGTTGTTCATCAAAAGTTGCAGAATAAACAGCCCCTGACGTTAGCAATAAAGACAAAAAAACGTGTTTAACAATTCTCAAATTCGTCATCTGAAATCCTCTGATAATATGTGTATTTCTGTGGTTTTCTCGGCTTAGCGCAAGCTGAGTCAAATCTCCTCACGGCTTAATTATCAATATAAAAGAGTGGGTTTAATAATCAGTTAAGAAGCAACCGTCTTGAGTGTGGCTAATAAGTTTTTAGACTTGGTCGTGCCTAAACTATATGTGCATAGTCCCCATATTGCTGTTGTACGGCTTCAATCCAATCTTTGCATGCACCCAATGCACACTTTGAGTGTACGCTCTAGGAATCGTGATTCCTGTATTAAACAAAGGAATAGAACAACAAAGCAGATTGATGCCAGTAAGAATACAGTTTGAAAAAAGAGCACAACTAAAATACAAACTTGTCATTATGTTGAACGGTTGTTCTGGGGTTCTTGTACCCTTATTAATAGACACTAATTCATCTTTTTCATTAATCACGCCACCTCCGCTCATTCCTTCCCTTGAATGTGCTTCAAATGACTCAAGAGGTCGTGTTGTTTTAGACTTATTATATTGTCCGTAAGGTGTTGAATAAATTCCAAGGCTTTGCGGTTTCATGGAGCAATTGTGTGTGTAGCACTGTCTTGCTCGTCTTTTTTCATCAGATAGGGTAAACCAATTATTTCCAAAAAGTTTAACTCCATACCCCACATAAGTTAAAAGGTGCTGATAATCTTCAAAAACTTGTTGTTTTGAGAATTCATAATTTATTTTTTGTCCATCTAATCCCTCAACAGGCCTATCTAAAACAAGTACTGCCAGATCATAATCGTTATATTCCTTATATTTGGGATGCACAAAAAAATGTTTGACCCTGTAGCACTCTACTCTTTTATTGGCAATTTCAAAACCAACTTCGTAACCAGCTTCATCACTAAAATAACGAAATTTGAAACAGCAATGTGCAGATGCTAAGCAGAATCCTTTGCCAAATTTTTCACCAATATAAACAGCTGATCCACAGCTTGATGGCCAAATAGGGTTTGTTATTTCATCTTTTTCAATGATATAGCGATACAAAATACCAACGTTATCATATACAGGTTTTGAATGTGCTAACTGTACTAAGGATTCATCTTTTCGTGATTCTTCAATATCAATATCTATATTTGGTATAGGGGCATAACTAGCAGCTATTTTTGCAGTTAAAATAACCAATGAAATCCATTTTATCATTACGTATAACAGGCAAATTACCCTGTAAATAGTTTGAGATATTTCACATTAAAAATGGGTTAACTCTCACGAAGAAGTTACGTGAGAGTTTTAGGGCTTATGGTTTTGACGTATTAAATGAATAATATAATCCGTATAAAATCAGCCCGCTTGTTACAGATGATGCTACTTGAATGTTGTATTCAGACAATGCGGGAGCATAATAAATATTTTTAAGCTGTTTAATAGCGTTTTTACAAAAATAGATAAAAATTGTTGTTCCCTCGTCATTTAAATTAGCTTTCGTTTGTTTGATATCAGATTGTTCTTCCCGTATTACTTTTCCAGAAACGCTTTGAATGCGAGCTTCTTCCATATGCGAAAGTTCAATGTCTTCAGCAGATGCGCACAAATCTGACAGGGTCAAGAAGGTAAATGCGGTAAGTATTTTAAGGTGCTTTTTCATGATGGTATCCTTAGTTAAGTTTTAAAATTAAGCGTTTTTAGTGAATAAGCTTGATATGTTTCTACATGGCATCCTCCTTAATAAATGCGTAGATGTTTTTCCAGAATCGTCATCCAGGGCCATCGTCAGAGAGCGTAAGGATCAAGTCCTATAGAATCATTTGAAAATATTCAGATATAAAAAAACCGCAGCGAAGACGCTGCGGCGTGGTGTTGGTTATGATGAACGCTCAATCAAGCATTCTATGTATTAAATGAAAACAACATTGGAGTTTGCGATGGGGCCTAGGTAAACGATCAAGGTGATGTGGAGGCGATGTTTCCTTAAATCTCTTCACATTCCATTTACGAAATGGTGATAGATTGAATTTCTGTAAGATATTAGCAATCATCTGTAATAGAGGAAGAAAATGAAGATATTCAAAAT
Source organism: Candidatus Odyssella sp. (assembly GCA_020726185.1). Taxonomy (GTDB): domain Bacteria; phylum Pseudomonadota; class Alphaproteobacteria; order Paracaedibacterales; family CAITNM01; genus CAITNM01. The sequence continues at coordinate 23,396 of DYTB01000019.1, read as the reverse complement.
GATGTTAGTAAATGCTGCACAGAAAATAGCTTTATGCTTTTTTGCTATTACTACAAGCACCATTGTAGCTATGGCCCTGCATTTTGATTTTTGCGACGGTGCTGGGTTCAGATGTCATCTTCCTCCTGGATCTAGTCTTGTATTCACCAGTAGAGGTACCGGTACTGGTACAATATTTTTAGAAGAGCATAATTTTGTACCTACATCTACACCTTTTACTGTGCAAGTTTTGCTAGAGGCAGGTTTTGCACAAGATCTCGCTCACAGGATAATAGAAGCTCCGTACACTTTTTGTATGGTGCATCGCGACGATTTCCTCCTCGATTCGATTTTCCGTACAGAGGTCAAAGGTCAAACGCAAGATAGAGATTCATAATAATGCCTTAAATCTCTTCACATTCCATTTGCCAAGCGCCTATGCAAAATCACCCAATGCTTCAGGGTTTTGTACGCCGCATCCTTTCAAAAAGTCACATGTAGTTTTTAATATTTTATTTGCATTTTATCAAATAATAACTTAGTGTCTATTTTAAAATAGTTCTTATTAAGGAAAATAATTATGAAAAAAATCCTCTTATTCTTGTTTTCTACTACCTTTGTTTTGGCGGCAGCAAGCTTTGTTGAAGAAGAAAAAAGCGATCAGCATGCCCCGCAAACAGTGTCTAAAGAACTAGAAGATAGTGCCTTTGATTCTGAATTTAATCGGGTGTATTGCCGTATGGGTTTGGCTTCCATGGCATTGCATCTTGAAACAAGTCATCCTGCCCTATATGAAAAAGCAGTATCTATCCTTGCATCATCTATTGATGACGTTTTCGGATGTGCGGATCATGTTCCTCCTTTGCGTGAGCTAGCGCTAGCTAGTGTGCTAGATAAATTAAATGATGACATACATCATTCTGCTTTTCGTTTCGCATTAAGTTTAGATGTGGACCATCCTGCCTATGAACGGGCATCAGCTATTATCATAGATAAATTCTCTAAATTAAACATTGGTCCAGATGGTTGTCTATCTCATAGTGATAAGGAGCTGCTTGGTTTGGCGTTTGAAGGCCCTTTTGTAGGTGCATGTGTTCCACGCTTTTATTACACCTTTACAAGAAGTCCAGACAGCTTGACTCAGCAAGCAAAACCAATAGTTGCAAAAAAATTGGTAGATGCTTCCCTTGAACTTGAAAAATGTGATTCTACAACACTCCGATTAGTACTGAGTATGAGTGATCACCCTGACCTGCGCGAACAAGCTATAACTACTATCAGAAAAAAACTAACAGAGTTTCAATTAGCTAAGTTTATTCGGTCTTCTCATTGTGATACTTCTTACATTCATTTGGCATTGAATCACCCTGAACTTCGCGAACAAGCGCTTGCACTAGTTGAAAAAAATTTAAACGATATAATGACGGATTCACCAAATTGTATTAATTATTATCATTTTTCTGATGTTCTTCATATGGCTCTTGATCTAGGGGTGGGTCATCCATTACACGAACAGGCAATTTCTATAATTAGAAATAATTTGACTGATGATGATAATCAAATTTTTAGAAATAGTTCGGTACTTCATTTTGCATCGTTTTGGGGAGCGCATCATCCAGATGTACGCCAAAAATTTGTTGATATTATTACAAGTAAAATAACAAAGCCAAAAGTGTGTTCAGACGGAAGGCCATATTATAGCATTTTTGTGCTTCAGTCTGTGCCTGAAATTGAGGAATTGCACGAATATCTAGCAGCTATTATTGAAAAAAATCTGTAGAGGTCTGTAGTCTTAAGTTAAAAAAAATCCATAAGACATGCCTTATGGATTTTTCCTTTAAATCTCTTCACATTCCATTTGCCAGCCAACTTTTATGCCCCATTCATTTGTGTTCAATGAATATTGCACAATGCGCATAACAAGCAACGGCCTGTAACAGATAAATCCACCTGTATTTGGCGTTTCTAGCTGCACTCGTCTTCCTACTGATTGCAGAATCCGAATTTCAGCTTTGTCTTCGTTGTAAGCATATGTTGATCCATTCACCGGAATTTTATCTAAAAGTAATTCCCGTTGGTTAGGTTCAAACTTTTGCCACAAGCGCTGAATGCACCCTAATTCAATTTCGCGTCCACGGTATAATCCATCAGTTGCAATGGCAGCTTTATCATTGCATTTGATTAGGCTTTTGTATTTTGTGTGGGTGTCGTCGCCAAGGTAAATTAAATCGCCATTAATGTTTCGGTGAAAATCGCCTTGGTTTATGGGAATAAGTTCTTGTTCGCATCCTTGTGCGGAAAAGGGTGGAAGTCCGCCAATATTAATGGTTAGTTCTGTTTCCATAATTACCCCTAGCCATTTTGCGCCCAACGGGGCAGTGCAATAATTAGCGTGCTGTCATAACGGTCAATTGTATTCAGCAGGGTTTCAATCATGTAATCGTCTGAATGGGTCATGCTACCCTCTCACAATTGCTTCAAAATATTGCTGAACATTGCGCGTTTTATTTAAGTTGGTCGGAATATCAACAATGCTGTTTTCAAGGCGAAGGGTTACAATTTTTCCATCTTCCAAGTTGATGGTTTTTCCATCAATTGATCCCCGTAGTTTTTCAGCAATGGTGATTGATTCTTTTCCGCTTAGCTTGTTGCTTAAGGTTCTCGCTTTTAACTTAAGTCTTGCCCTGGGTGAATGTTGCCCCATAGCAAGGGAAGTCCACACTTCTTCAAGTTCCAGTATTATCATGGGGAATGTCGAGGTTTTTGCCGGATAGCTGATATGAATGTGGTCAGCCATTCCATGTTCGTCCGTTGACATCTGCATTTTTAACATGTCTCGTATCGCACTTAGTACACCGAAATCAGCCATCATTTTTCTCCTCGGTTCTCTCTTTTGCTAGACACTTAATGCAATCTAAGTTGCTTGTTTCTAGCCACGGAGTGTAAATATCTAAAAGTTTATGATTCCATCGTAGCTGCGTTAAATATGCATGTCTAGTATTGCTGATATGTTTTTTACGCATGACTATTTCATATCTATTTTGACAAGGCATAGCCTGGTCATTCGTCGTATTTTGCTGGAACGAAAGAGGGGTAATCTTTGCCCAAAACCATCCTCCTTCTTTTAAAGTTAGAGTGAAATCACCATCATCTTCTTCTGTGTGATAGCCATAGAAAGCTTGCACACGCTCGCTAAAGTCTGAAATTTTCATATTAATCTCCTAATTTGATAAGGACGTAAAAAAAGCTCGACTGTATCTGGAATGCCACAATGTGACCCTTCTCGGTGTTCATACCAATGGGCCACCAACACCTTAATTACATGGTGAAATGCCTCTGGTACAAAGTCCGGATGGGGGCCAAACCCTGCGTTGTATGCAACCTCAATGGGAACTCCCTTGCTCAGCAAGCATAGGTAAGGAATGCCATTTTTTAGCTGTACGGTGAATTTTCGAACCCTTTCTTTATTCGAAGCTGTGAATGCATGAAACACTTCTTTAATTTCCAACAAATTGGGAAATGGCAACGCAAGGCGGATTTCACTACCCCCTTTCAAGGGTAGTGATGAAAATTTCCACTGAGTTGTTAGCAATGACCGACAGGTGAATTGCTCCACCCAATCATAGGCAGCACGCTGAAGGCTTTTTAAAAGGCTGTCTTCCGCATCGTGCTCAATGCGCATATGCTCTTTTAATGCTGACAAGGTCACCAACTCCATGGGCGATACGTTAACGCGCTGAATCTGCATAATTATTCACCTGCAGTAATCAACTTAATCGCTTCAAAATCGACAACGTCTCCACCTAATCGCTGGGTTACATAAAGCTCAACCAAAGGTTTTGCAGAATACGGATCACGCAAAATGGTGAATTCTCCACGATCTACAATTTGGTAGCCTCTGGCAAAATTCCCAAATGCAATCGCGGTCGATGGCGCATCTGGTTTTAATGCTGGCATCGCGTCACTTAATATAATTGGGAACCCAAGCAGTGAATTTCCGCCACCTTCAGTTAAGCTTGGTTGCCACAAATACCGCCCAGTTGTTGGTTCCTTCAACCTTCTAATTTCAGCAAAAGCTGAACGCGACATAACCCACATTGCCCCTGCTAAATACGGCGTTTTCAAACTTGAAACCGTATCTAATAAGATATCGGCATTTACAATTGCACCATTTTGGCCTGTGCGTCGTTCAACTAACTTGCCCCATTCATACTGTTCATCGGCAACCCGTTCGTATTTTAAAAATCCTTTCGGCATGCTGTCGCCAGATCCATTAATAAACGCATCTTCTTCCAGCTGACTGAACCGCTGTTCAATGCTATCCATCAACCAGCTTTCCAAGTTAATCACCGCATCATCAATCAACCGCTGACTAATGCGTGTTCTTGCATACATCTCATGGGCAGGAATGATGATTTTCATTAATTCCGCCACATTGGTTTCTGCCCCTAACGTGGTTTCATTCGCCCATCCGGAATCTGTATTGCCTTTTTCTCGTACAATTTCCAAATGGTCTGATTGTATAGTCGCCCTCCCTGGAATATCTCTAAAAAGGGTAGGGCACACCGGCTTTTCAACAATCGATGAAATGCTCGGTTTGCGAATTACCAAACTTCCAGTACCATCCTGCGAAGACAAGGCCTTCTCTCCGTGTTTTACAAAATTCTGCACGCAAGTGGTTGCCTTTTCTTTTGTTTCAAAAACCGGACGATCCAAAGCCTTGTGCTGCATCTCTTTTGCGCTAAAGTTTTGTACTGCTTGTTCAAGACGATCTAATGATTGTTCTAATGGTGTAGTCATATATTTTCCTTTGTGTGTTGTTGATAAAAAAAATCCGCAGGTGTAATGCTGCGGTGCGTGAGTTGTAAATGCTATCAGTGTTAATAATAGGTTTCTCTTTCCCCAATCCTTTCTGCCAATGCGTCCACCACATGCGCTAATCTATACTCAACTGGCGTATCCATGGATTTTACCCATTCAACTTTTGCCTTTGGGTTGGCCGCAAATGTCACCAGCGATATTTCATGCAAGTGTACCTCCTGTAATAGCTGATGCCCCCGTGGTGAAGTCGCCGCTTTTGTCAATGAAAACCCAATCGACAAACCATTCACCACATTGCGTTTTAAAAGCGAATACGCTTCTCGTCCTTTGCGCACATCAAGCAAAAGCTGACCTTTTACCAACAGTCCGGTGGCATCTTCTTGCATATCAACCCACACGCCAATCGGGTGATGATGGTCATGTTGCCATAGCATTTTTGGCCATGCGTCTTTCGCCCGCCAATCGCTCAAGCTTTTCGCAAAAGCCCCCGGAACAACTTGGTCATTTTGAAAATCCACACAATCAAAAACAGATGCATACCCATAAAAAATCCCATCATCTTGCAAGCTCTTTAAGCAAAATGGACTAGTTTGATGCTGCTTCATGAATACCCCTATCTAAAATATCGCCGCCCGCAATTGGCGAATACCCAACCGCATGGCGTTTTTCGTTAATTGTTAAAAAATCGGCAGTTGCAACTTTTGCCCAAGTGGCTTCACGCTTGGGTGACAACGCAGCAATGCTATCGTGGTCATAACCAAGTCTAAGCCCCTTACCAAAGTACGGCGCCAACCATAAGTTCATTTCCGCAACCAGGTGATCAAGCAACGGCAAAATCGTATCTTCCCACAGGTGAAACCGAGCTTCTCGGTAATTTGCAAATGTTGCATCTCCAGGAATTCCTGCCAAAATTGGGGGCACACCAAACGCTTGGCAAATTTCCCTGGCTGAAACACTTTTTCCTGAAATAAAATCTAAATCTTTCGGACTCAGCCCCATGTCTTGCCAGGAAAAATCCCCTTCCATCATCATAATTCGTCCGGCGTTTTTCCCCCCTTCATACAAATGCGTAATATCTTCACGAATCTGATTGCGCTGTTGTTCTGTCAAAGGCGCACTGTGATTGCTGGGTTTAATAATAAACGCCCCCGATGGTCGCCCTCCATTTTGAAGTAATGCCAAGTTGTGATTTGACACCGCATTATGCTGATCAATGCTACACGCCGCTGCTTCAATGGGGCTTAATCCATACCAATCATGCAAAGGGTGAAACAGCTTAATGTGCAAAATAGGGCATTTGCCATTGGCATCAACCTTGTACAATTTCTTATGGGCGCCAACTGAATATTCATAAGCTTCAATACCTTGTTGTCCTGCAACAATACGCATTCTATCGGGCCGCAGGGCGTACAATTCCTGCACTCCATAATTATCTAACACCGCTTCAACGTATGCATTTCCAGAAAGCAATAAATGACTAACCACAGCTTCCATAAACGCAGACCCCGCTTGTTGAGGACTCGGGCAATTTAATAGGTTAAGCAACGGGTGCTGTTCAAGTTCTTGATCGCTTCCATTTCTATATAAAAGCATGGAACCGATCCTAACCCCCTGGCGATTAAATTCACGCACCGAAACACAATCACATTTCGCTGATACCCTTCATCAGCCAATTGTTCATAATACCTTGGTGTGAACACTGGTTTCCCAACGGAACCCATGGCTAACATATTGCCATGCCCACTTGTTTGCCTTGGCCACGCTGTCTTTAAATTTTTGAAAAATTTCTTCATGAGTGTTTTCCAGTCTTCCCGCGGCTCAGACCGCGAGATCCATTCTTTGGTTAATAAAAAAAACGCCAAAAGCAGAGTGCTTTCAGCGCTGTGTTTCTCAGTTTTTCTATGGCTTAAACTCTAACCACGCCGTCATCATCCGGGAGTACGCATCTCTCCACCGTCATCATGAGGAGCTGCGCGACGTAATGATCCAGTGTGTAGTTTCAGATTATTTAGCATTAATTGATTTTCGGGAGCGTAATTTTAACACTGACATCTGAACTTTACTTCAGACACAATTCTTAAAATTACAATCTTATGCTATCAAAAACCCGTATTTTGTCAAAAATTAAAATGTCCCAAATAATTTTAGATAAATTTTAAAAAAATTCCTGAACAAAAAAGCCAAGCGGATTAGTCACCCCCCTTGGCTTTTATCAATTATAGGAAGAAAGTTAGCTGTTAGTATTTAGCTAACTTAAGCCTGATTCTTTCAGGGTTCGTGCTATATCCGCCTCTTTCATTCCTAATGCTGTTTTTGCAAAATGTGCAATGTATGCGTTTTTCTCTTCTTTTGTAGTGTGCGCTTGTAATCTATCAATATTTTCTCCTAAAGATTCCATATCTTCAAGCATTACCTTCAGGCTTGTGTTTAATTGTTCAATAATTTTTTCACTTTGAGTAACCTTTGAGGTAAACATGTTATTTAGTTCCAATAGCCTCTGATGTTCATTAATATCAACAAAATTTTCAGGAGCACCTGCTGCTAACATCGGTCGGGGCGTACTTTCATCCTCTCTGGTTAAATCTAATGCACTAAGAGCAAGCACTAATGATGTGTCATCAACGTCCTCTTCTCCCCTTGTCAGAACCTTTTCTACATCGGTTTTTCCATGATAGAGATTAGTTTCAATCCCAATGATTTGTTGAGTTTTCCAAGCCTTTATAGCTTTTCTCTTACCACGAATTTGCTCCATTAAATCAGTAATTTGACTTTTTGCCTCTTCAAGCTCTATTTCTAAAGCGGTATTTTCACTGCTTAACAAACTAATTTGGTGTTGAAGTGGTGACCGGCTTTCAATATTGCTTCCATCTTCTGGGTATTTTGAATCACTTGCATTCACTAATGTTATTGTGGCAAGTAATGCCATCAAAAGTATTTTTTTCAATTATCGTCTCCTTTATTTTTTATAATATGATTATATAGAACTGGATTCTTTGCCCTTGCGTGGCTCGCAATGACGCTTGGTAACGTCATCACGAGATTGCAATGCAGGCGTTGCTTATCCAGGTAGAACAGGGCTAGCTGCACTCGCTGAGTCATCTATGAAATTGATGTGTCGAAGTAATTTCTCTTTAATAAGTATGACGTCATTTGTTGGCGTGTTTGCTTTGGCAGTATTGAACACTACTTTTACAGGTGCTTTTTCTTCATCAGAAAAATCAGGAGATAGAATTATTGCCCTACCGCACCTAGCAGCGTAGGATGTGTTGCACGTTCGATTTCGCCGTAAACCGTAGCACGTACTGATTTACCATCAAGAGATATCGTATAACCTCGGCATAAGGTACCTGAAGCATTAACGCTACAACAAGGATCCTCAGTAAAACGAATCTTAAGTTTTCCCTTAAACATTTTAAAATCGAAGTACTTGGCCAAACGCTCATTAAATAAGCCATTTTTCTTTTCTTCGTACTTTTCTTCCAGTGTAGAAATTGCGGATTCAATGGTAACTTCGTCAGCGCTTTCTTTCGTTAGTTGTTCAACAAGCGAGGTATACTCAGATTCATATAATTCAGGATTACGGGCGGCCTCGAGTGCTGTACGTGCAAATGCTTTATCCTGTTCAGAAAGGCCAGTAATATGCAGTATTTCGTGTACCGCATTTGACAGCGTAAACTCTTCTTTTTCAGGCAAAGAAAGGTATTGCGACTTACCAGCAAAGCATACCTTATACATAAAAGATGCTGGGGTAGTTGTACGATCTAGATCTGGTTCCTTGACGACACAAATCGTGCGTCGATGAGCTGTTGCTATGATTGGTGCAGCATCTTCTGTTGCTGAAACTGGTCCTCCAGCTGCTGAAACTGCTGTCCCAGTTGCAGCTGCATTGATCATTGCTGACATTGCCAACAACGCCATCATAAGTATTTTGTTCAATTATCGTCTCCTAAAAGAAATTTTAGATAAATTTTAAAATATAGCTTTCTCTAAAAAACCAACGGAAGGACCATGAAAATAGTTCTGTAACGCCTATTTCCAAGGTCTTTCTGTGGCAACCAATCACTATTTAATTCTGTCCTATAATATGATTAAGAAAAACAGCTCGAAGCTGCCATGTCATAGGCTTTATTGCTTCGTTTATCGCTTTTAATTGTGCTGTTGCTGTTGCGGGAGTATACGTTCTATCTCCTACAGCTTTTAAAACCTTCTGTACTAGAATTTGATTACCTTCTAGATACATTAATATTTGCACTTGTGTTGGAAAATCTATATCTATTACCTCAGGTGCACTAGCAGGCATCGTAGTTTGTGTTACTGATCTAGGTGACTCAGGCGCAATACTATCAGAATCATCATGATTATCATGAGGTTTAGCCGCTGCATTAATTATTGTTGACGTTGCCAACAACGTCATCAAAAGTATTTTTTTCAATTATCGTCTCCTTTAAGGACAAAAAATTATAATAAACTCAATATTTGTACTTAAGTGTTAATCACCTATGCAAATATTACATACCTTATATAGCACATTATTTCGTGATGTGTCAAATTTGTGTTTTTATATTAGGGCTATAGAACCCTCAGGATCTTTTATGGCTAATGTGGTTTTGTGAAATTAAAAAAACCAAGGGCGCAGTGCTCTTGGTTTTTGTGTTTTGATTTATTCTGCAGCAGTAGTGTCCGGCGCAAAATTAGGATGGCCACCATTAAGAGCTGGTTGTGATTTCTCACTATTATCTTTAGTGGGTAGATTACTCATCATTTTTAATATTCTCAAGAGTGCAGCGTCTGCTTCTTCTTTTGGCAAAGCATCAAAACGTGGAAGCTGTCGTTTTATAGTCATCGCTCTCGGTGAACGAAGAAGTTTTTCGTCATCAGTTATGTCCATCGCCATTACCTGCGTTGCCATTAATAAAGTCATCAAAAGTATTATTTTCAATTATCGTCTCCTTTAAAGACAAAATTAGTGAATTGGTATATAGACAATATTACACAATCTATATAGCACATTATTTCATTAAATATCAAATTCTGATTCTTATCTTATTTCAAGGGAATTTCTATAGTGTTTTTCCACTAATGCTGTTTTGTGAAATTAAAAAAACATGGGTGTGATGTTCGTGGTTTTGGTGTTTAGTGGCTGGCATAAATAATGGGGTAAAGTTATCTAGTTCTTACCTAAATTTTTTAGCAGCTATATTCCTAATAACGTCTTTGTTGTTGGCTGTTATAGTTTTCTATTTGCTCTGCTTTTTCGGCTATGAATAACTTTCCAGAATTTGTGCAGCGCTTTATGCATAACTCTTCTAATTCTGTTTCTCTGCCAAGACTGGAAAATAATTCAAAGGCAGCGCTTATACAGTCACCCGTACAAGTTATTAAGCTGTTTCTTACACTGCCTCTTGAACACCGGTTATATTGCTCTGTCATGTTTCGTTCTTCTTGAGGTATTAACCATGGCAAAGATTTACGTTTTTGAACTTTAGGCACTTCTCGACTCTCGAGAATTTCATCTGTAATGCCTTCGAAATATCTTCTAATTTCTCTTGTTCGTCTTTGTTTTTCACTGTTGCTTTCACCGCTAGTTTCACTATCTGTACTATCCAGACTAGGTGTTTTTTTTACTGGTTCTGGCACTATCGCATTTCTTCTTTGTGAATTTCTGTTTCTGCTTTGATCAGTCACTGCCTCTTCTGTTAAAGCAGGCGCTGGAGCTATTTTGCTTTTCTTTTCTCTTGAATAGAATGGCCAGCTGCCTTTTTCAGGTGCGCTTTCCGCAGGTCTAACAGCAGCACACATTTCACAAGTTGCTGCTATTAAAAAAAGAGCAAATAAAAATAGTTTTCTCGCCACTACAATCACTTTATATCAATGCAATAAGATTCATCGTAATATAAAAATATTAATTTATTGTTAATGGTGGCTTTTAATATGAGTACGCAAACGCCCATACCTGCCGACTTTTTTGTTGCTCAAAATCTTGTTTATACCCCTAGTGGCTTCGATTCTTCATTGCCCCAAGTTGAATCTGAAAGTGCAGAATATGGTGCGTGCAGATTTGTATTAAATGGCTTATCCATTTGTTTTCGTGTGGCCAAAATTACACCAACAAAAATAGGGCAATTTGTGACCTTGTGGAAACGAACGGGAAAATCACCCATTCAACCCTTTGACCTATCAGATTCAATAGATTTTTTTGTCATAAGCGTTCGCAAAGAAAACGTATTTGGTCAGTTCATTTTTCCAAAATTTGTGTTGTTCGAAAAAGGGATCGTGTCAAAAAATGGTCAGGGTGGAAAGCGAGCGATTCGTGTTTATCCACCATGGGATAAAACTATCAGTTCTCAAGCCCAGAAAACACAAAAGTGGCAATTGGAATATTTTTTAGAAATACCTAACGATAGGCCAGTTGATATTCGTAGGTCGAAAGCTTTGTATGGATCGACCATAGAATGCGCGCAAGTTGCGAAGGCTTGAAACCTAACCAAACTGTCTCCCAGAGCCCTCGAAGAGGGCGTCGGGATTCCAGTCCATAAAATCTATTCGGCTTCAGCGCCTTCAGGCAATGGCTTTGGCAAGGTGACTTTCTGCGCCATAAATCCTGGCAAAATCGCTCCAAAGCCCATCACAGGACCAGTTGCTTCATGGCCAGATGGCACTTTTTCATTTGCACGATCAGGATGTCGTTCACGAACAGGGTGCACCGGCTTTTTTGCAACAGCTTTTGGTGCTGTATTTTCATGTGCTTTTTCTTCAGTCGTTTTAACTTCTATCGCTTTAATTTCTTGTGCTGGCTTTTCTTGTGTTTTTTTCGCGCGCTTTTCTTCGACAAAAGTTTCGCTAATCAGGGTTGCATTCAAATGCGTTTCAATGTTCTTAAGCAGTGTCCGCTCTTTCACATTGACCAACGTAAACGCCAGGCCTTTCATATCGGCACGGCCTGTTCTGCCAATACGGTGAATGTAGTCTTCAACTTGCAACGGCACGTTAAAGTTAACCACCATTCCAAGGCCTTCAATATCTACACCGCGTGCCAAAACATCGCTTGCAATTAGAATATCAATTTCTCCAGCTTTAAATGCCTGCAACGATTTGTTACGCATTTCCTGGTCCATATCACCATGCATAGCGCCAACAGAAAACTTATGGCGTGATAATGACTGCTTCAATTCATCAATGTCGCGTTTGCGATTACAAAACACCACAACATTTAGCTTCGGGTGCTCGCGCAAAATTTTACGCAACGCTTCGCGCTTGTTAATGTCATTAACCAATATCGCAGTTTGTTCAATCGATGCTTTACTTTTTTCGCCCTTAACCTCAACAGTTTTAGGCAGCATCATGTATTGTTCAACAAGTTTGCGAATATCAGGCGTCATAGTCGCGCTAAACAAAAGTGTCTGACGGGTTTTAGGCAAAACTGCCAAAATCTTATCAACATCAGGAATGAATCCCATGTCTAACATACGGTCCGCTTCGTCAATTACCACATGCTGCACACCGTACATAAGCAACTTCCCGCGATCCATAAAATCTAACAGTCGTCCAGGTGTTGCAATAATAATGTGATGCGGCTTTTTCAACGCGCGTTCTTGCATGCCCATTGGGTCACCGCCAATTAGCAATACAGATTTTAAATGCTCTTCTGGGTCAAAGCGCTTTAAGCTTTCCTGCACCTGAAACGCCAACTCTCTGGTAGGCTCTAAAATCAGTACGCTAGGATTTCTCGATTTTTGTGCTTTATCATTTTGAACATTGAGTATCGGTAACAAAAACGCTGCCGTTTTACCTGTACCAGTTTGGGCCATGCCAATAATATCTTGCCCACGCAATGCAATAGGAATTGCTTTTTGTTGAATGGGAGTAGGGGTCGTAAAGCCTATTTCAGCTAAGCGCTTAACAAGCACCTCACTTAAGCCAGTTTCTTCAAAGGTCATGCGGTCAATATTCTAGATGATTTTATCAATGTAAGCACTATTTGTAAAAAGTCAAGAAATAGTATTACATTACAGCAATATTGTGACAACTGTGCTAAAGCTTAGTACTGCCAGTTCAGGGGTAACTACTCTCTAGTTTTTCTGCCCGAAAATGGGGGCAGTGGGTACGGAAACCACTTCATTTTGTGCCGCTTTTCATTGTTTGTTGTAAATATTTGTTGGCGGCTTTTTCTTTTTGGTCCGGAGCAGCAGCACGTACAGCCGCAATTGCTTCAGCTAGAATATCTGGATTTGAGATATTTGCGATGAGGTGCCATGCGTGTGCGGTCTTTACTTTTTGGCCAGAAAAAGTCTTTTGCGTATCCGTAATTGCTTCAGCTAAAATAGCTGGATTTGTGATATATGAGAGCCAGTACCATCTTCTTGCGGTTTCCACTTTTTGGTCCAGAGCAGCATCTTTTACATCTGCAATTGCTGCGTCTCGAACAGTTGGATTTGCGCTATTTCTAAGCAGGTCCCATGCGCTGCTCCATGCAGATGCGGTCTTTACTTTTTGGTCCAGAGTAGAAGCTTTTACATCCGCAATTGCTGTGTCTAGAATAGGTGGAGAGATATTTGCGATGCTCTGCCATGCCCGTGCGATAGCTAATTTTTGGCCCGGAGCAGCAGCTTTTACATCCGCAATTGTTGCATCTTGAATAGTTGAATTTGAGTTATTTGCAATGCTCTGCCATATTCTTGCGGTTTCCATTTTTTGGTCCAGAGTAGCAGCTTTTAGATCCGCAGCTGCTGCGTCTCGAACAGTTGGATCTGTTATATGTGTGAGGTAGGACCATGCGCTGCTCCATGCAGATGCGGTCTTTGCTTTTTGGTCCTGTAATTAACCATGTAGAACTAGGACTTCCCTGGGATGATTGGATGCCAAATCCAGCAGAGTTTACGCCTGAAAGAATAGCATTGTGCGAACAAGCGTTCCTGACATTTGCGTATTTTGACCGTGCTGGTGGAAATTATGCAACAGATGCGCACGCAATAGCGCCACTAGCTGGGCGTTTTACCCACTGTCCAGACGGTAAAAAAACAGCTCTAGAAGAAGTTAGTTCCTATGTTGCCAATGAATTTTTAGGTGATCTGGCTGTGGCAGCTGCTGGTGCCGGGGTTGAAGTAGAATATACTTTTGACGAATTTCTAAAAAAAGAAATTTTTAAAGATTTCAAAAAAAGCACTATTACAGCTCTATCTGATCATCCACTTGATGGTGAAAATGTCAGCATCATTGGCTCTATAAAATACGAAAATAGAGATTTTTGGAATGTTCCAACAGCAATTGTAGCAGATGCTCCATACTTTCCTTCATGGGATTATTATTCTGTAGGTAATGGTCTTGATGGTACCAACGCTGTGCTTCAGTATTTCTATCAGCATATTTACGCTGGCCCTCATGAATTAGTAAATCTTATTTATAAATATTTACTAACAGCAGATGCGCATAAACGCGAAAATTTCCTTGGGTTAGTTGGTCAAATGCTGTCTACATGTCGTCCTTTTACTGAGTGGTTTGAAGATGGAATCGATTGCCGCAATCTAGTTCATGAACGTTATTGTGATGTTATTCATTATTCAGATGCGGTTATAGATGCAGCTGTTGCTACTGCTCGTGCTAAAGACCATGCTGCTGCTCTTATTGCTGTTCCTGGTGATTATGCTAACGCCAACGCATCAGCAGATGCAGCAGAACAAAGAGTTAGAAATGCCTATGCTGAACCAGACTATATCCTTACCAGAAAAGGCATTGAAACCATTCTATTCTATGCAGGGTATTTTGCTTGGAATGGTCCTGATGAACATCCACTTATTGCAGATTGGCAAGCAAACCTAGCTTGGTTATATGCCCATGATGCTGATGCCTACAGCAAAATTTATACCCATTAACCACTACATGGAATTTTGAAAAATTGTGGGGTACAATTTAAGGGAATTGGTTTTGGTGTAATACGGTATGAATACTTTATCCGCAGTTTCACCGTGGCTTGACCACGGAGTCCAGCTCTATAATTTCCACAAGTATGGATCGCCACAGCCTTTTAGGCTTCGCGATGACGGTTCCTTCGTCTTTGCGAGCGCAGCGCGGCAATCCACACTTGTCTATAGAATCCGGACATTACTCACTGGATCATCACGTCGCCCTTGGCTCCTCATGAAGACGGAGAGGCTGCGTCATCCTGAGCCCTTTAGGGCGTCGGGATCCAGTGTATGATATCTGTTTTTAAATCAACCCATTGACCCAAGGATTATAACCCCATGCTTTTCCGCTTCTTCGCTATGTGCATATTCACCATCACCACCCTGATGGCGAACACCGTAAACGTGCAGCTTTTAGTGCCCGAAAATCACCAAAAACAAAATGTCCCCTTTGTCCTGGTTTTTGACCTGCCTGAACACGCCCACATTTACGCCCCCGATAGCGAAGATTCCCCCACCAATATCGAATGGCATTTACCCAAAGGCGTCACCCTTGACCACATAAAATGGCCCCCCCTTCAAACCCTAAGCCTGCATGGTCACAAATTCCAAGCATACGAGGGCAAAGTCCATGTCCACGGCACTTTCACTATCAGCGATTCCCCCCATGATCTGGGCTCCATCAAAGCTCACATCAGCT
This sequence comes from Candidatus Odyssella sp., assembly GCA_020726185.1. Taxonomy (GTDB): domain Bacteria; phylum Pseudomonadota; class Alphaproteobacteria; order Paracaedibacterales; family CAITNM01; genus CAITNM01. The sequence continues at coordinate 7,997 of DYTB01000019.1, read as the reverse complement.
ACACTGTTTGTGACAAACTTTGCACCCCAGAAAAAACCACCGCATCAGTCAAACTAGTAACGTCAGCCGAATGGAACGCTTTGCCAAAACCCCACACCGAACTGGGCTTTTTCAGCTTTCACATGGCGCTGATGTTTTTATTCGCGCTAATCGGTGGCATTATTTTAAACCTAATGCCCTGCGTTTTGCCCATTTTGTCTTTAAAAATCATGACCCTTACCCAACACGCGCAGCCCAAAAAACTCAGGGCAAGCGGCCTATTTTTCACGGCCGGCACCGTTGTTAGCTTTTGGGCGCTGGCGGGATTATTACTAGCCTTTCGCGCCGCCGGACACCAAGTAGGGTGGGGCTTTCAGCTGCAATCCCCAGCTGTTGTCACCGCACTTATTTTTGTGTTTTTCGCCTTCGCTCTGAACCTATTCGGCGTGTTTGAAATAGGCACGTCATTTACTAAGCTATCAAGTAAAGGTGGAGATTCCTCAACCCCAATAGGCAGCTTTTTCCACGGAGTGCTTGCCTGCATTGTCGCCACCCCATGTTCTGCACCATTTATGGGCGCATCGGTTGGGTTTGCTTTAACCCAAAGTCCCTTTCACGGCTTTGCCATTTTTACAGGCCTTGCCCTTGGGTTATCAGCGCCGTACTTATTAATCTGCTTAAACCCCAAGACTGCCAAATTCCTGCCAAAACCAGGCGGGTGGATGAACACCTTCAAAACCATTTTGGGCTTTGGCACGGCCGCGTCTGTGCTGTGGCTCATGCATGTGCTGGCCGACCAGGTTTCCATCGCCGTATTTTTAAATGTTCTCGTGGCCCTTCTTGCCCTTAGCATTGCCGCGTGGATTTATGGCTATTGGGGCGGGGTTAATCGCGCGCCCTATCTGCGATTGTTCGCAACCGTTGTAGCCATAGCACTTTCTAGTGCCGCGTATGTCTATGCCACCAAACCTATTTCGGCCCTTAGTGCCGACCCGTGGATTGTCTACAACCCCGCCACCGTTGAAACGTTACGCAAAAAATCTCCCGTGTTGATAGATTTCACCGCTAAATGGTGCATTACCTGCCAGGTTAATAAGCAAATGGTGCTGAACACTTCTAAAGCCCATCAATTGTTTAAAGACAAAAACGTCCAATTGGTCAAAGCCGACTGGACTACCTATGACGCATCTATCACCAAAGCGCTGGAACAATACGGCCGCAGCAGTGTGCCGTTGTATGTGTTATTATATCCCAATGGACATCACAAAATCCTGCCAGAGCTGTTAACTTTTAGCATTCTAAAAGAAGCATTAGCTGATTTAGGGTAGGGGGCTGATTATCCCACGGCCTAGACGACCGCGGGATTCACCAAACTTAATAAGTACTACAACGCAGTACCAACTGTTATATTACGTGCCCAAGTAGAGCCATTGCCTAGTTTTAGTTCTGAACCAGAATCAAACTTTAGAGTGCCAAAAATATCAGCGCCAGTATGGGCAGGAACAGCTATGCTGTCAGCTACTTCTAGAACAGCACCACTTTGTAGTTGAGTAGCACCTGGAACACTAGATGCAGTGGCACCCATAATTTTCACTAATCCACCATTTGGAACAGTTGCAACACCTGTAGGCATTTTGCTGGAACTTGATGCCCCAACATACATAACGCCAGGAATAGAAAGCGGTGTAGTGCTTGCACTCATATTACCAGCAGTAACCACTCCAGACCCAGCTATCGTGAGTAAGGATGTTCCATAAGGTGCTGCAATTGCAGAAACAGCAGCTGATGCATCTGTTGTAATGGTTGCCGCACTTCTTGCATCAACTACAGGAATTGCGATAGTTCCGCTAGTTACTTCCATATTACCGCCATTGAAAGAAACTGACTTACCCACATGATTAGTCGCACTTACTTTCACAAGCCCAGCATCAACAGATAAATTTAACAAAGATGAATTATCACCAGATAATACACTGGTACCTGCTCCGGTTTTGTGCGCATCGTTTGCAATTGGACCAGACACGGTTGCACTATCAGAGCCATCTACTTCTATGCTTATAGAAGGTGGAGCAAGTCTGCGGATAGTATCATTTCCAGTATCTGTTACAAACACATACCCGAATGCATCGACAGCAAGGCCAGTTGGGGCATTAAACCGTGCTGCTGAACCTGTACCATCGGTAGAGCCAGTACTTCCAGCTGTGCCCGCAATGGTTGATGCAGTATAGGTGCCACTGCTGTTGGTAAGTTTACGAATCAAGTTGTTACCACGGTCTGCTACGTAAAGGTTTCCTGCTGCATCAATATCAATATCCCATGGGCTATTGAATCGTGCTGAAGAGCCTGCAGCATCAGTAGAACCAGATGTTCCAGCAGTTCCTGCAATGGCAGTGATCACTCCGGCAGGTGTAATTTTACAAATTGTATTATTGCTAGTAGCTGAAACATATAAATTGTTTGAACTATCTATAGTAATACCTGTAAGTCCATTAAGTGCACTATTTTGTACAAAAACAGAGTATGAACCATCAGGTAAAATTTTATAAATTCTGTTATTTGCAGAAGAAGTCATAAAAATGTTATTGCTATTGTCAATAACAAGTCCCTATGCATCAGAACCAGGATATCCCCCTCCCCCACTGTCTAATGAAAAATTAGCAACATACGTTCCACCACTTTGCGTCCACTGCATAAGATCAATATATTGGTGAGTTGTTAAATAGGTTGTCGTACCGCTCACAATATATTGACAGATTGCTTCCAAAGGTTCAGATCCATAATCCCACGCGCTACCATCAAAAAGCGTTGATACTGTATATATTCCACCAGCAGTTGTAATTTTTCTGATATTTTTGTCACCATCAGGTTCTAATAAATTTCCTGAAATATCAATTGACATCATGCCTGGGCTTTGGAACCGTGCTGCAGACCCAACTCCATCGGTATGAGCAAAGCTGCCAGCAACACCGGCAACGGTTGTTACATCGTAACTAGCACACAGACTAGAAGTTAATGCCAACCCCATGGCCAGGGATGCGCAGTATTTAAATATGGTATTTTTTTTCATGGGTTTTCCTGTAATAAAAATGATCAATAATAACCATCATTACAAGAAAACATTAAATTTTTATTAAATATAATAAAATAAAAGTCTTAATTTTGTATTGTATTTATTTAAATATTTTTAATAACTGCCACAGCGCTAATTTATGGTAAAATTTGCCAACACCTTTAAGCGCACAATTGTATGAGCAATCACAAAAACCATCCCTACCACCTTGTTGACCCCAGCCCGTGGCCGTTGGCATCGTCTCTTTCGGTGTTGGTTGTGGCTGTTGGGGCGGTTTTATTTATGCGTCATATTGACCATTGGGTGTTTATTGTTGGGCTGCTTTTACTTGCAGGGTGTTTTCTGGGTTGGTGGTTAGATGTTTTAAAGGAAGGCAACACAGCAGGTGTGCACACTCCAGCCGTGCAAAAAGGTTTGAAAATTGGCATGGTGTTGTTCATTGCATCAGAAGTCATGTTATTTGCAGCCTTCTTTTGGGGGTACTTTCATGCCAGCCTTAATGTGGCAAGCCATGCGGCATTTCAGTGGCCACCAAAGGGCATTGTCCCATTTGACTCCATGCATTTGCCCTATTTGAACACGCTTATTTTGCTGCTTTCCGGCACAACCCTTACTTGGGCGCACCATGAATTGTTGCAAGGTCAATTTTCAAAGGTCACCAAAGCCTTATCAATCACCGTGGCATTGGGGTTAATTTTTTCTGTGGTGCAAGGGGTTGAATATGCCCACGCTGCCTTTGGTTTGAAAGACGGCATTTACCCATCGAACTTTTACATGGCAACTGGCTTTCACGGGGCGCATGTTTTAATTGGCACCATCTTTTTATTCATATGCTTATTACGTAACATGAAACGTGAATTTCAGCCTGACCATCATGTAGGTTTTGAAGCCGCTGCATGGTACTGGCATTTCGTCGATGTCGTCTGGTTGTTCCTTTTTGTGGCCATTTATTGGTACGGGTATGCGAGCTAGGTTTTTAATAAAGATTAATTAAAAATCTTTCTAATCATAAGAATTTCGCCATTTTTACAATAAAAGTGGTAAAAAAGCTGCATATATCACTATTTTTTCTAGTAAAGCTTCATAAACCCTCTTGACCGTCTAATAAAACCGCCATTATCATAAAACTGTAATTAACTTAAATTAGTCTAGGAGTGGGTTTCGTGAATAAAAGTGATTTAGTAACAAACGTCGCAAAAGCATCAGGTCTAACTAAGGCAGATGCAGAGCGCGCAATTGACGCAACTTTTCAAACAATTACAAAGTCTCTTAAAAAAGGTGACGATGTTCGTTTGATCGGTTTCGGTACATTTGCAACAGCTAACCGCAAAGCTACTGAGGGTCGTAATCCTCGTACTGGCGAAAAAATTAAAATTCCAGCAAAGCGTCTTCCAAAGTTCCGTCCAGGAAAGCAATTGAAAGAAGCAGTTGAAAAGTAAATTTCTTTTTGCTACAAAGAGGCATGGCCCAATTGGCCATGCCTTTTTTAAATGGGTGATTAGCTCAGCGGTAGAGCGTCTCGTTTACACCGAGAGGGTCGGAGGTTCAATCCCTTCATCACCCACCATTTTCCTTATCATCGCCATGTTATTCCTGTCTGCCTGCGGGCGTAAGGGCAAGCTTGAACCCGATGACAAAGACTTGTACCCTAGAACATATCCTATTTTCTCAGAAGAAACCTTGAAGTGAAGCTTTTCAAACTTTTCGTCTTTTTCTTAAGCCTTAACCTCCACATTTCCGCCGAATTCAAGCAACACAGCATTATTGTTGATGCACGCGCTGAAAAATTAGTCAGTAGCATTTTAGAGCGCTTGTGCAGATCCAGTAAGCTTTTGTTTGTACCAAAAATCTATTTCGTTGTTGATAAAAGCATTAACGCCTTTGCAACCGATGAAGCGAAAATCTTCATTCACACAGGGCTTATTATCAAATTTAAAAATGTGAAGCAGCTAGCCGCCGTGCTTGCCCACGAGTTGGGGCATATTACCGGTGGGCACATGCACCGCATGAACCATGAAATGAAAGGCGCTACAGCCGCTTCTGTCATAGGTACCTTATTAGGTGGTGCAGCAGCATTGGCAGGCGGGGGCATGGAAGCCCTTATAGGCGGTGCAATGTTAGGGCAGGGCGCTGCCATGGGTACATTCGCTAGCTTTTCCAGAACTCACGAGAAAGAAGCTGATGCTGCAGGCTTTCGCATGATGCAAGAAGCTGATCTTAGCACCGAAGGCTTTATTGAAACCTTCGAACTATTTAAAAAAATGAATACCTTCGGTGAAATTCCCTATCTGCAAACCCACCCTAGTGACCAAGACCGTATCAACGCCATTAAAGCCTACCGCGAAAAAACTCCTGACCATGGCGCAATTCCGCCTGAATGGGAACAGGAATTCCAAATGGTTCAAGCTATTTTTATGGCAAATTTGAGTAAACCATCAGAGGTTGAGCGCTTCTACTATCGCAAAGATACCCCAGCCGCAAAGATTGCCAAGGTTATTATTTGTGCACGCAAAGGCCAATATGACCAGGCCCTTACCAAATTAAACGATCTTATTGAGCAAAGTCCCAATAATCCATATCTCTACGAAATGCGCGGTCAGTTTGCCTTTGAATCGGGTAATAGCGCTAATGCAGTGCGAGATTTGAAAAAAGCGGTTAGCCTAGCACCCGATGCCCTATCAATTCGCCTGCTGTGCGCCCAGGCTTTGTTTACAAGCTCCTCTGACAATGCCCAAGAAGCCCTTGATCAATTAAACCGCATCACCCAAGATGACCCCGATAACGTCATGGCCTGGCTGCTTAAGGTTGGAGCCCACCGCAAGCTAAACCAAGCAGGTCAAGCGGACCTTGCCCAGGCTGAGGCGGCAATGCGCATGGGTGATGCACGCCTGGCTGTTAGCCGCGCCAAACGCGCCCAAAAAAGCACCAATCCCAAAGTCAAAGAACAAGCGACAATGCTGTTGGATGATAACCGCCTAAGCGGCAAAGAAGACGATTAATTAATATACTGTCATGAGCCCTTTAGGACGTGAGGATCCAGTCCTATAACATCATATAGATCGCCACAGTCGTGACATTCTTCGCCATGACGGTTTGTGTCGTCTTTGCGAGCGCAGCGCGGCAATCTACACTTATTTATAGAATATTGAAATTACGCACTGGATTATCACGTCGCTTTGCTCCTTATAATGACGGGGGTGAGCGTTGACTTACTTAAGAAGGCGAATTGTCGTCATCCTGAGCCCTTTAGGGCGTGGGGATCCAGTTCTATACCATCTGATTTGTCATCCTCGTGAAAACGGGGATCCATAATGATTAGTATCAGTTTTTGTCATACTCACAAGGTATCGACTGTCCCCCAACACCCCTTAAAATACGTACATAAGCTTTAGAGCAACCGACCTCATTTTATATCTAAAGTTACTGGTTAGAGTTGTGCCACCTGCATCATTAAATAACTGATTGCTAGTTTTGGATTTGAAAAAAGCTAGAGAAAATAAGGGTTTGATCTGCTAAAAAGAAAAGATGATATTCAAAAAAATTGAACTTTTTATGCCTATGCTCAAGCGTTTCCACCGTATTCCAACACAATTAACCTTATCTGAGTTTAATGAATTTATCTTTGGGCATCTTCCAAAACCAAAACGTGGACCCTCTTGCAAAATCACTTTTTTTAAAATTTTCAACTATATTTTGACGCTGCTCTACACGGGTTGCCAATGGATTTCTTTGCCTATTTCCATTGATCCTCAAACCGGCAAACCAGAAATTCATTACACACGAATTTTTAAAATCTTTAAACGCTGGGTCAAAAAAGGAGTTTTTGAAAAGATTTTTGAACATTCTGTTGTGTGGTTACATGATAGAAATTTATTGGATCTCTCAATTTTACACGGCGATGGAACATTAACCATCGCAAAAAAAGGAGGAGATTGTCTTGGCTTTAGCGGACATAAACATTTCAAGGGAGAGAAGACTGTTGCTTTTGTCGATAGAAATTGTAATGTGATTTCTCCTTTCACCAAAGCACCTGGAAATCAACATGAGAGCAGTCTTTTTCCAGATGCATTTGGTTACTTAAAAAAGATATTGAAAAGAATAGGTCAAGATTTTTGTGAGATTATTGCAAGCTTGGACTCAGCGTATGATAGCAAACGCAATAGAAAAATGATTTTCAACGCGGGAATGACGCCCAACATCAAAGAAAATCCGAGCAATAGAAAGAAGATCAAGCGAGGAAGGAAAAGAATTTACGATGACGCAATTTTTCAAGAAAGATTTAAAACAGTAGAAAGAGCCTTTGCTTGGGAAGATAAATTCAAAAGGTTATTGATACGATTTGAAAGGATTAGTCTGCATCATTTCGGGCTAAAACTGATGGCGTACACCATGATTAACCTCAGGTATTTTTGTTGCTGAAGTAACATAGGAATCATACATTTTTGAGCTGATTTTAAAAAATCAGGAGATTCTACATGCTTAAAAGTAGTTCTTTTTCTTAAAAGCTCATTTTTTGTTCAAAAATTAAGGTCTTAAAAAATATTTTGAAGAAATTTTCAAAACTGACGACAAATACACTTCTAAAAATTCTTAAAACTAGCAACCAGTTAAACATTTCAACGTTATAATCAGGAGGTTGCTGCTTGGTTTACCGCAAAGGATCCCACTGGTTCTTTTATAAGAGAAGTTTTTCCAAGTGGATTGCCAGCCACTAGAGATAGTTATAATGCTAATTTTTCTAATCCAAAAAACGTATATACACAATGGTACGCTGCTCGCAACGCAGTAAGCGGTGCATCATCTGCTAAACTTGCTGAAGTAGAACAAAGAGTTCATGCCGTAATTAAAGAACGAGACACCGCTGTACAAAGAGTCCATGCAGTAACTAAAGAATTTGGAGACACTTAACTAAAGAACGCTAAGATGGTATAATTTTGTCATGGAGGAA
>DYTB01000018.1 GCA_020726185.1 Candidatus Odyssella sp. | reverse complement strand
GCGTTGTATCACAATTCCAATACGGAAAATCTAGCGGAAAAGTTTCTTTATTAAGTAGGTATGTATTGATGTAGTTAGACCATATCAAGTCGTTCGCACGCAAAAAACTAAACACCCTAACCATTTCGTCACCAGGAAAATAGCCAATATTTTTTACGCGCTTTTCTAAATGCTCTAGCTGGTCTTCACAAACAAACACTTTCAAGTCACCCATTTGATCAAAATCTATTGGCGCCGCCAAAAGACTAAGGCTTTCTATGGGATTTTTTTCAATACGCTTAGCCAAATAACCGGCCAAAAGGGTAGCTGCCACACCACCTGTACAGTACGCCAAAAGATTTAGTTTATCTTGTTTTGAAATTGATAAAACCTTTTGCACTGCATCAAGCACTCCATCAATAACATAATCGCTAAGACCGTGATCAGCATAGGTTTCATCTGGGTTAATCCACGAAAGCACAAATACACTAAATCCTTTTTCAAGGAGCCATCCCACAAATGAATTTTCTTGCTGCAAGTCAAAAATATAATATTTGTTAATCCAAGGTGGGATCATCAACAAAGGACGCTCATAAACAAATTCGGTAGTTGGTTTATAGTAGAGCAGCTGAAATAAGGGAGTTTCATACACAACTTTCCCTTCTGTCATTCCTAAATTCTCACCAACTTTAAATTCTGTAAGATTCGTAAACATTGGCAAACTTAAAAAATTTGAATTTGCATTATCTTCTAAAAATTTTTGATACCCATGTATTAAGTTTTGCCCTTGAGTCCGAATAGTTTCCTTCAAGACTTCCGGATTCGTAAACGGAGAATTTGTTGGTGAAGCAGCATCCATCATGCTGCGCACATAAAATTGTGCTTTCTCTTTTGTTTTTGGATTCATGCCTTCAAGAGAATCGATTAACTCATTCATATATTTACAATGGAGTAAATACGATTGCTTAAGATAATCAAATACAAGAAAATCATTCCACTCAACAGATTTAAAACGTTTATCATTTCCTTGGGGCACGATGATAGGTGCAACCTCTTCCCCCTGCAAGCGCCCCATTGTTCGTTGGTATAATTCTTCTAGATCACTTAAATAATTTTTTTGCTGTCTATCCCATTCATCAGGGCTAACAACAAAGGTGTTAACCATGACTTTATGAGTTTCTGAAAAAGTTTTAGCCATCACATCAGCACTAAAAATATTGAGCGGGTTAGGCTTATCAGGTGTAAAATTTGACACAAAGCTTGCATACAAATCATTCAGCTTTTCCATGTTTTCTGTAATGCTAGGATGAAAGCCCTCAAAAAATTCTTGAGCTTTTTCTCTAGACTTTTTTTGTTTAGTCTTCATTTTTGATTTATCTTTGGGCTTCTTTTTACCTTCAGGCCCATCTTGCAGGTTGCCATGCAGCATACCATCACCCCTAATATGACTATTAAACCAAGAGCAAATACTCTTAGCTAATCACTATTCTAAAGAGCGATATGTGAATAAAATGTTAATTTTCAATTACAGTTAAAGAGTTAGAGGGATTTTGCTCAATTTATAGCGAGTAGAAATTAATTTATTGCCAACCCCCTTAAAGTTTTCTTGATTTATTGCAAAAAACCATTTATACAAATTATAGCAGCGTGGCTGGGGCAAAGTGCCCGGGCATGCCTTAGCTGCGGTACAATTAATATTTAATTATTTAAAGAGAGATAAAATGCCCAAGTTAAAAACAAAAAGTAGCGTAAAAAAACGCTTTCGCCTTACCGGTACTGGTAAAGTGAAGATGACCCCTGCGGGAAAACGCCACGGTATGCGTAAACGTTCTAATAAGTTTCTACGTAATGCACGCGGAATGAAAATATGCGCGACACCTGAAATAAAGCGCATTCGTACTTACTATTTTCACGTATAAGGAGTCATCATGGCACGAGTAAAAAGAGGCGTCACTACACACGCACGTCATAAAAAAATTATTAAGATGGCCAAGGGCTATCGTGGTCGTTCAAGCACTTGTTTTCGTTCAGCGATACAACGTGTAGAGAAGGCGTTATTATATGCGTATCGCGACCGTCGCGTTAAAAAGCGTAATTTTAGAGCGCTTTGGATTCAACGTATTAATGCTGCAGTTCGTGAATTAGGGTTAACTTATTCAACATTCATGAACGCATTGCACAAAAGCAACATTGAAATTGACAGAAAAGTTCTTGCTGATTTAGCAATGAATCAGCCAGAGAGTTTCAAAGCATTGGTTGATCAAGTAAAAAAAGCTGCCTAATACTTTTCATAAATTTTATTAAGGGGTCCACTATATATTTGTGGGCCCTTTAATATTTTATTAATTACTTTTTGATCTAATAGACTCAGGTTAGAAATTCTGAACTCTGGGTTGGATTTATGAAAAAGAAATTATTATTTTCCTTATTATTAGGATCTGCGTTTATTTGGACAAACAAATTATGTGCAGCAGCAGAAGCGGCTCCTGCTATTGCTCCAGCTGCTGAGGAAGTAAATCCAGCGGGAGATAAGCCTGCGGTTGATGCGCCGAAGGTGGAGGAAGATAAAAAATTCAAGGTCCCTTCTGTGCAAGACGGAAAATTAGGGGAAGAAATAGAAGTTTCATACCACATAAAAAAATCTGACATAGTTTACAGTAAAACAACCATTTTAGATGGTGGCGTTACACAAGCAGATACAGATGCAAAACGTAATATGCCAGGAAAACACAACTATCCTTATGTAGCAGGACAAAAAATTCCAGAAGGATACAAGATTGTTAACATATGGGTAAAAATAGACCCAGCTGGAAAAACAAAAGGTTTAGTTACTGGCGGTAATTTAAGTGAAAATCCTCAAGACATAGCTATCGCACTGTTTGATGCAGCAAAGGGAGACGATAACTGGAAAGCACCAGCAGGTTACGATATTGATAACTCTCATGCTTGGATGTTGATGAGTAGTAAAAATGAACTTTTTATTGCTCCCGCAGATATGGATCCAAATGCTGAGGACTTTCTTGGGAAAGATAGCCCTTTATTGTCGTCTGCTTTGGCTCGCGTATTTAACCTGCCAGATGAAGAAGCGACAACAAAATTACAAGAAGCTCTTAAGAAATCAGCAAGCTCTGGTGGCGGAGCTTCTTCTGAAGAGGCTGAAAAGCTTAGGGCAGAACTAGCTGCAGCAAAAGCAGCTCAAGGCAATGGAAGCGCAGCACAAGCTATTGATCCAAGCGCACCATTAACAAAAACATTTGAATTTGAAGGCATGAAATTTTTAGCTTTAGCTTCTTCTCCTGAAGCTAAAAAGCACCCTGAATTGTTTGATGAGCTAGTGATGGGCCTATTTAAATTATTTAGCACTCAACCAAAAGTAGCTACCGCTATAATTGCTACAATGCTGAAAAGTGATCCAACGATGGAAGGCGGCGGACAATTTGTAAATGTTAGCATATCAAATGCATATAAATTGTTAGGCAGCGACCAAGAAATAGATCTAGTAGCCGATGTGCAATTTTCAACAGACGTATCTTACAAAAAAGCAGAAGACTTCATAACAGGGTTAAAAGTAAAATATAATAACGATGATGTCGTTATTCCTGAGCCTCCTGTACCAGCGGAAGAAGTAGCGGAATTGCAAGCAAAACAAGAAGCTGAATTAAAAGCAAAAGAAGAAGAGCTAGCTAAAATAAAAGCTGAAGGAGAACATGCCCTTGAAGTTGTTGCACAACTTAATGAAGAAAAAGCCGCATTAGAAGCTGAAGCGCAAGAAGCTGCGTTAAAAGCAGAAGCAGAAAAGGCTGAATTAGAAGCTAAAGCGAGCGCAGCTGAGTTAGCCACAGCACAAGTGACACAACAAAGAGATGCGGCGGTAATAGTCGCAGCGCAGGCTTATGATAAAGTTGCAGAAACAACAGCTGTAGCGGAACATAACGCTCAAATAGCAGAACATAATGCTGAAGTTGCACAAAACACTCAAGAAGCGCTCAGTCAAGCAGAAGAGGCACATGCAGTTGCTCTAGATGCAGCAGCGGCTCCGGTTGATGTACCCGCAGCTCCAGGTGAAGTACTTGCAGAAGCTCCTGTTGCAGGCCACACCTCTGTAGCAACAGATCTGGATGCTATAGCTAAAGAACACGGTGTGCCAAATAATAAACAACTAACTGCAGAGATACTAAATAAATCTGCACCACACCCATTGGTGAGTTCATTAGCCTCAGCTGCACCCGCAGCATAAGCACATACTTTTCAAGAAGCACGCCCTAAATATTTGGGCGTGCTTTTTGTTTACGTGAATATATTAAAGTTAGTAATGCAGCAAAAACAGTAAGAGCCATAATTACGGAAACTCTTCTAGGGGTACCATTATAAAAATAGCCAGTTGTCCATGTTGCAAAAACCACAATAACCGCACGCTTTGACATTACAAGTGAAGTAGCGATTCCTTTAATATCAGGAAAAAATTCTAACGATGCAGTAAAAATGGGCGGATAAATCAATGCAAACCCTATAGCAAAGAGACTGACAGTTACTGTAGTAAGTAATACACTTGGGCACACAATACTTGCTAATAAAAATGCTAATGTTCCTGCACCACTTAGGCTTATCCCTAAACTCACACATTTTGAACTTCCTATGTATTTTAAAATAGTTCCTGAAAACAAACTGACTAAGGCAAAAACAGCCACAATTAAAGCTTGATGCAAGGCGTAGAGATGCATAGATAATTTAAAAGTTCCCATATACAAAAATGATGCACTGGTAATGAAGCTTAAGTAAGCTGCATACAATAAGCTTGGCGCGATGCTTGTTTGCATAAAAATCTTACTTTCTAACAATTTTTTTGTATTTGTAAATAGGACCTTCAAATCAAGAACTCTTTTAATGGCTAATGTTTCAGGCAATGCCAAAACCAGCAAGACCCATGAAATTACACAAATAAACGCTACGGTTGCGTAACTGCCTCGCCATCCAAAAGCTTCATTTAAATAAGCACCGGCAATTGGAGACACAGCCATCAAACAAGTAAGCACGCAATTCACTAGACCTATCAGTTGAGTGGCCTTATACCCCTTGTAAGTCTCTGCAATCATGGCAAAAACAACTACTGCGGAAGTGGCAGCACCCAATCCTTCCACAAACCTAGCTATTAGCAATGTAGAAATTGTGGGCGCCCATACGCACCCTATAGCCCCTATCATTAAAATTGCATTACCAATAATCATAATCGGACGTCTACCATAAGCATCAGCCAACGGTCCTGCGACCAATGCGCTTATAAAAAACCCTAAAAAATTAATGCTAACTGTATGCTGAGCTAAAGATTCAGTTGTATTAAAATGCACAATCAAGTTGGGAAAACTTGGCACTGAAATATCAATTTCAATACAACAAGCCGTTAGCGCGATGATATACAAAATTGGATGTATAAAATTTTTCATAAAAATCCTCTCTTTTTAATTTTAGTAATGAAATTTAATAGAAGGTTATTTCTTCATTTCAAAAAACATGCTTACATGGATTTCATAAATTTTTAGATACATACTCTTCATGAAAACTCTTGTTGCTATTAGCGCAGCATTCTTAGACATTGTTGTTCGCTGCTCATCTCCTGATCTTGCGCCTTATGGTGCAGAACTAAATAATTCTCGTTTTTTAACAAAAGATCAGTATCTATGTGTGAAGAAACAGCTGAAAAATCCATCTATTATTCCGGGCGGATCAGTCGCAAATGCTACGGTTATATTTGCACAACTAAGCGGACAGGCGGTTTTTGGCACCACAATTGGCAATGATGAAGAAGGAAAACTATGGAAAAAGTCACTTACTGATATAGGTATAGATACTAAACTTTACACCTGCAACCATGAACCCACCGGAGGATGCTTGATATTTGTTCATCCTAATGGCCAACGCACTATGCGTAGCTACCCTGGTACAGAAAATGTAGCAGATAATGATCTTGAAAATATACCTATTAATAAAAACTCTATCGTCTTTTTAGAAGGGTACGGGCTGAACAGCAAAAATAAAGTACCTATCTACTTAAAAGCTTTAGAGAAGGCAAAAAACGACGAGGGATACATTGTAATAAATGCTTCTGATCCATCATGCGTAAAAGGACAACGAGATCTGTTTGTTTCATTGCTTCAAAATACAGCTAACCTAATAATTATGAATGAAGAAGAAGCTTGTGAACTAGTCAAGGGCGACTTAAAAACATGCATTGCTTTTATACGTGAAACAGAAAAATGTGCTGTGATTACGCTTGGTGCAGCTGGAGCAATTGCTGTCTATGACAAAAACATTTGGTTTTGCCCTGCACGTGATGTGAAAGTTGTAGATACAACCGGTGCCGGAGATGGGTTCGCAGGTGGATTTTTGTATGGACTTTCTGCGGGCTGGATAATTCCTGAGTGTCTGCAATTAGGTAGTTATATGGCAGGTGAAGTTGTTTCGCGTATTGGTGCACGTATTGATGGAAATTTAAAAGATATTGTGAAAAATCAAAAATACAAACAACTTCTTGTAAGACAGTTTGAAAATCAAGCGATTGATTCATAAGCAAAACCTTTTATACTAATTCTAATGTGAAAAAAGTGAAAATTTTGATGAAAAAAATTTTGCAAAAATGTGTACCTGCCTTTTCTTTAATAGAAATGTCTATTGTACTAGTGGTAATCGGTATTATTGCTGGCGCAGTCTTTAAAGGGCAAGAGCTTTTAGAAAGCGCCAAAATTCGCTCTATTGTTCAAGATTTTCAACATTATTCGTTATCAGTTGGTATGTACCAGGAAACCTATCAAGCACTTCCAGGGGATGATTCAAAAGCATCAATACATTTTACAGGTACTGATTCCGGCGATGGCAACGAGCAAATTACAGGAAAAGAGCCAGACTTATTTTGGCAGCACTTAAGCAAGGCTTCTATTCTTAATAGCGATACAGCACCCACATCAAAACTTGGTGGACATTATACCGTAGTATTCCAACCATCTGCAGAAATGCTTGGACACTGGTTTATGCTTTCTAAAGAGGGTGGAGCGGGCTTGCTTACACCTAAGCAAGCACAAGCTTTGAAAAATAAAATTGACCAGGGAAATAATGCGATGAATCCAGGTCAAGGACAGTTAATTGTGAAAGATGCTTCAGGAGCATCAGGTAGATGTGTAAGTAATGGGCATTTAAATTTAGCAACAACAACGCCTGATTGTGTTGTCTATTATAAATTCTAATTCAATGGATGGCTGGTTAATTCTTAATAAATCTGAAGGGATGACATCCACCCAAGCTGGTAGCGCTGTAAAACGGCTGTTTCATCAGAAAAAAATTGGTCACGCAGGAACCCTAGATCCTTTTGCTTGTGGAGTATTACCCCTGGCATTGGGAGAAGCAACAAAAACCATGCCATTTTTAATGAACAGGCCTAAATCTTATAAATTCACTCTTTCTTTTGGCACTCAAACAGCAACTGGTGATACAGAAGGTGAAGTAATTGCCACATCGGCACATAGACCCACAATGCATGATATAGAGTCAGCTTTAAGTCTATTTACAGGATCGATACAACAAACGCCTTCAATTTATTCAGCAATAAAAATTAAAGGGAAGCCGGCATACGCAAGGGCACGAGCCGGTGAAGATATCGACATGCCTTCACGGCAAATTGAAATTTATGAGCTTACTTTGGAAAACTATGACGGAGAAAGTGCCACCCTTAATGTGCAC
The DNA here is from genome assembly GCA_020726185.1 of Candidatus Odyssella sp. Lineage (GTDB taxonomy): Bacteria > Pseudomonadota > Alphaproteobacteria > Paracaedibacterales > CAITNM01 > CAITNM01. Next base: position 23,388 of record DYTB01000018.1, on the reverse strand, counting down.
TGCGGCACTGGCACTTATGTTCGATCATTAGGTCGTGACCTTGCACTGCATCTTGGGACAGTTGGCCATTTAGTAATGCTTCAACGGACGTGTGTCGGCCATTTCAACATTGATTGTGCGATTTCACTGGAAAATATAAAAAAAATAAGCGATAATTCCCTGGCTTGCGTTTTGTTGCCGATTAGGTCTGTTCTGGACGACATCCCGGCAGTATCTGTATCGCTTCAAAAGGCCGTTAAGATTCGGCATGGTCAAGCAGTTGAAATGGATGAGGTTAATTCCTTAAGCATTTCAGTGTTGTGCGATGATAAACTTATCGCCCTTGGCCATGTACAAGATAATATGTTTTATCCGAATCGTGTGTTTAACATTTAAAATAAAGGAAAACTCGATGTCGATTAGTCCAGAACGTAAACAAGAAGTTATTAAAGAATTTGCAACAAAAGTTGGTGATACAGGGTCACCAGAGGTTCAAGTCGCCATTATAACTGAGCGCATTAGAAATCTTTCAGACCATATGCAAGAACATAAACATGACCTGCATTCTCGTCGTGGTTTGTTAATGCTTGTTGGTCAACGTCGTCGCTTGCTTGATTATTTAAAGCGCGTTGGTGAACCTCGCTATCAAACATTGATTCAACGTTTGAATATTCGTCGCTAAGCTTTTGTGAAAAAACAAAATTCACAATTCGTTATTTTCAAATACCTAATGGAAAAGCATGTTCGTGTCTCTTCCATTTCTCATTTTTACCCCTAAGGAATTTTATGTTTAATATTACACGTGAAGAAATTGAATGGGCTGGTCGCAAGCTAGTTCTAGAAACGGGCAAAATTGCTCGTCAAGCTGATGGAGCCGTAATGGCAACATACGGTGGCACAACTGTATTGTGCACTGTCGTTGCACAAAGAGAAGCAAAACCAGATATTGATTTTTTCCCTTTAAGTGTGCACTACCAAGAAAAAACATTCGCTGTTGGAAAAATTCCAGGTGGATTTTTGCGCCGCGAAGGAAGACCATCTGATTCTGAATCATTAAAATCAAGGCTTATTGACCGTCCTATTCGCCCTTTATTTCCAGCAGGATTCCGTAACGAAGTACAAATTATTTGTACAGTTCTTGCGTACGATTTTGAAAATGACACAGACATTACTGCACTAATTGGAGCATCGGCAGCACTTGCAATATCTGGCATTCCTTTTCAAGGGCCATTAGCTGCAGCACGAATTGGCTACATTAATAATGAATTAGTACTGAACCCAACTCTTGAGGCGATGAAAAATTCGAATCTTGATTTAGTTGTTGCAGGAACAAAAGATGGCGTGTTGATGGTTGAATCAGAAGCAAAAGAATTGCCTGAAGATATTATGCTTAGAGCAGTGGAATTTGGTCACGAAAGCTTCCAACCAATACTTAAATTAATTGAAAAGCTTGCTAAAAAAGCAGGGAAAACTGCATGGGAACTTCCAAAAGCTGCTCCTGAAGTTGCAGACATTGCTAAAAAAGTTGCAAAAATTGCAGAAAAAGATCTACGTAAAGCTTACACAACTAAAGCTAAGCAAGATCGCTATGCAGCAATTGATGCAGCAAAACAAAAAGTTACTGAAGAACTTACTGACTATATGGAAACTCATCCAAAATTAGTAGCAAGTGCATTCAAAGACCTGCAATCAATTGTTCTTCGTGGAGATATTTTAGATTCAGGAAAAAGGCTTGATGGTCGTGCACTTGATGAAATTCGCTTAATCGTAGCTGAAGTTGGCATTTTACCACGCGCACATGGAAGCGCTTTGTTTACCCGTGGGGAAACTCAAGCATTGGTAGTGACGACTCTTGGAACAGGTCAAGATGAGCAAATGATTGATGCGATAGAAGGCGAATACAAAGAACGCTTCTTGCTGCACTACAACTTTCCTCCTTATTCAGTTGGTGAAGTTGGTCGTTTAAGTGGAGTTGGTCGTCGTGAAATTGGTCATGGAAAACTAGCATGGAGAGCAATAAATCCATTACTACCCACAAAAGAACAATTTGCTTATACAATTCGTGTGGTTTCAGAAATTACTGAATCTAATGGATCATCTTCAATGGCTACAGTGTGTGGCACTTCTTTGGCCCTAATGGATGCTGGTGCGCCACTTACAAAATCTATTGCTGGTATTGCTATGGGGCTTGTAAAAGAAGGTAAGAAATACGCTGTATTGAGCGATATTCTTGGAGATGAAGATCACTTGGGAGATATGGATTTCAAAGTTGCCGGAACAACTGATGGTATTACAGCGCTTCAAATGGACATCAAAATTACCAGCATTACTGCAGGTATTATGAAAGAAGCTTTGGCTCAAGCACAAAAAGGTCGTTTACATATTCTAGGCGAAATGTCTAAAGCCCTTGAGTATTCAAGAGGACAACTAAGTACCTATGCCCCAAAGATGACAACATTTAAAATTAACCCTTCAAAGATTCGTGAAGTGATTGGTTCTGGTGGTAAAGTGATTCGTGAAATTTGCGAAACAACTGGTGCTAAAGTTGACATTGAAGATGACGGACAAGTAACTGTGGCTGGCGTTACTCAAGAAGCTATGGATGCTGCTGTAAAAATGATTCAAGGCATTGCTTGTGATCCTGAGATTGGCCATATTTATGAAGGTAAAGTCGTTAAAGTTGCTGAGTTCGGCGCTTTCGTAAACTTTATGGGCGGCCGTGATGGATTGGTTCACATTAGTGAATTGGCACCAACTCGAGTTAACAAAACAGAAGATGTTGTGAAGCTTGGCGACGTTGTTCAAGTAAAAGTTCTTGGATTTGATGACCGCGGCAAAATAAAACTAAGCATGAAAGCTGTTAATCAAGACTAATCACGATTTGATTGTTAATAAAAAAGCTGCCAAAAATTGGCAGCTTTTTTTGTTTGAAGATCATGATGAATAGTCCAAGAATAAGGTAGCGAGCAAAAACATATGATCGTATTCTACATAATATTTATTCTCTTAAAAATCGAGTACGAAGCAACTTTAAAGGAACTAAAAGCATGAAATAAAATTGGCCTTAAGAAAGTAATAAGGTTTATTCCTTGCTCTTTATGGATAATCCAAAAACATGAAATAATCGTTTTTAAATAAACAAAAATACTTCTAAATTGGTTATGAAAATCTAAGCTTGTTGTGCGGTTTTCTCCACTCCAATACTTTATAAGATATTCATTAAGAAAATAAATTTTTGTATTTAAAGAATACCTCAAAACAAGTTCATAATCAGCAGAGTTACCAACTTGCTTGCTAGTCTTAAAACTGCCCATTTTGTCAATAAAAATTTTACGTACTATTAATGATGATATGGGTATAGTATTCGTATACAAAAGTGATTTAAAATCAGCAGGACCTTCTTCATTTTGCAAAGTCCATTCATGTTTGTCATTAAAACGAATCATTTTTGAAAAACATGCGTCATAATTCAGATTATTATTCAGTATCGCTACTTGCTTTTCAATTTTATTTGGTATCCATATGTCATCATCATCACAAAAAGCAACATAAGTCCCTTTGGCCTGCAAGATACCATGATTTCTGGGAGATGCTGGGGTTCCAGAATTTTCTTGTTCGAAGAATGTAATTCTATCATCATTAAAATCTTTTACTATTTTTTGGTTTTCTTTACTAAATCCATTAGATATAACTAAAATTTGCAAATTTTTATATGTTTGCAAGCAGATAAAATTCAAAGTGTTTTTTAAGAATTCTGGACGATTGTGAGTTGGCACAATAACAGAAACAAGAGGTTGTCCAAAATTTTTATTCATTTAACTTTCCCTATGTAAGCATAATTCATATTTTAAATAATCATGCAAACTTTCTTTCCATGGTCTCATCTTTGGCATTCCTATCATGTTTTGTTTGCAGTTAAAAGCTGCTTCATTATTAGAAACTTTCGCTAATCTTGAAAATTCTTCCGTTAAGGCTTGCTCTAGGTTGACATTAATCTTCAAAAAATTATAAATTTCCTGAACAAATTCATATCGCGATGCTACACCCTCATTTACACAATTAAAAATGCCTGTAATATCACGTTGGATAAAAATCAAAAGCTGTTTAGCTACATCTAAGCAATAGGTTGGGCATCCAAATTGTTGTGTATTAGATTTAATAGGTTTTTGGCAATTTTTTGCTTCATCTATACGGCGAGCAACAAAATTCTTTTTTTGATTATAATCTCCACCAAACAACCAACCTACACGAAGAATAAGGAAATTAAAAACTTTTTCAACCTCTTTTTCTGCCAGATATTTTGAGTAGTGGTGTACTGTTGTTGGGTTAGGTTCATCAAACTCACTATACGGTTCTTGTTGTTTATTGCCGTATATTCCCGTACTAGAGATAAATATTAATTTGATATTACTACTTCTGCAAATTTTAGAAATATTTTCTGTTAAAAGTACGTTATCTCGGAAACAGTCTTCCTTGTTAACTTCACAAGCCTCAACATCTGTATTTGCTGCAGCATGAATTATTATGTCAAATTCATTGAGGATGTCGTTAAATGTATCTAAATCAGAGAAACTTAGGCTTTCTCTGAAAATTTTTTTTACAAAGAATCCTTCAGACGTCAATATATTATAAAATGCTCTACCTAAAATGCCACTGGAACCTGTAAGCCCTATTTTCTTCATCTGGTTTTTCCTTGATTTGATGCTGCAGCTGTTTCTTTACTTAGCTTTAAGGAACCATTCGTGCAAAAGTAGCTACAACAAGCTGTATCTTGATAGAAATATTATGTTTAAAAACTAAGAAAATCAATAAAATACTGGGAGGAAAGTGATTAATGCTTTTATTCAATATAATTAACCCTACCTTTAAAAAAATAATAATAATATTTTACAGAGCACTTGTTTATATTCTTCCAACGCATGTTCAATTCCTTAAAGCCCTTTTCTGAGAAAATCCAAAACTTGGAAAAACAAAACGGCTTGGGGAAAAGCACAAGAAAACATGTTTCGTAATGGCTGCGCCTTGTTACCAATGAAATTAAACATAGATTCATTTGCTCTAAGCGATGTTCAAAAATATAATTTTCTAGGAAACAACAAAAATCCAATGTTGATTCTTGAGGCCCCGTTAGGGGTACCAGATAAAACAGGTATAATTTCTTCCCGTTGCTCACTAAATAGCCCTATACTCAAAGATATTTTTACGGATGAATTATATCAATTTATCCACAATTACCTGGGAACAAAAAATTTTTGGATCCGTAATGATCCTGTTTTAGTGTGGGATTCAAAAAAACATAGACAATCTAATAGCGACTCTGGTTTCTTTCATGTGGATTATGCAACTCATCAGCTCTCGATCATATGTTATTTGGAGGATTGCAATTTAAATTCAACACATACTGTTTTTATCCCTAAAACCCATAAAAAGTTTTGGTACCAATATGAATTTACCAATAAAAAGACTTCTTCTTTTATTAAAATGGCACTTAAGCTCAAAGAAAAAAATGGTTTAATTGATTTAATAGGAAAAAAAGGTGAATGCTGGATTATGGACGCCGGAAATGGGTTGCATGCTGGCAAATATGCTGATGATCGCATTATGTTGCATATAAATATAGCATGCTCAGAATATTATAACTCAGGTTATCCACCAACGAATGATTTATATGATCGTTTTTTATTTAACAAAAAAAATAGTGATTGCACGCTTAATAGAAAGTGGATGCAACATATTTAATCGATATTCAGACTCAAAAGCTATTTGTGCTTTACATCCCAGGAATAGGGAATTGAAGAGTCGTCATAATCTATCCTAATAATTTCGTTAGGATCATGGGATATGGTAGAGCAATTCACAATCATTGCCGGTTGATTCCCAACAGCTTTGAAGCCATACCAAATTCCACAAGGAATTGTGAGTAAATAATAATTTTCGGCATTCATAAAAAATTCATTGATTTGTTTATACGTTGCACTATCAGGGCGGTCATCATACAAAACCAATTTTATAGTCCCTACAGGCACTGCATAGTTCATTACCATTTCGGTATGCTTATGCCAAGCTTTTATAACATCTGGATAAATCCAGGAAAAATAGACTTCTCCAAATTTTTGAAAATGTGGATCAGAGGAGCGAAGCATATGCATAACTTTACCACGTTCATCATGGATTTGTTTTAAGGGAGTTTTAATAATACCATTAATCATTTACATCGCTCACCATTCATAAATTCTATAATCTGCTCACTCGTTACTTTTGAAGCTTCCTCACCATTTTGCACACGTTTGTACCACGCACCAGTTTGCATAACAGCTTGATTAAAGTGATATATGGGCGACCACTTTAAGAAAGTTTGCGCTTTATCTATAGATAAGTGAAGAAGATTTGATTCATGAGGCTGGTTTGCATTGGATTCAACTTGCACATCAACATTTTCCCACAAAGTTTTTATTAAGTTAGTTAACTCTAGAACAGTTTTTATTGATTGATTAGAAGGCCCAAAATTCCAAGCTTCTCCATTGTATTGATCTGGACTTTTATAGAGATGCATCGCCAAATGTAAGTAACCATTTAAAGGATCAAGTACATGTTGCCATGGGCGAGTGGATTGTGGATTTCTTAAAAAAATCTGTTTTTTGTTTTCCACAGATTTTATAATATCAGGCACAATACGATCCTGCGATCTATCTCCTCCACCGATAACATTGCCAGCTCTGGTTGAGCCACATCCAAAATTTTTACGTTCTTTAAAGTAAGATAAATAATAACTTTTAAAAACATGTTCCGCACATGCTTTAGATGCACTATACGGATCAGGGCCACCTAAAGCATCTGTTTCTCTATAGCCCCAAACCCATTCATTATTCCAATAGCACTTATCAGAAGTGATATAGACAAGAGATTTTACTGATTCTGTTTCACGAATAGATTCTAAAAGATTAAGTGAACCCATTACATTAGTTTGAAATGTTAATAAGGGATCAGCATAGGATCTACGAACCAAAGCTTGTGCTGCTAAGTGAAAAACGATGTCTGGTTTAGTTTGATTTATGGCATTAGAGAGAGTTTCTAAATTGCGAACATCGCCTATATGATGATCAATTTTCTGGTCAAGCCTTAGAAGTTCAAATAATGATCTTTCATATTCAGGCTCCAAAGCATAACCAGCAACATCTGCACCAAGTTCTTTAAGCCAATAAGTAAGCCAAGCACCTTTGAATCCTGTATGCCCTGTGATAAAGACTTTTTTGCCTTTGTAAAATTCTTTCAAGTTCATTTCCATGTTTTCCAAGGTGCTTTGTTATGTTCCCATAGTTGATTTAAAAGTTGATAGTCACGTGATGTGTCCATTGGGTGCCAAAAATCATGGTGCTTATAAACCATCATTTGACCATCTTTCACTATGCTTTCAATTGGTTCTTTTTCAAAAATCAAATCTTCATTAGAGGTAAGATAATCCAAAATTTTGCGACTACATACAAAAAATCCTGCGGAAATCCAGCCTTCTGTAATCTGGGGTTTTTCATTAAACCCAACAACCTGATTTTCGTTCAAATCAAGCTCACCAAACCTTCCTGGTGGATGAGCACCAGTTACTGTCATTAATTTACCGTGTGATTTATGAAAATCTATAAGTTTTTTTATATCAATGTTTGAAACCCCATCTCCATAGGTCAACATAAAACAATCATCTTTTTCAATGTATTGCTTCACCCTAAAAACACGTGCACCAGTTAAAGAATTTAATCCGGTTTCTGCAAAAGTGATTTTCCAATCGTCGATTACACGATTCGTATGGTCTTCAATAATTTGATTTTTCAGGTTCAGTGTAAAATCATTTTGACGTTTTTGATAATTTAAAAAATAATCCTTAATTACTTCGCTTTTATGACCGAGACACAGAACGAATTCTTTAAATCCTGAATGGGCGTATTGCTTCATAATATGCCAAAGAATAGGATAGCACCCAATAGGAATCATTGGCTTAGGAAGATCGTCAGTGACATCGCGTATACGCGTTCCAAAGCCACCAGCAAGAATAACAGTTTTCATAAAATAACCCTTTTATTGCGTTTTTATCAGTAATTCATAAGTTCTTAATTTTAAGGATTTTCTAATCCGTCTCTCTTCTAAATACGATTTTTTGCCCAATCGATGAACTGCGCAAGACCTGTAAAAAACGGCGTAAAATTAGAGGTAGTAAAAGTTTCTTTTAACAGAGAGATGTTTGCATGAACTCCGAATTGGTCACCAGGAGTATTTTGCGCTTCAACCCAAGATGAATTAGGAATTATTTCTTTGATCTTAAACAGCAAGTCTCTTACAAAAGTCTTTTCACCAGTCCCAAGATTGAAGGTACAATTGTTAACATTAGAATTGTGCACAGTCTGCATCCATATATTAACAACGTCATCTATGTAAATAAAATCCCGAAAACGTTCTAAGCTACCTTTTATTGGTATGCAATTGTTTTTAAGAGCATGAGCAAGATAAATACTAACCATCCCTTGGCGCAAATTTGATAAGCTTTGTCCTGGTCCGTATACATTGAACATTCTGAATATAATGAAAGGAAGCTCATTTTGATATATACGCAAATAATTTTCTGAAGCTAATTTACTGACTCCATAGCAAGACAATGGATTACATATTTGATGCTCATTCACAGGTTTATCTCCCACATCTCCATATACTGACATAGAGCTAGCATATATTATTTTGCGTACACGATTAGCTATGCCAAACCTAATTAAATTTAAGGTTGATACCGTATTCTTAGTAAGATCAGCAACAGGATCATCAAAACTGATTTCTCCGGAAGACTGCCCAGCTAAGTGTAGAATAATATCAATATCAGTTGGAAGAAGCTTCATGTAGTTCAACTGACTTAAGTCGCACTCAATAAAATCAGCATTTAGTGGCACATTCTCTAAACATCCTTGAGATAAGTCATCCACACCAATAACTTGATGCCCTTCGTACAAAGCAGCTTCGGCTATTTTTGATCCTATAAAGCCTGCAATGCCTGTGATTAGTAGTTTCATTAATCTATCCGTTTAAAAATCTTGTATTGTGTTTTTTATGGTCGAGTAAAAAGATTCCGCAAAAATTTCCATTCCTTTTTCACTTGGATGAACCTCATCTACAAAATTATCCTCATTATGAGGGACTAATTTTTGCATTTCAATAAGTGGTAAAGAGTGTATAAATGCCAGCTGCCTAGTGATCTCATTTTCTTTTTGCAAAATATTATAAAATTTGAGATGGATAGCACTATCTTTGATTTTATCATGGAGATAATAGCAATAAGTTGATAGGACCAACTGGATTCTTTTTCCTTTGCATACATAAATTAAAGTTTCCAAGTTTCTTCTGAATACATCCAAACCTTCAGGGCATTTTTCTCTGTTTATGGTGCTTTTTCTATTGATAGAACGCATAAGGTCTTCGTTGATATTAAAATAAGTTAGATATTCTCCAACAAGATACCTTAGCGTCCAAAGTCCAAAGGTAGGAATAAAACTGGCTATTTTTACTTTTTTTGGATAAGAGGGGGGCATTGTTTTACGAAAATGGTAAAAGTCTCGCTCAAATCCATCAGTAAGATACCCCCTGATGTTAGAGAAAGCGTGATACAGAATAACCATATCTGGTTCAGCATCAATAGTATCAATCAAAAATTTAATTAAGATCTCGTTTATACAGTAGGCACCTTGACCACAATTATTTAACTCGACTTTATGATTTACTTTTTTTAATTTTTTCTCAAGAATTAAAGGCCAACTAGTAAGGTTATTATCACTTGTTTTCACATAATTACTAGTCGTAGAGTCTCCCAAACAAAGAATTCTGTACATGCCAAAAGGTTTAGGTATTTTTACTTCTCTTCCACCATCGAGACCATTCACATGCCTTAAATTGTTTGTTTTTAAACCGCCTAACATAAACCCAGCTCTTCCTTCAGCATAGATTTTTTTATTCAAAGGAGGTGAATAATTCTTTTTATATACCCAAGGCAAATAAGGATGCTCTTCAATGGGAATATCCCTATCTGTTATAGGAAATTTCTCAGGCAGACCCTTTTTGTAATACTCTTTATAAATGTATCTAAAACAACATTCGTAAAGCACAAAAAAAGAAAATATAATGAGAAATCCAGAAAGAGAGAAGAAAACTTTGCACAAAAAAAGATACGTGAACAAAAGAAACAAAATCAAGTATAAGAAATATTTTCCTTTCTCAGGCTTTAACAAAAGTAATATTAGCTTTTTTATTTTTAACATATAACACAAGTTGAGTTTTCAAAAATATTATTAAGTAAAAAGGTTAAGTAATTTTCATTAAAAAAACAATTCTTTTCATGTCCAACAACTAATATATAAATGTTAGAAGAAAGTAATATAGTTTTTTCTGTAAGAGTAAATCTATTAGGACTTTTAGTTTTTGTTTTGTAAATACCAATTCCTTTATCTTTCCACTTCGAATACTCTTCTGGAAAAAGAGATGCAACATGCCCATCGTCACCCATGCTTAATACCGTTATTGCAGGATATAACTTTAGCTTGTGGGTTAGCTCTTCGTTCAATCTACAAAAATTATGAGCTGGCAAAAAATTAAGAAAATTCTCTTTTAATTGCTTCTCGTTACTCATTTCGTGATAAACAGGCACACATCTTTCATCACTCAATGCGATAGTGATTTTCTCCCAAGGAGCTTTAATGGAGAGCAGATAAGGAAAAAATAACTTTATGCTATTGCCTCCCGGCAAGATTAACACTGCATGTTTATGTAACGTTAATGAGGCGTTTATATCAGCTTCTAGCTGTGCTCTGAGGAATTCTCCAGCTTCCTCAATAGTAACAAAATGCTGCTTACTCATACTAACAATGTTGCAAAATTCTGTATAACTGGAATATTAGAATCAAAGGGATTCTGTTCGTCTTTAGGTACCCTGCCTATAAAAGGCACTTCTATCAAGGTTGATGCTTGATAGTCACTTACACTATCACCTATAAAAATAGCATTCTCTTTAGAAAAATTATTCTCAGTCAAAATCTTTATTCCAACCTCGTGCTTTTCAAATGAAGCACCATACACCGCTTTAAAATAATGAATAATTTCCTTTTTTTGGCATATCCTTTTTAGCTCTTCGTGAGGTGTGGCAGAAAGCAGGTATACTGGAATACTCTTTTTATTCATTTTTTTTAAAAATTCCAAAGCTCCATCTACAAGAGGAGCTTCTATAATTTTCTTTAGCACTATTTCTGAAAATTTTTGAGATAAAACTTGTTTTTTTTCCTCTGAACAACTCTGATTGAACAGTAACTTATGTATAGCTTCAAACTTTTTGTAACGACTAACACCTTGGTTTGACAAGTGATAACTTTGAGCTTGAATCGCCACCTCTTTACCATAAGTCAAATATATCTCGTAAAAAGCTTGTGTTTTAATGTTTGCTGATTCTACTACCACTCCATCAAAATCTAAAAAAACTACATCATACATAAGCTAAAATTTCTTCTAAATTGGGCTTGTCTTCTCTCAGGCAAATATATTCATCTTTTTTTTCTTGTTTATAAAAAGATATATGATCTGATATTTTGTTAATTTGCAAACCACGCCATATAACACCACTGTATGATTCGTAAACTGGGTTGCTTGAAATGTGGACAACATCCACACCTCTTGCCAAGCATTCAAGAACACAAGTCGTAGCACCAAAAACTATTGAAATCTGCCGTTTGGAATTTATATCAAAAAATTTCTGGTATCTAATAAGTAAATTTTTTACATCTTCGATAAGTGCAAGATGCTTTTCTGATTTTTCTTTTAATGGGTGATTTTGCACCTCCAAAGGATGAATGTCTGAATCCATTTCTTTTAAAAAACTTTCAAGCAAATTTAAGTAAGAATTTGCAGCATTAAAATCGTAAGGTATGAAAATTCTCCCAGAAAATATTTTCTTTGTGACTTTTCCATACCTTAATGATTTTATCACATGAACGCTTTTATCTTCCCAACCCAAATATTTTTGAAGAATTTCTTTCTGGCCGTTACCGTTCACAAATAAAATGTCGGGCTCGCCATCTCTTTTTATATAATCAGTTGGCAGCGGTGGTAGACTAGAATGCAAGTATCCCATAGTTTTTATACTAGAATCAAAAGCTTTTGCACTCTTGTTTAGTGCATGTTGCCATGATTGCGCCTCGTATGGGGTCAGCACCAGCTTAATTGATGCCCCCAATACTTTTGATGAAAAAGCTGATGTCAAAGCATGAGAATAGATGACTTCGGAGACAGGAATAATTTTTCTAGTGACCCATCTCCATATATTTTTCAAAACAAAAAAAATGTCATATTTACATTCACTGTTTTTAACAAAAATATTAATATTTTTATGTATATTTTTTGGAGATATATTATCAAGCGATAATAAAAACCATAATGCATCAGGTAAGTCTCTTGAGTTTACGCCATAATACGGACATTCAAATGAACCATCTGCTAAAAAACTAGCTTCTCTACACCAGGAGATTATAACATACTTGTGAGAAGAGCTGGGCGACTCTGATTTTACTATTTTATAATCATAACAAAATCCTGTATTTAAGACACTTCTGATAAAAGAGTATAAATAAGCAGGTAATTCACCAATCCCCTTGTAAAGACATTGTAAACGTAAATATCCTAGGCTGCCTGTTGCCCAAGAGTTCAGATAACAGCTTGGATCATTAGCAACTTTTTCTTTATTGCGTAAACTGCGAACCGCAAGATAATCTTTAACTTTATCAAGTAATCTTAATTGGGTATCACTGACTTCTTCTCTATCATTCATAATCACAATCTAAATCGTCAGGTATTTCAAGATTAAATTCACACTTGTCACTTGGCCCTTTTGTTATTGTAAGCACAGTGAAACAGATTCTTTTATGTGGTGTTACAGCTGTTTTACTTGGAGGCCCCCAATACCCATAGCCTTCTATTTCACTCGGTTTAAATTGAAGTAACCTATTAAACAAGTCATTTGGATTTAAAATAATATAAGGTGCTTTTTCACCTTCTTGCTGATTGCGAAAATTAATATACTGGTACGGTTCGGATAATAAAGAACTTTTTGCTTCACTGCTAAGGCGAAAGCTAGAAAGAAATACACCACCGGGTTTAACGTACTCCATTGCAACTTCTAGCATTCTGTCGAATTCAATATTCCAATCAATACAACTTAGTGACACGACTACATCAAATTTATTTTTATGAAGTGTGTTAGGCTTAAGATCGAGTATGTCATCTGCTACAAAAGTATATTCAGGGAACAAAGTACGCGCAGTATTGATAGCTTTTGCGTTTATATCTATACCCACATAGTTTTCTACATGAAAACGTGAATTTAATGCTTTGCCAAGACCTCCACAACCACATCCAATATCAAGAACAGAACTGTCTATGTTGAGTTTCAATTTCTCAAACATAACTTTTTCGGAAGGATAAAAATCATCCCATTCTATTCTATTCTCCTTATAAAAAGCTTCTATTGAGTCAGTTTCATACTTAATATTTTTATTAGTCATAGTATAACCGGTCTATTTAGATTCTCTCTTAGCACGATAAAGCTGAGACAAAGTATCATCGTGCCTACCAAGATTTGGTGAACTAATGCCTTCATCAATATTAATCCAACTATTATTTTCAGCGCTTACATACATAGCATGCAAAAATTTCATTGTATTCATGGCATCGTGAAACTCTACTGCTGGCTTTGCTCTTTTAGTAATAGCGTTAAAGACACCCGAGTAAATGTCATTATGCCCTAGCCCATATGCATCTTCAAAACTATCGCTGCACTTAAGTGTTTCTTGTGGTTCAGGCGAAAATTCAATCAGCTTATCTGTGAAAGAGCCACCTAACATAGCTAATCCCTTACTTCCAATAACAGAAAGAGAAGACTCAAAGTCACAGGGTCTAGCTGCAGTGGTGATTTCTATACTTCCAAATGCACCATTTTCAAATTCAATGCTGGCAACGACAGTATCTTCAACTTCTATTTTTGAGCCAAATGTTTTCATAATTGCATTAACACGTTTAACTTCTCCATTAAGATAGCGAAGCAAGTCTAAGTGATGTATTCCTTGATTAGTGCAACATCCGCCATCCATAGCAAATGTTCCTCGCCATGGATCACGATCATAATAAGCTTGAGGACGACACCAACGCATTCTGACTGTCGCTAATTGAATTTGTCCTAGCTCTTGATCAAAAATAGCTTTACGAATTCTTTGCACGCATCGATTAAAACGATACTGATGAACCGGGAAAATTTGAACAAAGCTATTGCTTGCTGCTTCTTCAAGAATTCTCCCTTGTTCTAGAGTCATAACGACTGGCTTCTCAATAACGACATGCTTTTTATAAAGGCTTACAATATCCAATGCGTGCTCAAAATGCATGCCACTCGGTGTAATAATAGCAACAGCATCAATCTCTGGATGATTATCCATCATATTATGGTAGTTCTCATAGTGAGGAACCTGTCCAGCTCCTGGCAAATCCTTCATTCTTTGCACGCTCAAATCAGAAACAGCCACTAATTTTAATTGAGGGTTCTTATTAATTGCACGCACATGATGGCCAGCCACGCGGCCGCAACCAATAATTGCGATATTAACTATTTTTTCCATAATTACTTTCCAGCGTTAAGCTATCGGGGTGCGCTAAAGCATATCGAGTTATAATTTCCCTGCAGTCATCCCAAAAATTCTTCATGAGGCAAAGCGGCCCCACCGTCACACGAACACAATTTTCAAGAGGATACGCAGTAAACGGACCTTTCAAGAGATACTTCTTTTTTTTGGCTTCATCAATTATTTTTCTTGCATCTTCTAAAGAAGGACAACGTAAAAGTAGAAAGTTTCCATGAGATGGATAACAAACAAGCCCATATTCGCAGAATTTTTGATACAAAAAGTTTCTTCCGGCAACGAAATCATTTATTTTATTCATTACAACCGGCATATTATCGAGCAAGTACTCAGAAAATTTAAGCGCTAGACTGTTTGCATCAGTAACGGGCCTTAATAACATTAATTCTTGTATGCGCTTGTCATTTGCAACAGCATAACCAATCCTTAACCCAGCCAAACCGAATGCTTTAGAAAATGTTCTAGCAACAATCAAATTATCATATTTCTTGATAGCATCTACTAGAGTACTCTCTGCAAACAAATGATATGCTTCATCTATTACAACTATAGTGTTAGTTTGATATGCGACATCAAGCAAATTGATTATCTCTTGTTTAGGAATAACAGTACCAGTAGGTTGATTGGGATTAGCTAACACAACCATTTTTACAGTGCTTGATTGTAAATGCTTGGTTACTTCATCGAGATTAAATGTCAGGTCTTGATCATAAGGAACGTGTAGAACTTTTGCGCCATATACACACGCATAGACATCATACATGCGCCAGCTAGGATCTTGTAAGACAATTTGATTGTCAGGATCAACGTAGCACTCAAATATATTCTTAATGATGGCATCAGAACCAGCTGATATATACAAATTATTTACAGATACATCGAGCCAACTTGACAACTTAATAGCTAAGGCCGATGAATCTGCATATGCTGCTATATCGTGTACAGTAATAGAGTTTAAGCATTTATTAAAAAAGTCTTCATCATATCCAACAGGATCTTCATTTCGGTCTAAACGGATAAAATCTTTTCTATCTGCATATGGATCAAACTGACGATTCAGATTTTTTAGTATATTACGGCAAGTAATCATTTTTTCACCTCGGCAACACAAAACAATCGATCACCGTAACCATTATTTACCAAAATTTCTTGATATTCTTGATTTGTTTTTTGCCAAAATAGCTCAAGTTTATTCTGCAAATTAATATCCATAACAGACACATCTGGTACACTCGATCGAGCAGATAAGGTATCCCTTGGTTTTTGACAATATATCCAGTTCAGATGATTGGTAATTGGGTACTCCTGCAAACAAGCTGGGGTAGAGCTGTATCCAGCCTGCAAAAGAGTTTCTGCTAAAGTTTCAGAAGAATAATAAAATAGATGTTCTATGCAAAAATAAAAATTTTTGAAATTTTCAATATTGTAAAAACTTACTAAAGGATCTTGAATATTTGGCACTACAATTACCAGTTTTCCATTAGGCTTTAGATACTTTTTTAATTCTCGTAAAAATTCAACAGGCTTACCTATATGCTCTAACACAAAAACCAAAGTAATTAAATCGAAAGATTCTGGCAAAAACCGCTCAGCCAATGGTTTATCATCAACGTCCAATCCGAGTTTTTGTTGGCAAAATTCTACTTCTTTACGATTCAACTCATGACCAAAAATCTTTGCAGCAGAGTCTTTTATACCTGTTAATAAGTGACCTGTTGAACATCCAACGTCTAATACACTTTCAGTACCCGATAGCATTTCTTTTATCTTGCTGGTCCATATAGCAGAAGCTTTTTGCATCTTTTTGTAATATTTTTCAGGATCAAGAATTTCAGGATCCACATGCGTTAAATAAGTCTGGTGATACTGTGTTTCGTAAAAGTCAGAGGGAAACTGAAATGAATTTTGATCAATGTAGACCAATGAACACTGAGAGCACTTTAAAACATCTGCCTGCTGATCAAATCGAAGCTGATTAGTAATGAAAGTGACAGCAGTACTAGCGCAAAGAGGACAAACACTACTCACATTAAATCTCCATGTTTTTCTGTGATTTTTCATATGAAAAACCATGCATTTTTAACCAGTATTCGACGATGGGAATTTGCCATTGATAGTCTACATCACATCCGCCCCAAGAAGGAATATGGGCTATATTTTGTCCCATCCATTTCTGAGGAAGCAATCCATGCTCCATAAAATCAAGACATCTTGGGCGCACAACTGACACTGACATATCTGCAAAATATACATCACCTTGCGAATCTCTATCGCAATTTAAAGCACGAGGATTACCAAATGTTTCAAATGGGACAAAAGGTTGAAGGCAATTATTATGATCCAGCTTACGAGCACGTAGTGGACTCCACATATTATAAACAGAAGTAGTAACTGCTGAATCTTTAGAATGATCTTGTTCCAATATATCTATGCCCTTATCTATCAATTCTGAATTAACAGTTGCAGCATTAGCAAATAACAAAATCATATATTTGATTTTTTTACCTTCTGCCTCAGCTATTTTTTTTATTTCTTGGTATCCATGCAAAAAAACATCCTCGCCTAATGCTTGGCTTGTTGCCAGTGCTTCTGGTCTTTCAATCACCTCAGCTTTAAATTCAAGAGAAACGCTTTTAATTTTAGGGCAATCTGTCGAGACAAATATCCTTGGCTTATAAGAAGATTTTTGGGCCGCCATAAGAGGATATGAACATAAAGGCCTTCCCAAGACGGGATAGGTATTTTTTCCAGGAAATCCAACGCTGTTGGCCCTGCCGATCATAAGTGCGCAAATCATGTTTTAACCTTATACATTTTTGTGTTCTGAAGCTGCTTTATACGAGCTAGAATTATTTTTTGAAGTTAAGATAAATTTTTCATATATATCTTCAATACAAAGTAATAAACCCTGACCAAACTCTATATAGTCCGAGCTGACTAATTTTTTTGACACTTGCGGTTTGAATATATAAGGTGTTTTTTTGTAGTGACTTTGCAATCTTTCTAGATTTGGCTCTAATTGCTGAATTCTAATATCACCACCTAGCATATCATTCAGAGTATTTATAAGTTCATCACAACTAATATACTGATAGCCTGTTAACATAACACGAGCATTAACATACTTACTAGATAACACATCCACACTCATTCGAGCAGCATCTTGCGCATGAATGAATTCTCTTTTTTCATCCAATCCAAACCAAACTTCTATCTTTTTGTCTACAAGTGCCTGTTTGATAAGTCGATGAATAAAATTGGTATCTCCACTGCGAGGCCCATAAAGAGAACCATAGCGCAAAATTGTGTAGTCTATACCAAAGTTTTTCTGATACTCTTCTATAATTATTTCTGATGCTTGCTTACTTGCCCTATAAAACCCTCCAACGTCAGAATAAACGTAAATACTAGAAGCAAACACAAATCTTTCAATAGTATTTTTTTTGCAAGCCTCAAGAACATTTATCGTTCCATTAATATTTGAATTAAGAGTCTCTTTTGGTTTTTCAAAGCCAGTACTTATATCTGCCTGCCCAGCAAAATGATAAACATAATCCATACCTTTAACAGCTTCTTCCACTGCCGCTTCGTCTAAAACATTTCCTAGTATAAATTTTTGCGATTCTTTGATATAGATTGATGGATGTATATCAAAAATAGTGGTTTCAAAACCGGCATCTGCTAAAGCATCAGCCACATGGCTTCCAATAAAACCTGAACCACCAAAAATGATTGCTTTTTTCATAAAAATAACCTTTTATTTATAGGTTTTAGGGACAGGACGGAGTAGAGGTTGATTATTTAAAAACCTTACTATATCTTCTGTAATTTGCTCTTCCATTAATGCTCTAACTTCTTGAGACATCGACCCAAGATGAGATGTTAAAAGACAATTTTCTAATTCACATAACTTACCTTTATAAGGTTCTGCAGCAAAAACGTCTACCGCTGCACCACCAAGATAGCGACTTTTGAGTAGAAAATATAGTGCAGATTCATCGACGATGCCTCCTCGAGAGGTATTTATAAGGAAGCTACCAGGGCGCATTTGTTGTAGTAAACCTTGGTTAATTAAGTTTGTTGTTTGTTTATTAAGAGGCAAATGAAGAGATACAATGTCTGAGCTTTTAAAAAGCTCTGCTAACTCTCTTTTTTCAGCATATGGATGTTCTGAAAAGGTATCGTAAAATAAAATTTTAGTTGTGGGGGCTAAATTATGAACAAGGTTAATAACCTGACTTCCTATTTTACCAGCACCAACAATACCGATGGTCATGAAAGATAACATTCTTCCCATTGGTCGATGCCATGTATGTTGATGCATGTGGCGATCACTTAATGAAATACCCTTTATTAGATTTAGAATGAGACTTAAGGTAAATTCCGGAACAGATAAAGAGGGGGCATCAGGAGTGTAGCAAATAGAAATACCTTTTTGGAAAGCCGCTTTTAAATCTATATTGTCTAGTCCCACGCCGATTCTTGCAATAAGCCTTAATTTGTTAGCCCTATCTAAAATTTCTTTATTGATTTTTTCTGTCCCAAGAATGAGAACATCTTGATCTGCGATTTTCTCAAGAAAAAGAGCATCATTAAAACGAATTTTTTCAACATTATTTGACACATTTCCAAGAGATGCAATTCTGCTAAGTGACGTAGGCGAAGCTTCTCCAAAACCCACACTGGAAATTAAAATATTATGCATTATGTTTAATATATCCTAGATTACGAGATTGTCATCTAACCATTTAGAGAGAGCTCCCTCGCCTTGAACAATTTCTATTCCAGACGAAGCAGGTTGTTTTTTTAATAATAAAGATGAGGGATCAGCATAACAAACTGGCTTATTTTGCGACTGAGCAAATACGCCAGGGGTTGTAAAGGGTTGACAAATGACAGCATCACATTTTTCAATTAGTTTTTTTGGTGATAGATCAGCATCTAAAATATGAGTTATTAAATTCTTTCTAGCTAAATCATTAAATAGCCTTATGAATTTACGATTAATTTTCTCTTCAGGATAACTTTTATTTTTTAAAATCACAGAATATTTATTTTTTGCCCCCCAAGAGACTAATTCCAATAAAATCGATTCTGTGATTTCATATGTATATAGCATATCTGTATACCCCAGCTTAGCTACCATGGGGTCAGAGAATGGAGTTACAGGGAAAAAGATAATATTTCGAGTTTTATTTAGAAAAGATAAATTAACATGTGAGTCGTAAAAAGGAATAGCGTTATTCTCTACAGTGACAGATATATTATCTCTAAAGAGTGGATTTAAAGATAAGGTTTCTTTAAGGCGTATTTTTTGCATATTATTAAGTACGTGGTAATTTTTCCATGTCATATCAATATACTCTGGCGAAGGACCAACGCATGTTTTGTCTTTCAAAAAATAAAATCCATCGTTCGCACCAAAAAAAACCACAACAATATGAACGTTATGTTTTTCTAGAGCATAAGCCCACAAAGGTTTACAAACACAATTCTGTATTGTAAAAATTACATTTCTAGGAAGATATTCTTTTTCCAGCTTAGAAGCATATTGATGCAGCACAATATCTTCCAAAAGATAGAATAATTGCCATTTTCCAAAAAACATTAAAATAAAAGATAAAATTGAATAAAAAAAAGCAGATATAATGAAAGAAATTTTTTTAGAAGGAGCTAAGATAGAGGGAAATGCATATCGTACAAAAGAAATATTTTTATCTATTTGTTTGCTGCCTGGAAAAATATAATAAAATTCAGATTTGTACCTTTTTTTTAACCAATTAAAATAATTATCTAGATCACGATTCTGATAGAAACTTTCATCCCAAGATCCATTCAAAACAGTGGAATTTTTATAAAAATTTTGTTTGTATAAAAATGATAAATACAATGCACTTTTTATTCCCTGAATAAATGCTGGGATTATTCCATTAATAAAAAATATAAAAGAAAAAGAGTTAATTTTTAGATTGTTGTTTTTAAAGAATTTTCTCCAAATTTTAGGTAAGCCAACAATGTGTTGTCTTTGACTTTTTTCTGTAGAAAGCATCGCATAATATTTTATATTATTAAAATTTTTTGTTAAAAGCTTTTGATGCAGTGCGTTATCCAATATATGGATAAGATCATCCCCGATTACTTTCGAGTAAAACAAACTACCCTTAAAAATTTTTATTTTAGGTAATTTTGATAGTAATTCCAAGTTCTTGCCGAACCTACCATATCTTAAATTGTTTTTATAGATTTTTAAAATATGGAAGAATTTTATCTTTTGAAATTCTTCAATTAGTTTATGAATCATTTTATTCTGTATGTTGATATATATCGTGAACTAGCTTTGCTGTAATTAAATATTCAGCTAGAGAAATAGACAAAGAAGGTTGATTTAATGCAAAGGCCACAGCACTCTTTGCTTGCTCGTAAAGGCCTGGCTTGAAAACTAAATCAGCCTCCATTTGAGGATAGTGACTTGGAGTGCGCTCTTGCGAAGTAAGTCGAGTTAACCGCTCTAGTGGCCTCATCTCAAAATAATCACATGTGGTTATAACAGATACTGACCATGGACCAGGACCATGCCATATTCCCTGATAAATACCTTGATCTCCACTTTCGTAGATTATTTGCGCTATTACTGGCATTAAATGCTCTTGATTCCACTTCTGTACAACGTTTATCTTGTTTATTTTTCCTCTTCCAAGAAAACAGAAATAGTCTATCAAATGAATCGAATTGGCATACATCCAATTGTTTATTATATCCTCGTGATAGTGAAAAGATTTTGCAACAGATAAACTTTCATAATCGTTAACCTGAATCAAGCGTGTGCCCTGTGAAGCATCAAGATCACGGATAATTTGCCTGGTTGAGCCATAGAATCTTCTGTTTAATGCTACAATAGCTCGCACACCAAATGAATTTATCTTATTACATATTCTTTTTGATTGTTCATAATTTAAGCCAACGGGCTTTTCAAAAAACACCACCCATGGATAATGCACTATTTCATTAACCAAATCTTCTACAGCCGTTTCTGTAATAGCAACAACTATAATGTCTGGTCTTGATTTTATATACAAATCCTCTACCGATTTACATCGAAATTGTATTTTATATTTATTTGCAAGGCGCTCAGTTTTTGAATAAGTACGACTATATATTCCATTAATTTTTACATTATCTAAAGCTTGAAAAGCCTTAATATGCTCTTCAGCCATGTAACCAGCTCCAATAATACCGATGGAAAGATTATAAGGTTTTTTTGTCAATTTATTTAAGCCCAAGTAAAAACCTTATCTTTATATTCAAAAAGCGTGTTATCAACATCTATCTCCTTACCCGAAAATTCTGAAGAAGCATAAGCTGCTACCAGTGTTTTAACTGCCATGATGCCATCAACAAGAGAAGGGAAACTTTCACCTTCCAATAAACTTTTTAAAACTCGAGCGGTTGGCTCAAGAGCATCAGCTGGCTCTATTTTAAAGTCATAACATTCTGAAGCCATACCATAACGGGTTGTAGGCAACTGCAGATCCTTACTGTTTTTGCGCCTCGAAGCGTACACGCGCCCCATAAGCTCATCTACATGAATTTGACCATACTTGCACGTGTATGTTACAAAAATTCCATGCCCTTGGTCCTCAGAAGCGTCAATATAAAGTCGTTGTCTTAGCTTATTTTCAAGCCGAATAGATCCAGCCATATCCAGAAACATATTTCCTCTTGGATTAGTGCCTCCTTGTGGTTTTAGCCAGGACCAAATCTTTGTAGCATATTGGTCAGTAAGAAACCTAAACATCTCAAAATAATGCGTCCCGTTCATAGCAGCTCCAAAATTACCTGCTTGAACAGCAATAGAACCTAAGGGACCGAATCCTTCATCACTAATCATTTTTTTAATACGAGTATATTGTTCCATAAAGCGCATTTGGTGATTAACTGCAACACTTACTTGAGGAAACTTCTTCGTAGCAGTTTCTAAAAATTCAGCTTCGCGCAAAGATACGCACACTGGTTTTTCACATAATACATATTTGATATTTGTGAAAAAACACATTTTCAAGTAATTAAATCTAGCAGTTGAAGTAGTAGAGATAATTACCAAATCAGGCTTATTATTACTAATATAGCCTTCTAATTCTTTAATATCATTAATTGCAATCTCTTGCGCATAAGCCCTGGGAATAGTTTGCGTGTCAAAAACTTTAATTTCAGCATTTGGCAAAATTTTACGCACAACTAAATAGTGTGTATATCCCATTCTACCAAATCCGATTATATAAACATTCATACTAAACGACCACTTTGATGTAAATACTATGAAATTATTTTTATTACTTCTGAACAAATAAAGTCATGAACTTCCTTGCTTATATGATGCCCATCACTTAGCACATAATGAGGATTTCTTGATGTAAAATCAAACAAATCTATAATTCGAATATCGTCTGAATTTTGTTGGAGCTTACAAAAGAAACCATTATATAGCTGTATAAGCTCCAGAACTCTAAAAGATTTTTTCAGCCAATGACTTCCTGGAGATATTATATTATTTATAATGATCTTTTTATTGTTTTTATTGTTTTTATTGTTTTTATTATTTTCCCTAATAAGTTCAATCATTTTTTGCATGTTATATACAAAAATCATCATATGGAACATTTTGGAGACACTTAACTAAAGAACGATAAGAAGGGTTTGAGTAGTTTTTCAA
>DYTB01000017.1 GCA_020726185.1 Candidatus Odyssella sp. | reverse complement strand
TGTTGGGGTTTGCCTCTAAGGTAATTTCAAGGTCAGGAGAGGTAGACCATAATTTGCATGCTTCGCTGATGATAGCTTCAACAGTTTGTGGCTGCATAAGTGATGGTGTGCCACCACCAAAAAAAATAGTCGTTAAAATCCTAGGACCAATCCAATCACGAACACGCTGAAGTTCTGCACACAGCGCCTGCTGCCATTCTTTTTCACCGTACGTTTCACGCACGTGGCTGTTGAAATCACAGTAGGGACATTTTGATAAGCAAAACGGCCAATGGATATAGAGGGAGATGGGTTGGGGTTCACCCATGGGCAGCGTCCCAATTATCACCAATGCCAATATCAACAACTAGCGGAACTTTAAGTTGCACAATATTTTCCATCATTTCTTTTAATTTAGGTGCAACATCTGCGACATCGTGTTCTGGTATTTCAAAAATCAATTCATCATGCACTTGCAACAATAATTTTGTTGAGGATGATTTTAAAAACCCATGAATTTTGATCATTGCTCGTTTAATAATATCTGCATTACTACCCTGAAGCGGCGCATTGATTGCCTGACGTTCAGCAAACTGGCGAACCATGCCATTTTTATCAAGAATTCCTGGAGTATGAATTTTACGACTCATAAGAGTGGTAACAAAGCCTTGTTCACGCGCTTGTCGATGGTAACTTCGAATATACGCATCAATACCAGGATAGCGCGCAAAATAGGCGTTGATCATTTGACTAGCTTCCTGATTAGAAGTGCCAAGTTGTCTTGCCAAACCAAATGCGCTAATACCGTAGATGATACCAAAGTTCACAACCTTAGCACGCCTGCGAAGCTGTGGCGTAACGTGGGTCATGGGCACCCCAAACACATCTGATGCAGTGCGAGTGTGAATATCTTCCCCATTTAAAAATGCCTGCTGCAATGTTGGTACATCAGCAAAATGTGCCAAAAGCCGTAATTCGATTTGTGAATAATCAAGACTTACAAGCTTGTGAACAGGCTTTGCAATAAATGCCTGGCGGATTTTTCGTCCATCTTCATTTTTAATAGGAATGTTTTGTAAATTTGGATCAGATGATGACAACCTGCCAGTAGCCGCACCCACCATAGAATAACTGGTGTGTACACGACCTGTTGTTGGGTTAATTGCGTTTAACAAGCCTTCAACATAGGTAAAATTTAACTTAGCAAGTCCGCGCCATGCTAATACTTTTTCAGGTAATGCATGTCCCTGTGCAACCAGCTTTTCTAGAACATCCACATCGGTACTATAGGCACCTGTTTTAGTTTTTTTGGCGCCTGGCAGTTTTTGCTTATCAAATAAAATTTCCCCAAGCTGCGCCGGTGATGCAATGTTGAATTCACAGTCCGCAAATGTATAAATTTCTTGCGTTAATTCACTCATGCGTTTAGAAAAATCTTGCCCTAAATGCTTTAACCAGTTTGAATCTACACACACACCAGCTTCTTCCATTGAAACAATAACAGGGATTAGCGGACGTTCGGTTAATTCATAAACAGCGCTTACTTGGTTTTTACTAAGTTCAGGCTTGAATGTGTTGCACAGCAACCCAGTTATTTCTGCGTCTTCTGCTGCGTAAGTTGTAGCGATTGGAATTTCAACCATATCGAAGGTTTTTTGGGCTTTGCCCTTACCGGCCACTTCAGCAAACGTAATAGTGGTTCTGTTTAAATATTTAAGGGCTAATTCGTCCATTCCATGGCCATGTTCACCACCATGCAAAACATAAGACATCAGCATAGTATCATCGAGCGTATTCACTTCAAAACCATGTTGACGAAGTACTAACAGGTCATATTTCAAATTATGCCCGATTTTCAAAATGGCAGCGTTTTCCAGAAAAGGTTGTAGCAATGTTTTTGCCGCATCAAGGGGAATTTGGCGCCCTTCTGTTTGATGAGCAAAAGGCACATAAGCCGCTTTATAACCAGAATCAATTGGGATCCCCAAAGATAAACCAACAAGCTTTGCCTGCATGGCATTAAGGGAAGTTGTTTCACAATCAATCACAACTTTCCCAACGGAGGTCGCTTCATCGATCCACTGCTTTAACGTATCAATATCGGTGATGCATGTGTAATCAACAGATTGAGCGGTTGGTTTAGATGCTTCAAAATAGCCATCTGCCATTTGCAAACGCTTCATTAAGCTTAAGAAACCAAGCTCTTTTAAAAAGCTATCACGCTGTTCAAATTTTCTTTCAACCGGTGCAATTTCGCTATAAGCAACAGGCAATGACGCGTTATCATCTAACGTGACTAATTTTTTTGATATACGAGCAAGTTCAGCGTGTTCTGTTAGCAGATCGCGGCGACGTGGCTGTTTAATTTCTGAAATTTTCTCTAATAGATTTTCTAAACTTCCAAAAGTTTGAATAAGTTCCGCCGCTGTTTTTGGGCCAAAACCTGGAACACCTGGAATATTATCACTGCTGTCACCACACAGGGCCTGCACATCAATAACCTTATCGGGGGTCACCCCAAATTTTTCAAACACGACCTGTTCATCAATCGGTTTGTTTTTCATGGGGTCCCACATGGTAACCCCAGGACGTAACAACTGCATAAGGTCTTTATCAGCGGAGATAATTTGAGTCTTATCACCTTTGGCAATGCAGGCTTTAGCGTAGGCTGCTATTAAGTCATCTGCTTCAAAACCTGGCAATTCAACCATTGGCACACCAAACGCAATGCAAGCTTGGCGAATAAGTGAAAATTGAGGAATTAAATCATCAGGTGGAGGTGGTCTGTGGGCTTTGTATTCTGGATAAATATCTTGGCGAAAGGTTTTACGACCTGCGTCAAAAATCACCAATAAGCGATTGCCATCAACTTTTTCAATAAGTCGGTGCAGCATATTGCAAAAACCATATACAGCACCCACAGGCGTACCAGTGGGACTAGTAAGAGGTGGTAATGCATAATACGCACGAAAAATATAGCCGGAGCCATCAACAAGATGCAGGGTCATTAGATTATAAGCACTAAATAAAGTGCTTATACCCTATCGCAACCACCTATAAATGCAAGGGGTAGAATATAACTCACAAAGGTTACCAACAGAAATATTGACCAACACGCTGATTTGGGGCATATTTCTTACGTTGGGCCTGTAGTTCAGTTGGTTAGAACCCCCCGCTCATAACGGGGATGTCACAGGTTCGAGTCCTGTCGGGCCCACCACTCTATGTTTTATTTAATTTCTTCAATGAATGCGTTTACATACGCGTTCATTAGTGCTTTGTAAGCATCTTCCCCTGCAGGGACGTCTGCTCCTAAATAATCAACAACAGCAAATGGTAGCTTCAGTGTGTCTGCGTAGCTTCTTGCTAATGCTCCATCCAGTTGTCGTTCTGCATATAAACACCTAGGGTGAATTTTTCCGTCACTAATGGCTTTTCGAATTTTTAGTATATGCCCAGCACTTGGAGGAATGCTTGGGTCAATTGAAATGGTTGCTATTGTTTTCACTTTGTAAGCGTTATCAAAATATTGATTACCATCGTGCTGAATAATGTACGTTTTACCTTTGTAAGGCTTCATTTTCTTTAATAAATCTTGATGCAGGACTTCTAAACGTTTCTTGTAATCATTTGCGTTTCTGCTTAATAGCCCTTGATGATTTGGGTATAGTTTTTTTAAATGCTGCAAAACAACATCTACCACTTGTGTCATCATTAAAGGGTCTAACCATATATGCCCATCTGGATTAGTCGCATCAGATTTTTCATGATGATGATGGTCGTGATCTTTGTGATGATCATGAGCACAACATGATTTTTCATCCCAAAATGTTCCAGAGCGAAGCGGTTTCAGTTTAATAGATGAATCATCTTGTAATGTTAAAACATTGTTTTCCAGTTGTTTCACGTGTTTAAAGAGTGGCTGTTCATAAGCAGGACCAACCCAAATTAGTATTTTTGCATTTTTCATAGCCAGCACTTGTGAAGGTACCAACTGAGTATGATGAGGAGACGTGCTTCCATCTAACAATAAGGTAGGATTCGTAATACTTTTAGTGAGCGCACAAACTAAGCTGTGCAAAGGTTTTATAGAAACAACAATTTCGTCAGTGGTTGCCCTTGTAGAAGACGCGTTAAAAAATAAAACAGCAGCAACAACCCCAACAGCTAAAAATACTAATTTTTTCCTCATGAATACCTTTCAAATACCGACTTTAAAAGATATTAGCACAGTCGCTATAGAATCTAATGGTATATTTTTGCAGCGTTTGCTGTTTTTTTTGTTGTGATTTCAGTATTTCTCTTGGCAAATCGGTTTTTTTTAGATATTGTGTAATCTGTTCGGGACGTAGCGCAGCCTGGTAGCGCGCCAGTTTTGGGTACTGGATGCCGGAGGTTCAAATCCTCTCGTCCCGACCACTTAAGTATGAGTGAAAACCCTATTTTATAGTTTACCTATTAGCCCCTGGAACCCAGAGTACATCTAGCTTTCCATTGTCATTCAAGTGACGGCATAAAACAAATAATAGGTCAGACAACCGATTCAAATATTTTAATGCATTACCGTTAACAAGCTCATATTCATTCAAAAGCACCATGCTTCGTTCTGCTCTACGAACAACAGTTCGCGCTACGTGCATCAAAGCACTAGCTTTGGTGCCCCCTGGAAGCACAAAGGAATCCAATGGGTTCAAAGCGTCATTAAATACATCAATTTGTTTTTCCAAGAATTCTACATGATTATTGCCAATACGCAACGCTTCTCCTTGCGGAACAGCCAAGTCAGCGCCCAAATCAAATAAATCATTTTGGATATGCGTGATTAGTTTTTGAAGCGCTGTCGGTAACTCTACTGCAATTAATCCACAATAGGCATTAACTTCATCAACATTTCCTATGGTTTCAAAGCGAACATCAGATTTTTTTCGTCTTGTGCCATCACCGAGAGATGCTCTGCCTGTATCTCCAGATCGGGTATAAATGTGTGTAAGCTGTACCATATTTTATGAAATTACTGATTCTTGTTTGTTACAAGTCTTTTAATATTATCACGGTGCGTATACAAAAGAGTCGCTGCAATTAAAGCTGTAAAAGGAATAACAGCAGAATCAACCCCAAGAAAATAGGCGAAGAATGGAGCTAATAAAGCTGCCACAAGCGCAGATAGTGAAGAAACTTTAAATAGTTTCGCAGTAAGCAACCACGTTGTCAAAACCAGCAAACCAAAAGTTGGGTCCCAGGCTAAGTAAACTCCTAAAGTCGTAGCGACACCCTTCCCGCCTTTGAATTTTAAATACACCGGGAAAATGTGAGCAAAGATTGCTAAAAAACCAATGGTATACTCATGTCCTGGAATAAAGTACGAGCTAACTAGCACAGCTAAAGAACCCTTCAATGCATCAAAAATCAGTGTCAGCGCTGCAATTTTTTTATTACCTGAGCGCAGAACGTTTGTTGCACCAATATTGCCTGAACCAATTTTTCTAATATCTCCAAGACCAGCAATTTTTGCAAATACCAAACCAAAAGGAATTGCTGCAAAAAAATAGGTGCATAAGGCAATTACAATAACAACTAATTCTGTGTTGAGTGGTTCCATACATTTTCCTATCATGCTTCAGGTCATAGTATTAGCGTAAATCTCGCGAATTAATAAGTTTCGTTGCGTCTGTCCCGCTAGTAAATAGCAGGACAGATCCCAAGTATTTTAAGAACAACCACTAGTAGAACCACATGTTACGCATTTTAAACACGTACCATTACGAACCATAGTGAAGTTGCCACATTCACCACATGAATCACCTTCGTAGCCTTGCAGCTTTGCTTGAGTAGATTTCTCTGCTTTTCGCTTTGATGAAGATGCGTAAGATACAACATTTGAAGCACCATAAGTGCCAGTGGCTTTAACTTCAACGCTCTCTGTATATCCATCCATTGAAGTGATCTCATCAGAAATACTCACTGTTGTTTCTACTAATAATGGTTCTTCATTTTCATTCTGACGATTAACCATGTAGTCACTTCTGTCACCAATTGTGTCTGGCGTTAAGTCACTTGGTTGCACATGCGCAAGATCATGACGACTTAAGTAGTTAATAGCCAAATCACGGAAAATGTAGTCTAGAATTGACGTTGCAATTTTAACCCAATCGTTTCCTTCAACCATTCCTGATGGTTCAAAACGAGTGAATGTAAAGGCTTCTACATATTCTTCTAGTGGAACGCCATATTGCAAACCAATAGAAATGGCCATAGCAAAGTTATGCATTAGAGAACGGAACGAGGCCCCTTCTTTGTGCATATCAATGAAAATTTCGCCTAATTTTCCATCAATATATTCACCAGTGCGAATATAAATTTTGTGCCCACCTACAACCGCTTTTTGAGTATAACCACCACGACGGTTTGGCAATTTTTGACGTTTTGATTCGTAAACAACACGTTCAATAATACGTTCAACAATTTTTTCAGCAACCACTTGAGCTTTTTGCGTTTGTGGCATTTGTGCAATTTCTTCCGCTTCGTCTTCATCAAAGCTTATGCTGCTTAAAGGTTGAGAAAGCTTTGAACCATCACGATACAAAGCATTTGCCTTTAGGCAAAGACGCCATGATTTCATATAAGCTGATTGGCAATCTTCAACAGTTGCTTGAGCTGGCATGTTCACAGTTTTCGAAATAGCACCACTTATAAACGGCTGAACAGCTGCCATCATTTCAATATGACTATCGAAAGACAAGAAACGTTTCCCAATACGTCCACATGGATTTGCACAATCAAAAACGGGAAGATGTTCTATTTTTAAGTGAGGCGCCCCTTCTAGAGTCATTGTACCGCAACAATAAGTATTGGCATCTTCAATGTCTTGTTTACTAAACCCAAGATGGGTCAGCATATCAAAAGATGGATCACATAATTGATCATCGGTTAACTTTAGTGTGTTTTTGCAAAAATCTTCACCCAAAGTATATTTATTAAAGACAAATTTGATATCAAAAGCTGATTTCAACACAGTGGAAATTGCCGTTAGCTCTTTATTGGTAAATCCCTTTGCTTTTAAAGATGTGTGATTAATTGCAGGCGCATTTTCAAGTGATGCGTAGCCCACGGCATAATTAGAAATTTCCAGCATTTGCTCTGGAGTGTAACCCAAAACTTTCAATGCTGAAGGGACCATTTGGTTAATAATTTTAAAGTACCCACCACCAGCAAGTTTTTTGAATTTAACCAAAGCAAAATCTGGTTCAACACCTGTTGTGTCGCAATCCATCACCAATCCAATAGTCCCAGTTGGGGCAATACACGTGGTTTGAGCGTTACGGTAACCAAACTGTTCACCATATGAAACAGCTTCATCCCAAGCTTGGCAAGCCGCTTCAATTAATCCTGGAATAGCACAATCACTTGCACGAAGCGGAACAGGTAGAATTGATAGACCTTCATAATTTTTAGTTTCTCCGTATGCAGCACGACGGTGGTTACGCATAACACGGATCATCGCATCTTTATTTTTTGCGTAGCCTGGGAATGCCCCAAGTTCTTTTGCCATAAGTGCAGAAGTTCTGTAGCTTACACCGGTTAGAATTGCAGCTAGTGCTCCAGCAATACAACGGCCTTCTGGGCTATCGTAAGCAATACCCATAGCCATTAATAGACCACCTAGGTTACCGTATCCTAAACCAAGCGTACGGAAATCATAAGATAGCTGAGCAATTGCCCGAGATGGGAATTGCGCCATAAGCACAGAAATTTCAAGAACAACTGTCCAAAGGGTAATAGCATGTTCAAATGCTGCTATATCAAACTGGCCATCTTTGTATAATGTAACAAGGTTGATTGAAGCAAGGTTACATGCGGTATCATCAATAAACATATATTCAGAACATGGATTTGATGCATTAATTCGTCCACTATTTGGGCAAGTGTGCCACTCGTTAATGGTTGTATCAAATTGAATACCTGGATCTGCACATGCCCAAGCAGCAAAACCAACTTTATCCCATAATTCTTTTGCTGGTAGCGTTTTAACTGCTTCACCATTTGTACGTGAAGTTAAGCTCCATTCTTTATTTTCTAAAACACTTTCTAAAAAGGCATTAGTAACGCGGACTGTATTATTTGAATTTTGGCCTGAAACTGTTCCATAAGCTTCACTATCCCAATCAGTATTATAAGATGGGAATGGGAAGCTAGTGTACCCTAGCTGAGCCATGTGAATAGCACGCTTAATGTAATTTTCAGGAACCAATACAGCGCGTGCAGCGCGAATGGTTGTTTTCAACGCAGGGTTGGTTTTTGGATCAAAACGATCTGTTTCTTTAAGATCATTATTAATACAAGCCGAAATAATTTCATTCAAATGAAGCTGGTTTAACTTTGAACCAGTAACCAGTGCAGCAACTTTTTGTTCTTCAATGACTTTCCAATCAATGAAATTAATAACATCTGGGTGATCAATATCAAGCACCACCATTTTTGCAGCGCGTCTTGTCGTTCCACCAGATTTAATAGCACCAGCTGAACGGTCACCAATACGTAAAAAACTCATTAAACCTGAAGAATAACCACCACCAGATAGCTTTTCACCAAAGCCACGTAAATTTGAAAAGTTAGACCCTGTGCCAGACCCGTATTTAAATAGACGTGCTTCGCGAACCCAAAGGTCCATAATGCCGCCGTCGTTAACCAAATCATCTTTTACCGATTGAATGAAACACGCATGTGGTTGTGGACGTTCATATGCAGATGTTGATTGCTTTAGCTGACCTGTTTTTTCATCAACGAAGAAATGTCCTTGAGCAGGGCCATCAACACCATAAGCCCAATAAACACCAGTGTTAAACCACTGCGGTGAATTTGGTGCTGCAACCTGCATGCATAACATGTACTGCATTTCATCATAAAATGTACGTGCGTCTTCTTCTAAGTCAAAATACCCATTTTTCCATCCCCAGTAAGTCCAAGTTCCGGCCAAACGACTGAAAACTTCTTTTGCAGATCTTTCGCTACGAACAGAGCTCCCTGCTTTTGCTTTTCTACGTTGAAGCCAAACGGGAACGTCATCTTCCTTTACGGTTACTAAATCATCTGGGATACCAGCTTTACGAAAATATTTTTGGGCAATGACATCACTTGCCACTTGCGACCAATGTGCAGGCACTTCAATGTTTTCCTGAAGAAATACAACAGAACCGTCTGGATTTTTAATTTCGCTAGTAGTTAAGCGGAAATCAATTCCTTCATATGGGGACTGTCCTGCGACCGTAAAACGACGGTGTATTTTCATTGAAACCTCACTGCTTAAATATTAAGATGCACACACTAAATGATGCAAAAAGTACAATTCTTTGGCAAAAGCTTAAGAATGAGGTACATTTCTGATATCAGATGGTGTTCTTATTAATATGCAAAAAAAGTTGTATTTCAAGTCTTGAAATTCATAAAAAAGATGTGTAAGCAAACTTGATATGGTAATAATGATACACATTGTTAATCTTTAACACCAAATAACGAGAAATTATGGAAATTTTACTAAAAATAACGTGTTTAGCGGTAGCTATTGTGCTTCACGAGCTTAGCCATGGTTTAATGGCCTATATTTTTGGTGATCGCACTGCTCAATATGCAGGTCGTTTAAGCTTGAATCCAATTAAGCATATTGACCCCATGGGTTCAATAATTTTACCTTTTTTATTGTTTTTCACAGGCGCCCCGTTTTTAATTGGTTGGGCAAAACCTGTACCAGTAAATTTTATGAACCTTAGGCCGCAACGATTTGGCGTATTTTGCGTAGCATTTGCAGGCCCCTTAATGAACATACTTTTAGCCCTTACCGCAAGTATTCTGTGGAAAGTAGGAATTTTTAACCTTGAGGTAGCAAATGCAGCTATACAGATTAACGTGATTTTGGCCGCCTTTAATTTATTGCCAATTTTACCTCTTGATGGCGGACGAATGATCACCTGCTTTTTGCCGCAGAATCATAAATTGTTTTATTTCTTTGAACGATTTGGCTTAGTAATTGTGATAAGTACCTTAATGATATTCAGCGGTCCAATTCACAAACTTATTTTTGGTATTGCAAACACAATTTTAAATTTTGTGAATATGTTGATTTAGTCTGGAATTGACATAGTGATTTCTTAATAAAAAAATCAATGCCTCATTTTCGGTCGCAGGATTTTTAAAAATCATTATGATATATCAAAGCTGTTGAGCTTCTGATGAATCGGATGAAAATGTTAACAAATGAGATAACACAAGAATTTTACAAGGCACTACTCAATAAAAATGCTGAATATGAAGGTGTATTTTACGTAGGCGTTAAAACAACGGGAGTGTTTTGCCGCCCAACGTGCCCCGCGCGAAAACCAAAGTTTGAAAATTGTGAATTCTATCAAACAGCTGAAGAGGCATTACTTGCTTCGTTTAGGCCCTGCCTGCGCTGTCGTCCTCTGTCTCATCCCAATCATGTTTCAGATTTGGTACGTATCCTTGTTGATGCTGTTGAAGCCAATCCTGAGAAACGCTGGAAGACACGTGATTTTGATGAATTATGTGTAGATGCATCAACAGCACGTCGCCAATTTAAAAAAAGATTTGATATGACATTTGTAGAATATGCCCGAGCACGACGTATGGGGATTGCAATGAAACAAATTAGAGAAGGAAAAACAGTGACTGATGCGCGATTAGAAACAGGTTATGAATCAAGCAGTGGCTTCAGGGATGCCTTTTCCAAAATCATGGGAGCCGCACCTACTAATTTTAGGAATCATCATAATGTTCTAAAAGCATCTTGGTTAGATTCCCCCCTTGGCCCTATGCTTGCAATTGCTGATGATGAGGCTTTGTATTTATTAGAATTTGTTGAGCGACGTGGCCTAGAGCGTGAAATAGAGCGACTTCGCATAAAAACCAAATCTGCCATCATTCCAGGTATTACTGACCCCATTAAATCAATTGAAATAGAACTCAAACTGTACTTTGAGGGCAAATTGAAAAACTTCAAAACGCCAATCCTCCTTATGGGAAGCCCTTTTCAAAAACTTGTTTGGGAAGAACTTATGCGTATTCCATTTGGCACAACAAGAAGTTACGGCGACCAGGCAGCCGCAATCAGCAAACCAACCGCATACAGAGCCGTAGCCAATGCTAACGGTGCCAATCAACTTGCTATTATTATCCCTTGCCACCGCATCATCAACACCAATGGTGAGCTAGGTGGCTATGGCGGAGGAATTTCTCGCAAAAAATGGCTAATTAATCACGAGAAACAGAAAGCATAGCCCCTACCCCCAGCTGCTTTGCCGGTAACCTTCTTTTTCTGCTTGCACATCAAAACAATACATTGCGTAAGGAGTTGCGGTAAGCCTTTGAATACCTATAGGCTTTCCCGTAGCCACGCAGTACCCGAAACTACCGTCGGCCAATCTTTGTAGAGCAGCCTCTATTTCATGACGAAGATTTTGTTCATGTTCCTGGTACATATGATGATTAAAACGCAAGCCATCCATGGTGCTTTGGTCAACAAAATCTGGTTCGCGGTTTGCATCTTCTGGAAATGACAAAGAAAGCAAATGCTCTTCCTCAAGCACTTTCTGCAACTCATTATATAATCTGTCTTGAAAATAGCGTCTCATCCTTGGAGACATATACACTGTATCGTTTAAAGGGTTATACCCTAGCACCTTTCGATAAATTACGTTCATAACGTACTCAACAGTTTTGTTTATGTACGTATAATTAAAATTTTAACGAAAGATTGGCCACGTGAAAAATCAAAGTATTTTTACGGAAAATGATTTAGCTAAGATAATATATACAACTCCGAATCATGAAGCATTTTTGCATCAACAAAAAAAATTCCGAAGTCTTTTGCAGCTATTTCATCATGCCAAGTATCACCAATCATAACGCTACTGTTTTTATCAACAGTTAGACCGAATTCTTTTTGAGCAATGTCTTTTATCACAACAAACATTCCAATTCCAGGCTTTTTAAATTGACCAATGAATTCTCTATAACGGGGATCTTCGTGAGCTTTTTTAATATAAATACTATTGTCAAAACGTTTAATCACAACGTAACAAGCAACACCTCCAATACTAGGAGAAAAAGCAGCCGCATTGATTGGAAGTTTACTCATAAGGTCAATAAATACTGCTGTTATTTTTTCTGGATCAAAATTTTGAGACTCGCTTTCTGGAGACTTAAATCCTGAAATGATAAAATTAAAGTCGGCACCACCCATTGTTTTTTCAACATTAGGTAAAATAACTTTTGCATTAACTGAGGCATCATTTGGATTTTTTGAACCAGTTACTGTGCCATCATTATCCCATATTAAGATCTTGTATTTCACATTTAAGCCTTTTCAGATCTATTCAACCATTAGCTTATCAAAAATTTCTGTTAAATATTTAAAGCTGGTTGGATTGATATTATCTTCCAGAGCCCACACAGTTGCAAGCACGCCCTGTACAAAACACCACTTTGCAATTCTATCTGGATCAAGATTTAAATTTTTAGAAAACGCATTAATTCTGTTCGTTATAATTTTTAAGCTATCAGGGTGGCTCGGCAAATCGTCCAAAGGGTTTCTGATAAAACATCCCACCTCATAGCTAAGCTCACCAATGACACCTTTCGGATCAATAACTTTCCAATTGTTGTCATGGGCTAAAATATTATCGTGATGTAAATCGCCATGCAGCAAAATGGGAGCATCGGTAGTATTTAGTAATTCATCACGTAACGTTCTTGCTTTAATCAAACTTTGGCCAAGCTGTTCGCATGGTTTATCTAGGGTGGCAAGCCAATCGTTGATAGTTAAAAACCCTTTTTGATTTATTTTTGGTAAACTGTAGAGTTTTTTAATCA
Source organism: Candidatus Odyssella sp. (assembly GCA_020726185.1). GTDB lineage: Bacteria > Pseudomonadota > Alphaproteobacteria > Paracaedibacterales > CAITNM01 > CAITNM01. Next base: position 19,632 of record DYTB01000017.1, on the reverse strand, counting down.
CTTTAATTGTAATTGCGATGGCTTCATCTTCACGATTTGAAAAAAACTCTTTCAACGAATGCCCTGTAATGGCACGCTCAATCAACAGGGCACCATCTGTTTGGTCTAGCACTTCTACCACACCACGACCTTTAAATGCTTTTAGCGCCGAAGTTTCAATGGTCAAACCTTTGGTATCAAGACTCAGCTTTAAAATAATGGGGTTTTCACTTTGAAAGCCAGAAAGAACATAGTTGTATGAAAGATTTTCAACCGGTTTAAGGTCTGACAAATGCCAGTTCGTGGCAAGGTCATTTACCATGTTCGGCAAATTTTCTAGCCACTTTTGGCCTGCAGCGCCATAGATATCGGTGATATTATTCTCAAACAAAAGCACTTTGCTTATTTAACAAGCTTATAATGAAGATATCATAGACCTTGAAATGCCTAATCCAAAGAATAATATTGACGGCCAGACGCGTTGTCCAACGCATAACTAGACTTTTCAGTGCTTATAGAATGAGCAGGTCCATTCCCATTTAAAGAATAATAAACCTTCTTAACCTTAGCAAAAGATCGAATATCTCTTGGTGTGCTTTTTCTTGTTATTTTCGGCACATCGTCTATATCAGAAATATCATCAAATTGCATAACTGTTTGTTCTAAACGAGGTCCGTCTTTTTTATTGCTACCACAAAGTTTCATCCAGCCACTTAAAACACGTTGCTTATATGCGTTGTGAAATTTAGGAGTAGCAGAATGATAATGACCAACAGCCAAGTTCCAGCTTTTATGCTGAAGAAATAGTTGCTTTAAAAATTTAGCGCCATAGGCAATATTTAGCTGAGGATCAAATGCTTCTTCAAGATTACGAAATGCATGTGGGTGGTGACGTAGGTTAATTTGCATATTCCTACATCAATGCTTTTAGCACCCGTTCTTTGAAATTTTTCAACTGCTTTTATAGCTTCCTGTTTCGTTTTGAATATGTAACCTTTGCCCTCAACATTGATAGTCCAAGGCCAAGCATTAACAGAACCACCTATTACTCTCCCAGATTCAACATGAGATACGGCCCTTAATAAATGTGCTGGAATACCATGAGCATTTTCTTGCATTGCAATAAATGCATTATATTGTGGGTTTGCAGATAAAGCTAAACAACATAAGATCAACGCAATTAAAAACTTATTCATGACACCTCCTTTTGCTTAAACTATGCAAAATTTGTGCCAACTAAAAAATCATAGTTTTCTGCGCTTTTCAACCCCCTCCAAAAGAGGAATCAGTCCCATTTTGGTAAGATAACCATCTTTGCCAATAGCAGCTGGGCTTAGCCATTCATCAATATAGTCTTGCAAACCCTCTGTTTTATTGTCTCTAACATAAATAAATAGCTTACGCACCATTGGATAAGTACCATTTTGGATGTTTGATTGGGTAGGCTCTATTCCATCTATTTGCATTGCTTTAATCTGCGCATGATCATCCAACAAATTAGTACCGACGAAAGCCATTGTAGTTGGGTTATTGTCCAGGAAATCAAAAAGTAAATGATGACTATCAGCAGCTTCATAATCATTAATTTCTCGTAGCTCGGGTTCACTTCGAACATCTTGTCCATGCATCACCATTGCTTCAAAAGCATCTCGAGAGCCATGAGATTTTGAAGGGATTAGAATACGAATGGGTAAATTAGGTAAGCTGGAATTAATTTCATTCCATTGGTTGTAAGGATTATCAACTATATCTCCCTTACTATTAGTAATTTTTTTTGTAACCGCAGTTAAAATGTCTTTTAAACGCAGTGCATTAAAGCCTGTCAGGTTTTTTTTAGCCGCAAATGCAATTCCGTCATAACCAATACAAACTTCTAAAATTGAAGCCATTCCAGACTCCTTACATTTTGCAAGTTCTTTTGGGTTAATTGGTCTTGAAGCGTTCGTTATATCATATCCGAAACCATTATGTACTTGAGCAAAATCAGCAAACCCACTACCAGTACCTGTACTTTCAACAAAAGGGCAAATGTGGCCTATTTTTTTAGAAAATTCCTGCGCTATTTTGATTGCGAATGGGTACACAGTTGATGACCCCGTTTGACGGATCTGAATTCTGCCTTCCACTGAACAGCACATAAACATCAAAGCAAGAAGTATATTCATAGACCCGCCTCTTGAGTTGCGCTATGTCCATATAATTTTTGCGTACCTGCTGCAAATGACCTATAGATTGAGGGGATGAAAATCTTGCGTTCACGTATGTGATCATCATTAAGAAATACAGATAAGACCTTAGAGGTTATATTTGGAAAGTAAGACGATACTTTTAGCATTGTCAGAGCAGAACGCATTGCTAACACACCTTGGTCATAAGCCGATGATACAATAGCGGCACCAGCCCCTTCTTCAATGGCATAACCCATTGTTGAAATAATAGGAATAGTAGTATTTTCAGTCACCCACTTCATTGTTTCATCAGAAGCAATTTCATCGTCAGTATCAAAGCTATCTTTTAGCCGCTTATAACTTGAAATCAAAAGCACATCGTAATGTTTATTAAAAAATGCAGCAGCTCTTTTAAAACTTACTGAATCATCAACCATGATTGAGTCCTGAAACTTAACATTTTTCCACGCGTGTTGAATTAAAGTTTTTTCTGTCAAATTAACAATTGTCGACGTATCTCCCAAGTGAGCTAATTTAATGTTTTTTTTCTTGGAAACATACTATTTATTAATAAATTAAGCTCCTGGACTTGAGGCACTTCAATAATTCCTCCTACATTTTGGCCAGGTATATAGCCAAGTTTTTTAAAATCACCTTTCACGCCAGCAAAAATTATTCTTATGTTTTTTTTCCCTAAATAAAATTTTGCAGAAAATTCCTGCGCTTCATCACCGACCGCAACTAAAATTTCAGGCTTAAAACGATCAATTGAAGCTCTTGCTTCTATGCCTGCATTAATTTTTTGTTTGATTGTATTTTTATTAAGCATATTCATGTAATAGGTTTGAATAAGCAGGTCAAATTCATTTTCTAAAACTTTTTTTGTTCCATTATCAAAATCTTTAACTATGTCCATAGTTGGTTCATAGCTGTGAATAACCATAATTCTTGGCTTGCTTAGATTATGCAAAACTAAAAGTCCTAAAAGACTTGCAAAAACAACTCCCTTTAATATGCTGATAATTGATGACTTAAGTTTTGCAGTGTGCAGATTATCTACCATGGCAAAATCCCAATCCACTTCCAGTAGAAAATTCCAACATATAGCGAAATAATGTAAAACATATTCAACCTTAAACGAGAGCTCTTAAGCTTTTTAGCAAAATCAACTGAATAATTTTTTCCATGTTTTGCAAAGATACGATATTCAGGCTCTTGATATTCAAAGAACCAAATTCTTCCAATAGTATTAACGATGTAAACTGCTATCCAAGGATTCATCCCATTTTTTTGAAATAATGGGATAAGCATAATGCTTAATATGTTTATATTTACATCTCGTGGCAAAATGAATTGCACCATCAGCGAAAAAATAATAAGAAAAGTCGTCAGTTCAAAAAAATAATGATTTAAATACTCTGTCATCCACCGAGTATTGTCTTCCAACCAGCTTATAAGCCCAACGTCGTTAGCTGCAAATGCAATACCCGAAAGTCCACACATAAAAATTAAAAAGTCCCATTTTATACGCGTTTGAAAACCTTTATCGTTCATGAATTGAAACACAAATAAAAACAGTAAAATAAGCAAGCAAATAACATCTGGTGCAATGCCATGCACACTGACTGTTGCAAGACTAAGAATTGCACCAAACATACAAATAAATGACGCTTTTTCAGTAGGTGATGCAGGACCTAAAATAGTGAGGATTTTTTTCAAATGTGCGTTTCGTGATCTGTCATTTTCTATTTGAGGGTAAGATGTTTTACCAAAATAAAAGCTTACCAAAATAAGATACCCAAATAGCAATACAGCAAGCGGACCTAACGATGCAAATAACCATCCCCACCAATCAAATTGAGTGGCGTATTGCCCCCAAAACAACCCTAATAAAACAAAATGCATCATAGAAGCACTTAGTATGCTTTGAGAAAAAATCCTGCCCCGCAATATGCACTAAAACCTAACGCTTGAGCTTGAGTAGATTCGTCTGATAATTTTCGAATACGAAGGGTGTCATGATAAAAAATTTTCATCATATTCGCACGCAACATAAACGAAGGAACACCAAGGGTTAATAGCCCCCCAATACTAAGCATAATAAGATTATCACCATAATAACTTGGACGACAAAATTTCAGAATTTTGATCATTATTCTGTAAATTACGCCAGATGAAACCAAAACACTCGCAAGCCCCAAAAGACTTAAAGCCACAATAAAATTACCAGAGCTAAAACCCGCTAAGATCACTTTCGTTTTAACCACACCACCACTAATAAGCAAAAAGATTGTCGCCATTGTTGCAACGTAATCTGACATCAACCGAAAAGAAGCAATAATAGACCAGGCTGATAGGATAGATAAAAAAACCTGACTTTGGTGATTCAAAGTAGTCTTGTTAAGGAAAAAATACACAATAAATGGAACTATTGCTGCAAGGATCCAAGCCAGTCCATCAACCCAAAAACGGTTAGCTTGAGTAAATAATCGCTCAACAAGATCTTTCTTGAAAATCAGAAATTTCTTTGGATAAAAGGCACCAATAAAGTTTTGTAAAAATCTTTTTTGAAATTTTTGTAAATCCATCTGATCGATTGTGTCGTATAGCGTATCTTTCTTAATTTTCAAAACTTTGCACTTACTTAAAGCTGTAGCTGTGAAAAGATATTGCTCAATACCACAAGGCACCTCTGTGCCAAAAAAATCATTTTGTTTAATAATTTCATTTCGAATTTTGTTTCGAATTTCAACTTTCCCTGATACCAACACATAAAAAAAATCTGAATCAGCACCCTCTTTAAAAATAATATCACCAAACATAATAGTTTCTTCAGCCGCAACAGTAGCAAGGCGAGCCCGCTGTAACGGCTTTAAGAAGTCTAATTTGTCAAAAGCGCTTGTTGATTTCACAGAAATTGTAGTGTTGTTTTATTTTATTGTGGCTAACTTTGCTAAATTTTTTATTAACAAATGTGGAAAAGGTATTTTTTTTCATTAAGGCTTGCGAGTAAGAATATGACTAATTTTAGTTTGGTGCTGAGGCAAATAGTCAGGTCGCCTTACTTGTGCAATAAGTTTATGAGTATTTTGAGGCAAAGGCTTCAGGTCGTTGTTACTTTCTGGATTATAGCGAGATGGTTCCTTGCTTAGACTCATTTTTTCCTCTGTTGAAGATGTCGTCATTTGCACTAGTTTAGGTTTGCTACTGCTTCCTTCTTTCTTAATTCCACTACCTAAACGAAATTTTTTGTTTCGTTTTTGCTGTTTTTCTTCTTCTTCAGCAACCCAATAGGACATTTTAGAAGGAGAAATAGCACGTTTTGAAGATTTTTCAGCCTGCATATCTACGCCTGCATAAGTAGTGTTGACCAGCAAAGCTAATAAAAAGAATATACAGTTCATGATACACAAGATATTTTTTTAGCATCTTTATAGTCTCATATTGCGTATTAAGAATTGGTTAACTCAGATCCGAGTTTTAATACTCAAAACCCCTTCATCAACATAAACCTCACTCAACAAGCATTGACAGAATATCGTATTTCAACGCAGTGTTTTACTGCTGGATTGTAATTACTCACAGCAAAAGCTTAATAAATAATTTGAGGAAATGTCATGAATTTCATATACAAACCATCAAAATTGCTTTTTTTAGCTATAGGAATTTTTTCTGCATGCCTATTTGGAGGTAGTTCAAGCTCTCGTTTTAACGATACAGATGAATTAGTAAGTCGAGCGAAGCCCTCATGGCTTACGGAAACAATTGAGAAAATGTCAGCAAAAGACCAACTGGATTCTCTAAACACCTTTGTAACAACAGTTTCTACTCATAGAAAACAAACGGGATACGTTCTTCCACTAGGACCAAAATCTAAGAAAAAACTTCATAATATGTCTTCTTGGCTTTATAGCAATTTAAGCGCTGAATCTTTTAATCAAAGCGATTTGCCTAATATTATTCGATGTGCAATTGCTCTTTCGGAATCTTCTTTTTCAAATCACTATCTCTTCGATGCGCTTGAATATCAGTTGTGGACTTACAATCATCAACTACTAAATGATTTAGATTACACAAAGCTATTCTATGCCATGTCGCAATCTCAGTATTTTCCTAAATCACAAACCTTTGGAGCTTGTACATCCTCTCATCCAGGTTTTGATTTTCATGCTCATTTGGGAAAAATTGTAGCGAATCAAAAAAAGACAATTAATCACTTAAAGTATAAAGCAAAAAACAAAGATGTTGCTCGGGTTTTAACGAATATTGTCATTGCCTATAATATGATGAGCGGCAGCGAATTAGAAAGCATTGAAACAGAATTCAAGTCTGTGAAATTAATTTTTCCGCTTGATGGAGCAATTGACGCTCTAGCAGATTTATTTGATACATGCGCTGATGACCACCAAATAAGAAACCTAATAACATCTATTCCAAACAGAAAAAATTTGTATAAAGGTTTATTACTCGATTTTATATGCAAAACAGAATCAGCTTTTTCAGCAAGCACTTGTTTTGATTTAACTCAAGAGATACCAACAGATGCATTAAAAAGACAAAGGAAACTTATTTTAGAGATGAGAAAAGTACTCAACATTAACAATGGTGGAGGTACACCAGTATCTGGTTTTGAAGCAGAAATAGGAAAACGATTATCTAAATTAGGAACTAGATATAAAGTGAAAAACAATGTGTATGATCCTAATCTATGCTGTGAAATCGATTTTGTTGTCACACCCTCAAAAGGAGCCGTCACTAGAATAGAAGCAGATGGCTATCTTCATTTTAATCAAAATTTTCATGGGCATAGCCTAACTCAGGATCTAAATGGATTAACTCGCATGCAAACAAACCTTTTAAGAAAATTTGGAAGAGTTTTAAGAATTTCAGGTGCCTGCAATTCTGGTGAATACTACAAAAGAATTAACAGCATTTTTGATATTTTTAAAAAATTTGATGCAAGTCAAGATCGTGTCAGATTTTTGCCTGATGGTGGTGAGTATAGGACTTGCAAATAATAACCAAAGAATATAAAAATTCTTAATGTGCGTTAGCAAATAGTCAATTATCAAGCAACAATCTCTCTTGCTAACGTCAAACCATCAACGTTACCAACATCAATCCAAGTGCCATCAAACACAACACCTCTTAGAGATTTTTTTTCAGCAGCTTTCCAATATAAACCCGACAAGGAAAAAGGCTCAATTTTTAAGCGTTTTATCACTATTGGGTTAATAAGCTGAACACCAATATAGATGTAACGACTTGATGGGGAGTCATCTTCAGTTGGTTTACGCAACAACCCATTTTCAATAACAAAATCACCCTTACCTGAATGACCTTGTGCATTTTTTAACGGTGTAACAGATAAACAAAAGTCATCTGTTTCTTGCCAAGCGTCAACCATTCGATGGATGATTGATGGGTTAGAATCTTGCCAATACATATCTGCATTTACTACTACAAATGGTTTCTCACCAAATTCTGTTAGAACATTACGCACTCCTCCTGCTGTTTCAAGCAGGATTGGCTCATAACTTAATAATATTTCTAAATCGGTATAGCTTTTTGCATGGGCTTCAATTTGATCTGCTAGGTAGTGAGTATTAATAATAATTCGTTTGAACCCTGCCTGTTTCAGTGCATTGATCGAAAGGTCTAAGCAGCACGTATTACCAATTGAAACTAATGGCTTGGGGGTATTTTTAGTAATATCGCCAAGACGTTTTCCATGACCTGCTGCCAGCACCATTGCTGTTGAAGAAATATTCATCATATAGCTGGAATCACTCGTTTTTGTTGTGGAACATTATGGTCAAACCATTGCTTAACTGGTTCCAGTTCTTCAATTTCACAGCATTTTTCAAAGAGATTCCACAAATGAGGAATTCGATTCAAAAATCTTTTATCACCACGTTCAGTTGCTGCTCTAGTAAAAAGTCCAAGAATGCGTACTTGCCGTACTGCACTTAAAATATTGCCAGCTATATAAATTTCTTGATGATCCCCTTTGGGATGGGCATCTAAAAATCTTTTCCACATAAGGTTAGTCAATTCAGTTGATACCTCGCGTCTGGCATCTCCCAACAGGGAAACTAAATCACCTGCTATTGGTGCCCAGACTGCATCTTGAAAGTCAAGTAATCCTATGTTTTTAGGAGCTGATCGCTCTGGCAAATCCATTAAATTATCCACATGATAGTCACGCAAAAAAATATTTTTTTTTGTTTGCAAAGCTAATTCCAAAGCTTTTGTCCAAACACCAATAAAATCATCTTGAACTGGGCTTGAGACCTCATCATTCATCACTTTTGGATAATGATACATCAGAAATTGCTTCACTTTATTTAGACCGAAATCAACAGTATATGCCTTTAAAAAAGGTAAGGGATTTTCATTGCGTTCCTGTAAATGTACTATAACATCAACTGCAGATTTATATATTTGATGTTCCCTACCAGGACTTTCTTGCAAAACTTTTGTAAAAGTTGCGTCACCAAAATCTTCTAAAAGAAGATAACCGCTTTCTGTATCTGCTTCTATAATTTCTGGTGCACTAAGACCTTGCGACGTTAAATGTTGTCCTATTTCTATAAATGCTTTTAAAGAGCTCAAATCAGGACAATCCATTAAGACTAAAGAAGTATTTCCAGCTTGCCAGCGAAAATATTTACGAGGCGAAAAATCAGCTGTAAGAAATTGTTTATCAAAGTGGTCATATTGCCCCCAAAAATAAGGAATGCGTTGATTCATTCTTTAGCCTCCAAAGTAAGCTTTCTACTGTCATCAGATTGAACCAACAGTGTTCCTTTCAAATATTTAGAAAATATTTTATCACCCAAACGTTCTGGCCATTCAATAATCATCATATCCTGTATATTTAGCTCATCAAGTCCAAGCTCTTCAATCTGATGCTCATCATCCATGCGATACAAATCAATGTGCCAAAGTGTGCCTGCACTGGTTAAATAAGGTTGCATAATTGTGAAAGTAGGACTTGTGACTTCTTCTTGATATCCTAACGCAGCCACAATATGTTTTGTTAATGTAGTTTTACCTGCACCCATTTCACCATATAGCAAAAAGGGCAACTTAGGCCTTAACTTGCCAACAACATGCTTTGCTGCATCTGCAATAGAATCTAAATTAAAAATTATATCCGTCATCATTTATAGATTTAGCAAATTTTGGAAAACATTGCTTGATAAATTCTTAAAAAGGTAAAATTTAGTAATATATCTTTATTTGAAATCGACACTAGGTTTAAGGCATCATACACTAGTGGGGAACTGATGTATTCTGTAGCTAATAATAAATCTAATACTTTGCCTGACATAATTGCTTCAGATCTGCACGCAAAAAAAGTACTTTCGCGCCGAGATTTTATTAATCAACATACTGTATCAAGCCCTGTCATTTTTCACGGGGTTGGTGTGCATTCAGGAAAAGCTGTTTGCATGATTGTGCACCCTGCAGCAGTTGATCACGGAATTATTTTTGAACGTACAGACATTGAAGACCTGCCAAATCGCATTCGAGCTAATTGGCAAATGGTGAGCACCACAAACATGTGCACAACAATTACAAATGCATCTGGTATATCAGTGGCAACTGTTGAACACATTATAGCTGCTCTTTACGGAACAGGAATTACAAATGCACTCATAACTATTGATGGCCCTGAAGTGCCTATTATGGATGGATGTTCTGAAGAGTTTTGTAAAGGTATTTTAGAAACAACAACAGTTCGTCAATCGAAACGTCGTCACACTTTGAAAATTTCCACAACAATAAGAGTCGAAAATGAAAACGGATGGGCCCAATTAAGCCCATACGATAAGAATCTATTTAGTGTAAAGTTCACTCCAACTGACAGGTATGAAGATTTAACACAGGAACAATTTCAGCAATTTTCATACAATGAAGATGATTTCACAACCCTTATTTCCAGAGCCAGAACTTTTGGTTTTTATGAAGACGCTCAAAAATTATGGGCTGCAGGTCTTGCTAAAGGTGCATCTCTTGACAACACCGTTGTGATTCACAAAGGTGCTGTCATGAATGAAGATGGCTTGCGGTATAGTGACGAACTAGTTCGCCATAAATTATTGGATGCTATTGGTGATATGGCACTAGCAGAATATGTATTAATTGGCCACTACGAGGCCTGTAATCCAGGCCATACCCTTAATTACCAATTGTTGAAAAAATACTTCGATACAATAACCACAAGCTGATTGATCGCTTTACTCAATATAATCAGCAAGAGCCATGACTAGTTCTTCTCTTGTCATCGCATGTGATATTAATAATCTCTTTTTTAAAACAATACCACCAATAGTAGACCCAGCCTTGAACATTATTGGATTACTCTTCTTCATTTTATATACTGTCATTCCATCAGGTTCAGTTAAAAATAATTTTGTACTTGAACGATGCACTGTTCCAATAGAAGTCTAAAAATCTTCCCCTTTTCTATCATCAAAATTTGCAGCAAGTGCAGATATTAGCATTAAACTTAACAAAAATTTTTGCATTGAATTTCTCCATTAAATAAATTGATTTAGATCAAAAATAAACTCGCCTCCCGAAATTTTGACGGAAAGCGAGTTTTTGATACTTACAACAAACAATTAAGCCGTATTTCTCAATATATGATGGAAACATTACTATTTAGTTAAGAAGGATAAGCTACGCCAGGCAAAAGCGAAAATATACGCTTCATCAGTTCCTTAATGTAATTCACCTGAGCTGGAAATGTGGCATTATTTTGTTTTTTTTACCAATTCTGACTTAATAAATTCATGCAAAGCACGAATACGCCCTAAACCATCTAACGAACTAGGATAAGTGAAATACATTGTCATTGTTGGTGTTTGTATATCAGTAAATAATTCAATTAAATCATCATGATCAGCCGCTATAAAATCAGCTAGAATTGCGATACCAATCCCTGCTTTTACAGCCTGAAGCATTCCATATGCATTGTTAATTGATAGATATGGAACACGCAACACCCCTGGTTTTGTTCCAAAACGCAATAACCAGCTCGCATTTGAAGCTGGAGCTCCAGATTCTCCAAATGCAACCAACTTATGTTGATCAAGTTCTTCAGGAGTTTTTGGCATTCCATGAGTTTGAATATACTCTTTGCTGGCGTATACGCTCATACGAATATTCGCGAGTTCTTTTTGAACAACATCATCAGTTGGAGATGCTTCATGATAATTGATGGAGACATCCGCTTCGCGCATTGTAAAATCAACATCATCATCAGTTAGCTGAATATTTAGTCGTAGTTTTGGATAGTTTTGCATAAACTTTTTAAGCCTCGAGGCTAACCAGACTGATCCAATACCTATGGTCGTTGCCACTCTTAGGCTGCCTGATAAACCATCTCGTGATTCGCTTATAATTGTGCCAATTGCGTTAACGTGCGCAAAAATAATACGCGTGATTTTAAAAAGATGCTCGCCTTGCTCAGTTAAGACCAGACCTCGAGCATGACGATTAAACAAGCTAACGCCAATATTGGTTTCAAGACTGCTAATTTGTCGACTAACTGCGGACTGACTAACATTCAACGCATGTCCAGCATCTGTTAGACTCCCTGCTTGTGCAACGATATGAAAAACTCTTAATCTATCCCAATCCATGGCATGACCTTTTGTTGAATCTGCTATGCGCGTAATATCACAGAGTTTTGTAAAATTGTACAGAAAAATAAAATTTCTCAATGTAAAGTTGAAGCATATAAGACATATTTATTAAATTTATTAAAATTATTTATATTGATTTTTAATTTTGCTATATCTATATATGTTATAACTTAATTATAAAAGAAAATTTATGAGTATAAAACTAGTTATTTTTACCTTGGTGCTTGTACTTGGAATGAAAGCACATGCGGCAGATCTAAGAATCCCCACACAAAAGCTTCAAGAAGTTTTGGAAGGAAAATCCAACCATACATCCCCTAACAATGCCTACATTAAGCTTCATGAAAGATTAGTAGAAATTGCTGGCCCAATAGATGAGGGCGCAGATGACAGACTCAAACAAAAAGAATGGATAGACAAAGACAAATTTGTAAACATTGTTTTATCACTTTCTGGTTTTTTAGGATTCAAAGATACAGCAGCATTAAGCCGCACAACTACAGACTACGATAATCACATTAGATTAATCACGCTTGCGAAAAATGTTTTATTATATAAAATTGTCAACTGGTCAAACGACGAACGTAATTTAAATTTTTATGAAGCCAGATTACGTCGCCTTAAACTTAAATCCACAATAAGAAATGGACACGTAACATTAGATGAAGCTGACCCATCTAGTACAGAACGCGGATACATTTGGTTTCTACTAAACAAGTATAATTCCCCCCCAAAATCTTTTTTATATGAAAAAGCATATCTTGTAGCACATTATGACTATTTTCCAACAGGAAATAAGGCAGCGGATTATAATAATGCACTTGAGCTTTTAAAAGATTTTATATCTCCAAGAAGATCATCGAACAAACGCCCTAGAATAGGAAGTTTTGAAATAGATGCTGAAACAGATGGCCGCATAATAATACCTACAGCTACAGCTGTAATACCTGCAGCTCAATCTTCAGAACCAGAGATAGCGAAAAAAACAGCCCTACCTAAAATGAAAAATCAAGAGAAAGAAGACGCTAAGACACTTATTAAAATTCTAAAAGGCAAAATGCGTAATGCTGGAATAGCTTCACTTGAAAACTCAACTGACAGTAGCAGTAGTGACGAAGAAAGCAATAATGATGAAGACCACAGTTCTGCTGCGGTAAGGATTTTGCCTCCGTCAAGGCTAGCAAGAACTACGTTGACAACAAAAATAGCATCTAGTTCGTCAAACCCACCTAGTCTTTCTTCACTTATAAGACAACCACCAGCTGGACTATCTGTAGAAACTGTAGGGCTAGGACCAGTAATTGATGGTCTCCTAACACCTGCCGCAATACCTTCTGGATTACATATTTTCACTCCATTTTCTCCAGCTGCAAGTGCCACTTCAGCCCTAACACGTAGACCAAGAGCTGCTTGGGGATCTGGACTGAGATTACCAGAGTCGCGAAAACCTGTTGCAGCGGTGACAGAAGGATTTGATTCATCAGGGGTAATTAGTTCTGAAATTGATGACAGAAATGATTCATCAACAATAGTGATTGATTCTAGAGTTGGTAATGTTCAAGAATCCTTATTACTTTATCCAAAAACAGCTGCGCAACAAATCAGCAGTGAATCAGAAGATGAAAACTATGACTCAGAAAATGAAGACAGCGATTCTGAACATGAACATGCCGCTTCATCCTCATCATCACTTTCCAGACAGCAAAAAGATCGCTTGATTCGTGATGTGTTTGAAGAACTTGGTCCAAAAGAGGAATGGACCCAAAATTGGACTTATTAACAAATTGCAGAAAGAGCCGGACCAGGTATTAAAAAGTGGGATGTAAGTGTGTACGTAGATAAATTTGAACCCAAATTAAAAAAATATACACGTCAAGATCAAACCCAACAACAAATAACAGATGAGCGAATTCGAGATGCTATAGAAACCAACGCTCGACTTATTGAAATAAATCCAGGTGCAAAAATTCTAACATGAGCCGAGATCGCAGAAAAACTAAACAGAGACTCCACCCATCCTAGGGTAACAGACGCTATGATAGCACATTATATCGACAGACGAGGAACTGACTTAAAAGGGCTAAGAGCCCAACTAGCTGAAGATAGACGATCACGAATTGCTGAAGCCTTAGCACAAAATGATGCAGATGTTGCAAAAGGAAAAAGATCTAAAACTCAGGTTCAAATAGCAGCAGATGCAGGAGAGGATATCAACGCTGGAATGGTGATGCATTATTTAACTGAGTTTGATACTCGACCTAAACTACCTCAAAAGCCAAAAGCACCTAATTTAACAGGTGAACAAAAAGAACAAATTGAAAAATTACTTTCAGCTGATATAACCATGGAGCATAACGAAATAGCTAGAAGAGTAGGATGCAAACCCACGCAAGTTTCTAAGCACGTAGACAGGAACGCTAAACATTTAAAAAAGCGAACGTTTGGTCATTATGAACGTCGCCCTACTGAAGAAGTTGAAGTCTCTGATGAAAAAATTAAAAAATTGATTAGAGAGAATATGAATATTAGAGATACTGAGATATATGAAGGACTCGGCATCTCTAAAGGAATGCTTAGAGCTTTTTTTAAAAGAAATCCCAATCTTCAACTAGCTTTTCGTAAATAATCCACTTTTGTTCCCTATGGAAAATTCCATAGGGAATTTTCATGTTTATTGCTCATCAAAAATATGCTCATACTCACCTTATGGAAGTATCAAAAAATAAAAGCATTTTACTGACTAACACTCGTCCACCTACGAGTGGAGAAATAGCATTCTGGGCACGCTTCGGGTATACAGTGCACCATCAAGCATTGCTGTCTGTACGATTGTTACCCGTAAACCAGCTAGATGTTGATCCCCAAGCCATTGTTTTAACATCGGCCAACGGAGCGTTAGCTCTTGAGCATTCCGACTGGGATCGCAGCATTCCCGTGTACGGCGTAGGCATAGCTACGGCAACTACAGCTAAGAGCGTAGGTTTTATAGAGTGTTCGTCTCCTTCAGATAAGCCCTACCCTTCTGCACTCAATTTAATTAACTGGATTAAAAATAATCTTGATCCACAAGATGGTGTAATTGTTTTTGGATGCGGTGAGCATTTACGCCATGACATAGCCGAAGAGCTTTCTAAGTTTGGCTTTCAAATGTTAAAAATTCTTTTATACAAAACAGAACAAGTAGAAAAATTTACTGCGGAAATTGCACGAGCCTTAAAGAATAGAAATATCGGATCTGTCGCTATAAATTCAGAACAAGTCATTAAAGCGTTTACTACCTTATGCCAAAAAAGTGATATTGCTTTTAAAGATTTTAATATTGTGGTTTCTGGTGAATTTTTAAAAAACTGCGCAATACAGTTAGGTTACGTGAAAATATTTGTTGTACAGCAAAACCACCAAACGCGAAACAAACAGCAAAAATTTATTGATAAACAATAATTTTTTATTGACTAATAAAATTTTCTGCGTACAATGCTCTTATAAACAACATTGAGCATTCTATGAGAAATCTAGAAAAACTAAGCCACTATCTTAAAAAAATGTTTCACAGCCTAGCTGTAAGCACCGCACCATATATCATTCTTTTTTGGCTTTTAATTGAATGGCCACCTGTAAATAATGCCATTCGCAATGGACTTCTTATTGAGCCTATCAAAACACCAGAAGGAGCTATAAATTTAGCCACCATTCAGTTATCAACCCTTACAAAAGGCATCGGGTGCTGTGCACAATTACTAGAAGCACTTCCCTATATTCTTGGTTTTTTTCTTTTAAAGAAACTATTCGCAGCTTATGAGAAAAAGAGAATTTTTACACATGAAAATACGCAAATTTACAAAAAAATTGGTTGGTTAGCTTTTTTAAATGGAATCTTTTTTATTCCCATTGCACAAACCCTTATGGTACTTACAGCAACGCTATCAAACCCTCCTGGTCATAGGTGTATTAGCTTAAGTTTTGGTACTCCTAACGTAGAATCAATTTTTTTGGGGCTCTTACTTGTTGTAATTTCGCTAGTTATGCAGGAAGCACAAGCGCTTCAAGAAGAAAACCAGCTAACTGTTTAAGGAGAGTTTTATGCCTATTATTATAAACTTAGACGTTATGCTGGCACGTCGTAAAATGAAGCTGCAAGACTTGGCAGAAACCGTTGGTATTACCATTCAAAATTTGTCGATCTTGAAAACAGGCAAAGCCAAAGCCGTGCGATTTTCGACCCTTGAAGCCATTTGTCATGCCTTGAATTGTCAGCCTGGTGATATTTTAGAATTTAAGGAGTAGATTCATGAAAAATAAAAAGGCCCTTCAAGCCCTTATATGCATCTGTATTGCAACCGGCTTAGCGCTGACAACACATATATATGCCGCAGAGTCGATGAAACCGATTTTAGAACTAATGCGGAGTATAACTGCACAAGGTGATTCAAGTGTAGATCCATCTACATATCAACCAATAGTTATTTTTTCGGCTTACGCTACTGCTTTCATGATGATTGGATTTTTAGTTTTCCTTTACTACCATACTCAACATTTGCTTCTAGCAAAATCAAAGCTTATAAAGGTCTTGTTTGTTACATGCATTCTTTTTGGATTTAAAGGAGATTTAATCAGACAACCCATTATGAATTTCATTCTCATGTATACCACTGGCTTTAATAATGCGTTTTTATACGTGATACTGGACAATATCGATAAATGGCTTGCTAATTTCTTTTTAGCCATCTGCCTTGTGTATCTATGTCCAGTAAAAATAAAATCTTGATTGTAACTCTTTAATTCTTAAAAAGCACATGGGGCTCATTATAGAGTCCCCTTCTTGCCCATGCATTAATAGCATTCGTTGCAATTTTTTCTAGATCATTGATACAAACATAGTTTTCTATAATTTTTTTTCCAGCAAGCATAACAGTGTGTGGCTTAGCATCGGGTGCATTATTGATTAATACTGAACGCAATTTTCCATAAGACAATGGCACAAAGCACGGATCTTTTAGTGACTATAATAATAAATCAGCTCGTTGACCAACCTCAATTTTTCCAGTACTAGGAGAATCAATAATCTTCAGACCATTGGTAGTTAGCCACTTAAAGATAATTTCTTCATTAAAAACTAGAGGATCTTCATGCACTGCGTTATGAAGTAATGTAGCGAAATAGGCTTCGTTCAAAATATTATTGGTATTGTTATTTGAACAAGCATCTGTACCAATAGCAATATTTACCCCATGCTTGTGAAATGCACGCATCGGCGCTATACCAACACCAGTTTTTGCATTACTAACAGGGCAATGAATGACTGATGCACCTGAGCGTGCAATTAGTTTAATTTCTTCTTCATCAACGGTTGTAGCGTGAATAAGATTCCAGCGTTCATTTAAAATACCAAGATTTTCTAATAAGCGTACTGGCGTTGTGCCACGATTTTTACGGCATGCCTCAACGGATTCTATACCCTCACTCATATGAATATTAACTCTGGTGTTATACCTTATGGCAATGTCATTGAACAAAGTTAGTAATTCATTCGAGGCAGTTAAAATAGAAGCAGAGCCAATGTGAATTTTCAAATTTTCGCAATTCGATTCAAAGTATTTTGAAAATTTCTTTTCTACGTCTTGTAAACTAATTTGAGCAGGAACGTTTCCTTTGCCTTCCCAAACATCGTTAAAAACGCAATTAAGTGCACCGGTAATGCCAATATCGTTGAAAGCCCTAATGACTGGCTCCGGTCGCGATGCTATCGCGTACACACCTGTTGCGCCACTTTTCAGAACATCAAGTAAAACGAAAATAGCTTGATGATAGCGGTCTTCATCGTTCTTTTTTTGCACAATATGCATTGCACTTAGCAAGTTAGTAATTGAAAGTTCATCTAGCATGCGCCGATCAAGTAACTGATTGGGATGCAGATGACTATTAACAAAACCGCTAGTAACAAAAAAATGTTCAGATGAAATATCAAAAGCACTTATGGCAGTGCGGTCAATTTTTTCTATTACACCATCTTTTATAAAAATATCAGCCAGTTCATAGCTATTACTTTTATGGTGCGGCTCGTTGCCATAAGATTCTAAAATGACGCTTTTTAAAAAACTATCCATCCTGGCTTTCTTGATTTTACAAAATTATGTTACGGCTTTTCTGCAATCAGTATTACATTTTCACGTCCGTCTAGCGCCCATGATGTTGACACATAACTAAGAGGCTTCATGGTGCTTTCAATAACTCTAAATCCATTTTTTTCAAAAACAGACCTTAGAACTTTATCGTCTAAGAAAAAGAAAGGATCATCTGTAATATTTTTACATTGTGATTCCGTAGTTACATCTCTGTTCAGATAAGGTTGCAGTGACTGAACAAATCCTGGATTTTTTTCTCCTGCACCTACTCGCCTTTCGTATTCGGGGATAAAGCTTTCATAACGCTTTACGTAAGGAGTAATTGCAACAACAAAAATACGGCCTGCAGGTTTAAGAAGAAGAAACAAATGTTTAACAGTCACTTCAAGTTGTTCTGGAGTCAGGTAATGCAAAACTCTGCCAACAAAAATGGCTTCATAGGTGCTAATATTGCTTATGTCTTGATCCTTAGTAA
Source organism: Candidatus Odyssella sp. (assembly GCA_020726185.1). Taxonomy (GTDB): domain Bacteria; phylum Pseudomonadota; class Alphaproteobacteria; order Paracaedibacterales; family CAITNM01; genus CAITNM01. Next base: position 1,229 of record DYTB01000017.1, on the reverse strand, counting down.
TATCAGCTTGAATAAACTGCACTTGCTTAGCGCTATCGATATCCAATTTATTTTCTTGCATCTCTTTAGCTAATCTTTTGGATGCTATAAATAAGTGGCGTTCGTCTAAATCGCTTAATGTGTATTTCGTATCTTTGCTTTGATGTAGTGCAGTAAGCATGACACTACCGTATGCTCCGCCAATTTCTAAAACTGATTTTCCTTTTGCATATTTTAAAAATTCTAAAGTTGCATAATCTGGTGTCGCAGTAACTGCCCCTCTTTTATTGAGAGTTTGAAGACGACCATCTGCATCAGGAACTGGGGGTTTTAAGTCAAGCTCATCACACTTTGCTAGTGCTTGCTCGTAAGTAAACACCCGATTACCATCAGGTTCTGCGCACACATGCGACAAACACATAACGGTAACAAATAGCATTCTGATTTTTGCAAGATCTTTAACCATTATATTCATAGTCGCTGCCTTAGTTTATGAAATAACTGAGGATACACTAGTACTTTTTTCAAAATCACTCTATCGTTTTTTTTATGTGGAAGTAGCAAACCGCAAAAAGTTGCGCTTGAGCGCTTTAACTGATACATCTATCACACAGTAATATACAGTTTTTAAAAATTTCAACTTCAAACTAATTTTTTTCTTTTTTATGGCCAGTCAGCATCAAAGTTCAAACGATTTTGACCATATCAATTATGCAAGGTCATTTGCTGCAACTCAAGAAAAACCGTTTTCTTGTTTTCAATTTGTGACCCATGTTCTTGCACAAAGCGCCCCTCTTGCACACCAGGAGTTAATGAAAAATCATAAAATTATTTTGCAAAATTTACCCGCGGAACACTGCACTCAAGATTTTATCCCTTATTATTATTCTTTATTACCATTCCCAACTTTAAAATATTGGAAAAAAATTGAAATCACAGATGTGCTATCGGGTGATGTTTTAATCTACATTGATAATGCTTACAATCCTGATCCTTTATCCAGAGCAGATAACACTCCCTCAGGAACACATGTTGCTTTTGTAGACACTGTATTAAGCAATAATGGGACAGACTGTCTAAAATTAAAATTGCTTGATAGCTCAAACCGCGTACGAGGACGTCTTCTTTGTCATGCAGAGAAAGAACCTCCTGGTACGGCTTGTGTTGCTTATAGTTTTGCAAAATTACTTTTTAGAAATTCGACTAATTCATGGGATATTAAGTTTGATTGTCAAAAACTTTTAACAAAA